>NZ_JBFBJL010000045.1:0-73067 GCF_040686075.1 Streptomyces sp. NPDC086519
ACCTGGTACGGCAGAGCCCCGCGCTTCCCTCCGTCCTGCACGGCGTCTACCGGCGTCACGACGGCGGCCGCCCCGGCCGGGCCCGTCTTCTGCTGCCGCCCGCGACGCGGTGGGGGTGGGTGGGGCGAAGGGTCAGCTCATGCCGGAGTTGATGGCACTCACCAGCTCACCGTCGCTGGTGTCACCGCTGAACTCCCAGAAGAACGCGCCCCCGAGCCCCTGGGACTTGGCCCAGCTCATCTTCCCGGCGATCGTCGACGGGGTGTCGTACGACCACCAGTTGGTGCCGCAGTGCGCGTACGCGGTCCCCGCGATGGTGCCGGTGACCGGGCAGGACGTCTTGAGGACCTTGTAGTCCTCGATGCCCTGTTCGTACGTTCCGGTCGCCGCCCCGGTGGCCGTGCCGCCCGGCGCGTCCTGCGTCACACCGGTCCAGCCACGCCCGTAGAACCCGATTCCGATCAGCAGCTTGCTCGCCGGTACGCCCTGCGCCTTGAACTTGGCCATCGCGTCGGCCGTGTCGAAGCCGGCGGTCGGGATGCCCGAGTACGAGGTGAGCGGGGAGTGCGGGGCCGTCGGGCCGGTGGTCGCCCAGGCGCCGAAGAAGTCGTACGACATCACGTTGTACCAGTCGACGTACTGGGAGGCGCCCGCGTAGTCGGTGGCGTCGATCTTGCCGCCGGAGGAGCCGTCGGCCGTGGTGGCCGCGGTGACCAGGGCGGAGGAGCCGAACTTGGCGCGCAGCGCGGCCATCAGGTTCTTGAAGGCCGCCGAGCCGCTGGTGTCGCAGCTCAGCCCGCAGGCGTTCGGGTACTCCCAGTCGATGTCGATGCCGTCGAAGACATCGGCCCAGCGCGGGTCCTTGACCAGGTTGTAGCAGGAGTCCGCGAACGCGGTCGGATTGGCCGCCGCCTGCGCGAAGCCGCCGGACCAGGTCCAGCCGCCGAAGGACCACAGGATCTTGAGGTTCGGGTACTTGGCCTTCAGCTCGCGCAGCTGGTTGAAGTTGCCGGCCAGCGGCTGGTCCCAGGTGTCGGCGACCCCGCTGACCGACTGGTCGGCGGTGAACGTCTTCTGGTAGTCCGCGTAGGCGTCGCCGATCGCGCACTGGCCGTTGGTGACGTTGCCGAAGGCGTAGTTGATGTGCGTGATCTTCGCCGCGGAGCCGGACGTCACCAGGTTCTTGACCTGGTAGTTGCGGCCGTAGATGCCCCACTCGGTGAAGTAGCCGAGCTTGACCTTGGAGCCGGTGGGCGGGGGAGTGGTCGTACCGCCGGTGGTGTGCACCGCGACGGCGCCGCTGACCGGCCCGGTCTGGTTCGCGGTGTCGCGGGCCTGGACGGTGTACGAGTAGTCGGTGCCGGCCGTGAGCCCCGAGTCGGTGTACGAGGTGGTGGTCACCGTGGAGACGACCTTGCCGTCGCGCAGGACGTCGTAGTTCTTGACGCCGTTGTCGTCGGTGGCCGCGGACCAGGAGAGCTTGACCGAGGTGTCCGTGACGCCGGACGCGGTCGGGGTGCCGGGCGCGGAGGGCGCCGAGTCCCCGGGGACGGTGGTGCCGCCGTCACAACTGGCTCCGTTGAGGAGGCAGTTGCTGGGCGATCCCGAACCGGCGCCGTTGAAGCCGAAGGAGACGGAGGCGCCGGGGGCGATGGAGCCGTTGTAGGACTTGTTCTTGGCGGTCCAGTGGGTGCCGGAGGAGGTGACGTCCGCGTCCCACGCGGAGGTGACCGAGGTGCCGGAGGGGAAGTCCCATTCGACGGTCCAGGAACTGATGGCGCTGGTACCGGTGTTCTTGACGGTCCACTGGCCGCCGAAGCCGGTACCCCAGTCCTGGGTCTTGGTGTAGGTCGCGGTCGCCGTCGTCGCGGCCTGGGCCGGGCTCGCGAGGCCGACCAGACCGGCCAGGGGGAGCAACAGGGTCGCGAACCCCGCCGCGGCTCTGTGTCTGAAGCGCATGCTGCGCCTCCCTCTTGATCGGGGGTGACGTGGGCATGACTGAGCCTTCATGCCCATGGTGCCGCGAGAATAGAAAGGTCTGGACCACGGGTCAATAGGTCTGGACCACTCTGTATACGTCCGTCAGCTCCCCAACTCCCTTGCCGCAGCGTCTGTCACCGCTCCCCGCCGGGCACCCACAGCACGTCCCCGACCTCCTTGTTGGCCGTGCGGGCCAAGATGAACAGCAGGTCCGACAGCCTGTTGAGGTAGGTCGCGGTCAGGGGGTTCATCGTGTCGGCGTGGACCTCCAGCGCGGCCCACGTCGAGCGCTCGGCGCGCCGTACGACCGTGCAGGCCTGGTGGAGCAGGGCCGCGCCCGGGGTGCCGCCCGGGAGGATGAAGGAGCGGAGGTTCTCCAGCCGCTCGTTGAAGCGGTCGCAGTCCGCCTCCAGCTTGTCGATGTAGAACTGCTCGACCCGCAGCGGCGGGAACTGCGGGTTCTCCACCACCGGCGTGGACAGGTCCGCGCCGACGTCGAAGAGGTCGTTCTGCACCCGGGTGAGCACCTTGACGATCTCTTCCTCCAGCCCGCCCAGCGCGATCGCCGCCCCGATCACCGCGTTCGCCTCGTTGGCGTCCGCGTACGCCGAGATCCGCAGATCCGTCTTGGCGACCCGGCTCATGTCCCCGAGGGCGGTGGTGCCCTGGTCGCCGGTCCTGGTGTAGATGCGCGTCAGATTGACCATGAGGTCAGCGTAGAGGTGCCGCGAAGGCTGCGGATGCCGCGGTGCTGCCCCTGGTCGGGGGAGTACGAGGGGAGCGGACCACGCCGGACGCGGCGCGCGAGGGACGGTGCCGCCGGGTCCGGCTGACGCGACGTGACGGTTGTCTCACGTCCTGAGACCGTGACACGCGTTACTTACCGGGTTTCCCGGCCCCCGACGGGCGCTAGGGTCCCGCCCAAGAGGCATACCTCAACAGCGTGTAAGGGGAGCGGAGTGGCACGGAAGCTTGCCGTCATCGGGGCCGGCCTGATGGGTTCCGGCATCGCCCAGGTCGCCGCACAGGCCGGGTGGGACGTGGTCCTGCGCGACGTCACCGACGAGGCACTGAACCGTGCCGTCGGCGGCATCCAGGCCTCGTACGACAAGTTCGTGAGCAAGGGCAGGCTGGAGGCGCACGACGCCGACGCCGCCCTGGCCCGCATCACCACGACCACCGACCTGGACGCGGCCGCCGACGCGGACATCGTGGTCGAGGCCGTCTTCGAGAAGCTGGAAGTCAAGCACGAGATCTTCCGTGCGCTCGACAAGATCGTGCGCCCGGAGGCCGTGCTCGCCTCCAACACCTCCGCCATCCCGATCACCAAGATCGCGGCGGCCACCGAGCACCCCGAGCGCGTCGTCGGCGTCCACTTCTTCTCGCCGGTGCCGATGATGCAGCTCGTGGAACTGGTCCGCGGCTACAAGACGAGTGACGAAACCCTCGCCACCGCGCGGGAGTTCGCCGAGTCCACCGGCAAGACCTGCATCGTCGTCAACCGCGACGTCGCCGGCTTCGTGACGACCCGGCTGATCTCGGCGCTCGTCGTCGAGGCCACCAAACTGTACGAGTCGGGCGTCGCCACCGCCGAGGACATCGACCTCGCCTGCAAGCTGGGCTTCGGGCACGCCATGGGCCCGCTGGCCACGGCCGACCTCACCGGCGTCGACATCCTGCTGCACGCCACCAGCAACATCTACACCGAGTCGCAGGACGAGAAGTTCGCCCCGCCGGAGCTGATGCGCCGGATGGTTGACGCCGGTGACATCGGACGAAAGAGCGGGCAGGGGTTCTACACGTACTGAAACGTCCGTACGTAGAGCCTCTGACCACCTCTCACCACGCACAAACCCCGAGGGTTCACCCTCGGGGGTGAATTCGGTATCGGTTCGCTTACAGATGGCAACCTCTGACCGGTGAACGCCGTCAGACGTTGCATTACCGGACAACACTTTTACGGAGTAGGACACGCACTCTCGGGGAGCGCATATGTACATCAGGGGCGACCACGCCGAGCTGGTCGTCGGGGGCCGCCTCGACGTCCGCAGCGCGGCGGACGCCCGTACGGTCCTGCACTCGGCCGTCGACGACGGAGTCGGCGATCTGGTGCTGGACCTGTCCGAGCTGGACTCCTGGGACGCCACCGGACTCGGGGTGATCATGGGTGCCCACCGGCGGGCCGGCCGCTGCGGCCGCCGCCTGGTGCTGCGCGACGTACCGCCGCAGATGCAGCGCCTGCTGGTGGCCACCCGGCTGCACCGGATCCTGGCGATCGAGGGGGGGATCGGGGTGGAGTCGCTGCCCCGGGTGTGACCGAGGCCCGGTGACCGGCTGTGCGGCCGCGAACCGCCGGGACAGGACGGTCCGCCGGGACCCGGCGAACCGCCCGGACACGGCCGTCCGTCGGGGAACGGGGCTCTCGCCAGGCGGCAGACCATGGGGACACGGCGATCCGGTGTGAACCGGGCGACCGGGGTCACCCGGTCGGACGGCGCGCAAGCGCACGTCAGACGCAATCCTCACGAGACTGTGATGTCTCGGACGGCGCGGTACCCCGGACTGTCGTAGATACTGTGCCAAGGTTTAAGGTTCGGTCGCCCGCCGCCCTTGCCATCCTTCGAGCGCGGGCCCGGACCAGAAGCGACAGCGCGGTGTGCAAAGGCCGGGAGGGGCCGGCATGCACGGCACACGACGCTTTTGGGGGGCCAGGAACCTATGGATCCGATCAACCCGGGACCCGAGAGGTACGGCCAGGACGACGGGGGTGCCTCCCGGTCGAGCCTGTTCGACACCGGGGGAGGCAGCACGCCGCGCCAGCGCCCGCCCAGGGAATCCCTCACCACCGACTTCGGCCAGAGCGCGCCGACGGCGGCCCGCGTCACGCGGCTGGTCAGCGGCGAATTCCTGCTGACCGTCAATCCCGTTGACGGCAGCGAGATAGAGCCCTGCCCGCCGACCGAGCGCCCGGCCAGGCCCGAGAAGCGCACCGCCGCCGAGCGCGCCGAGTACGAGCGCGCCGTCCGGCCGCCGGTGCCGCCCGGTCCCGCCCGGCCCGAACTGCCGCTCCTGGAGCGCCAGGACGACCGCGAGCGGCTCGTCCGGCTGCTCGCCCGCGGCCGCTCCGTGCGCCTCACCGGACCCTCGGGCTCCGGCCGCACCGCGCTCCTCGACCTGGTCGCCGACGACTGCTCCGACCTCGCCCCCGACGGCGTGGTCCGCCTCGACGGCTTCCACCGCACGCCCGAGGACCTGCTCCGCGACCTCTTCCACGCCGTCTACAAGGCGCCCGCGCACCGCCCGGCCCACGACGAACTCCTCGAACTGGTCCGGGACATCGGCGCGGTCGTCGTCGTCGACGACGTCGAGTTCGGCGGCGCCGGGCTCGACGAGCTGATCGACGCCACCCCCGAGTGCGCCTTCCTGATCGGCGCCACCCCGGACGTGCCGGCGCCGTCCGCCGACTCCGCCGTCGAGGAGGTCTTCCTCAGCGGCCTGGAGCGGGCCGGCGGCGTCGACATCCTGGAGCGCGCGGTCGGCCGGGTGCTCACCGAGGAGGAGGCCAACTGGGCCGGCGACCTCTGGTTCGAGTCCGAGGGCCTGCCGCTGCGGTTCGTCCAGGCCGGCGCGCTGCTGCGCCAGCGCGACCAGCTGCGGGCCAGCACGGGCGCCGTCGACGAGTTCGGCGTCTTCGCGTCCGGCCTGTCCAGCCGGTCCGACCTGTCCGATCTCCCGGCCGACGCGCCCCTCGACGCCGAGGCCACCGAGGCGTCCCCGCTGCCGTCCCTCGGCGAGGCCGCCGCGGCCGCCCCGCTGCTCGCCTCGCGGCTCAGCGCCTCCGCCCGGGCCACCCTGCGCTTCGCGGTCGCCCTGGGCGGCGAGGTGCCCCACCAGGCGCATCTGCCGGCCCTCATCGGCGACACCCATGCGGACGCGGCCCTCGGCGAACTGGCGGGCTGTGGACTGGTCTCCCCGGTCGGCTCCCGCTACCGGCTGGCCGCGGGCGTCCTACAGCAGCTGGAGGCCGCCGGATACGCCGACGACGCGACGGCCCAGGCCCTCACCGCCGCCCAGCACTACAGCTGGTGGGCCGGGCACCCCTCGGTCACCCCCGAACGGGTCTGTGCCGAGGCCGACGCGGTCCTCGCCGCCCTGTCGGTGGTGGTCCCCGAGACGGTGCCGCCGAAGGAGGACGAGGAGAGCACGCCGGTACGACTGGCCCGTACGGCCGCGCCCGCGTTCGCCGCCGGGCTGCGGTGGAGTGCCTGGGAACGGGCACTGCGGGCCGGGGCGGAGGCCGCCCGGCTGTCCGGTGAGGTCGGCGAACAGGCCTACTTCCACCACGAACTCGGCATACTCGCGCTCTGCGGCGACCAGCTGGACCGGGCGCGGGCCGAGCTGGAGGCCTCGCTCGGCCTGCGCGGGGCCCTCTCCGACAAGCGGGGCACGACGGCGGGCCGACGGGCCCTCGCCCTGGTGGCCGACCGCTCGGGTGACGCCCTTCCGGTCATCGCCGCGACGGCGGGCGACGAGATCCCCGACGCCCGCCACGAGGAGTCCAGGTTCCCGGCGGGCGGCGTCACCGCACCCTTCCCGGCGGTCCACTCGCCGGTCCTGGACACGATGGTGACCCAGCGGGTCCCGGCCGAACCGACTCCGGCCCAGGGCAGCGGCCTTGTGCGCATGGCTCGCCGCAACCTGGTGGCGGTCGGGGCGGGCGTCCTGCTCACCGCGGTCCTCGGCACGGTGGTGGGGCTCGGCATGACCTCCCACGACAACGCCGACAACCCGTCCAACAACGTGAGCGTCAACCCGTCGGCGAGCGAGGGCACGGGCGACGGCAGCCTCGGCGCCGACCCCGGGCAGACGTCGGGCGCGGGGGACACGGGCACGGCCACGGGCAAGCCGACGGATCCGGGCCCGGACGCCACCCCGGACAACCCGGCCTCACCCACGGACACGCAGACGCCTTCGCCTTCGGCCACGGGCACGAAGGGGTCGTCCGGCGGCGGTACGACGCACACGCCGTCCGCATCTCCCTCGAAGTCGGCATCACCTTCGAAGCCGGCGTCACCGAGTCCGTCGAAGTCGTCGGGGTCGCCGTCGCCGAGCGCGTCGCCGTCGCCCTCGCCGTCCCCGTCCGGCAGCTCGCCGAGCACCACCAACTCGGCGAGCGGCCCCGCCTCCAACTCCCCGAGCGTCACGACGTCGAGCGCATCGGAGAGCGGCGGCGGCGGCGCCTCGACCGGCACGGTGATCTGAGGCCCGGGGCCCAGGGCGTCCCGCGGCCCGCGTGCGGGACGCCACGCCCCCCACATACCGCCGCGACGGCGCGCACCCACGACGACGCGAACCGGCGCTGCCGAACCCGGCTCAGGCCGGTCCGGCACCGCCGGTCACCGCCGTGGGGGCTGAGCGCCGTCGCGGCGGTATTGGGGTGGGCGGCGGTATCGGGATGGGCGCGGTATTGGGGCGGGCGGCGGTAACGGGGCGGGGCGGTATCGCGGTGGGCGGCGGAGTGGAGGGGCCGGGACACCGCGAGGGCAGGCAACCGCCGGACGGGCCTTCGGCGGGTTGGCCTGCGGCAGTCCTCGAAACGGGCGTGGCTTGTCCGCGTCGGTCGGAACGCGTCTGCCTCGGTCGGAACGTCTGCCTTCGGCGGGTTGGCCTGCGGCAGTCCTCGAAACGGGGGTGACGCGTCCGCGTCGGTCGGAACGCGTCTGCCTCGGTCGGAACGTCTGCCTTCGGCGGGTTGGCCTGCGGCAGTCCTCGAAACGGGCGTGGCTTGTCCGCCTCGGCCGGAACGCGTCCGTCCCGCTCGGAACGGGCGCGCCTGTCGGGCCTGGCGGAGGGCCGGCCCGGCGGCCCGCCCGACGCGGTCAGAACAGGCGCAGTTTGTCGTCCTCGACGCCGCGGAGGGCGTCGTAGTCGAGGATGGTGCAGCCGATGCCGCGGTCGGTGGCGAGGACCTTCGCCTGGGGCTTGATCTCCTGGGCCGCGAAGATGCCGCGGACGGGGGCGAGGTGGGGGTCGCGGTTCAGGAGTTCCAGGTAGCGGGTGAGCTGTTCGACGCCGTCGATCTCACCGCGGCGTTTGATCTCGATGGCCACGGTCTGGCCCTCGGCGTCGCGGCAGAGGATGTCCACCGGCCCGATCGCCGTCATGTACTCGCGGCGGATGAGGGTGTAGCCGTCGCCGAGCGTCTCGATGCGGTCGGCCAGCAGCTCCTGCAGGTGCGCTTCCACGCCGTCCTTGATCAGGCCCGGGTCGACACCCAGCTCGTGCGAGGAGTCGTGCAGGACCTCCTCCATCGTGATGATGAGCTTCTCGCCCGCCTTGTTGATGACGGTCCAGACCCCCTCCTCGTCACCCGCCCCCTCCTTGAGGGTGCACGGCGGCGACATCCAGTTGAGGGGCTTGTAGGCCCGGTCGTCCGCGTGGATCGAGACACTGCCGTCATTCTTCAAGATGAGCAGACGCTTCGCTGAGGGCAGATGAGCGGAGAGACGGCCGACGTAGTCCACGGTGCAACGGGCGATGACGAGACGCATGGGGCAAGCCTACGGGGCTTGCGGACCCCGTGGGTCCCGCCGGCCTGTCACGCGCTGAGGTTCCCCGGTCCCCGACCTGGGCCCCCTCCGAGGGCCTGAACGACGAAAAGGCCGCCCGGGGTGGCCCGGGAGTCAAGACGTACTTATAAGGGCGTATTTATCAGGTTTCTCTTGTTGTTGTGGTCAGTCGCTCCTGGGGGCGATCGCGGCATCGTCCTCACCGAATGCATTGGCCGCCTTCATCAATCCCTCCTGCCATTCCTCCGGCCCGGTGGTGAGCCGCCCCGCGTGGAGGTCGACTACGCGCTGATTCAAGCTGTCCGGGAGGTGCAGCCAGGCGGCCGGTTCCTTAGTCGTTCCTCCGATGAGAATGAGGACACCAGTCTTACGGAGCAGTTCACCGCGAGCCGCCCAGTCGTCATGCTCCCACTGCTGCCGGTACGTAACCCCCGTACCCTCCTCGATCCATCGGGATGGGATTATAGGCAGAGCCTTCAGTGTCTCAAGCGCCTTTTCGTGATCCTCCAGACTTCGGATTACGGCCTGTGCTGCAACGCCACCTGGCTTAAGGCTCGTCAAGTTTCCGGTGAGGTTGTCGAGAGCCTCGGTGAGCTGCTTGATCTCGCGAGACTTGTCGATCCCCGGCACGTAAGTGCGGGTCATGATCTCCAGGTCTCCCGCTTCGGTCAAGAAGCGCTCTGCGAGGAGTTCTTCGATGATGCTCCTCTGCCAAGATCTAACCCACTTGCACCGCGTGCCGTCTTTGCGCCCCCATGAACGGCATAGGTAATAGCTGTACTCTCTGACCGTTCCGTCTGCGAGTTGCCGCCTGGAAGTGTTGGAGTACAGCGGTTCACCGCACTTGCAGAACGCCACACCCGCCAGATGGGTGGCTGTACGCTTCTGACCCCCCTTGCCGCGAGCCCTTCTGGTCATTACCTCTTGTAGCTTCTCCCACTCGTCCTCGGTCAGAAGGGGATCTGCCCAGACAACGGGCAGGCCGTTACGGACAATCGGCTCACCCTTGTGCGTGGCGTAGCCCATGATGGACTTCTTGGTGAATACGGCCGTCATTGTACTGGTGGTCCACTTGGTGCCCTTAACATCGGTCTTGACGCCGGTTCTGCCCTCCTGTGCGTTCGCGTTGCGCATGTGGTCAAGGGCAGTGAGAATTCCCCGGGCGTTCCAGTCTTTAGCAATGGATCCCAGGGATTCGCCTTTGTTTACAACGCGGTCATAAGCCTCCTGTACCAGAGGTCCCGTTACCGGGTCGATTTCGAGGCGTCGCCGTGATGTGCCATGATGCATGAAGGAGGTGGCGCGATATCCGAACGGCCATGTACCTCCACCCCAAAGATTTTCGTCGCGATAGTGCTTCGTCTGGTTGAGCTTCTTCTCCTTGACGGAGTTTCGATAGTCGGCAGCCTGTGCGGCTTTAATACCTGCGATCATGCGACCGTTCGGCGTCGAGATGTCAAAGGACGGGTCGGCCAGGATCAGGATGTCCTTCTTGTTGTTCAGCACCCATTGAATGAAGGACCACCAGTGCATGTCATCCCGGCTGATCCGGTCCTGTGCGGTCACCATGAGGGCGTCCCACTCGTGGACCAGGGGAACCCGCAACCACTTTCCGAGGGACGGCCGCTGATCGAGGTTCACGGTGCCGGAAACGGTCACGTCCTCCACCCACCCTGCAACCGTGTGGTCGCCCTGGACGATCGCTTCCGACAGTTCGAGTCCCTGGCGCTCCAGCGCCGCCGACGACTCCGTGTCTCGGCTGATCCGCTTGACGGCCAACACGCGCATGCCCGTCTCCCCTGATGTCCCTGCACGTTCGGATTCGAAGCTAGCGAGCGTTTGGAGAGCTGCAAGTCACGTCTTCCGGTTTGACCAGGATCAGACCGTTCGCGACTGGTCCTGATGAAACGCCTGGAGTCCCTGTTCCAACCTGGCCGATTGTGTGCCTGAAGGGACCGTCGCATATACGCAATCTCCTGGTGGGGCCCCCGTACGTTGCCTACGGTAGTGAACGGGAGGTCGCGGAGTGTGTACTCAGCGTGTCTGGCATCGCGAACTCCCTTACCTGTCCGCCAACCCCTGCTGTTCGGGGGTGCGAGAGGAGTACCCATGTCGCTCGACGTCTCACCGGCCCTACTCGAACAGGCCGAGCGAGGCGAGGTCGACGAAGCGGATTTCGTCGACTGCGTCCGGACCTCCCTGCCCTACGCATGGGAGATGATCAGCTCCCTGGTGGCCCAGCTGAAGGTGGACGGCGGCCAGTTCGCCGACAACCAGACGCCCCCGCCGGACGAGCAGGCACGCGGTCAGCTGCTGCGTGCGCTCGCGAGTGACGCCATACGCGGCGCCCTGCAGCGGCACTTCGGTGTGCGGCTGGCCTTCCAGAACTGCCACCGTGTGGCGGTGTTCCCGCTGGACGCCTCGGTCGACGAGACGCTGGCCCGCTTCACCTCTGTACGCAATCAGCTGCTGAACCAGTCCCCGGAACTACGGGACTGCTGACGCCGTGCTCCGGTACTGCTGACGCAGTGAGCCGCTTGCTTGCCGCTCCACACGTGGGAGGTGCATCAGTCACTGGGGCGGCAAGCTCCCCGCGGCGGTGAGGTCACCGGAGGTGCGGCAGTACCTCGGCACCCAGCCGTCGTACGTTCTCCTCCGTGGCCGTCAGATCCCCCGAGCCCTCGGTCAGCAGGGCGAAACGGGAGATGCCGGTCCGCTCGGCGGTCGCGGCCAGCCGGTCGACGCACAGCCGCGGGGTGCCCACCGGGTGGAGTCCGCAGAGCAGTTCGGTGTACGCGAGCGGGTCCCGCATCGGCCGGAGGCGGCCGTCCACCGTCACATGGGCCTCCAGCCCCTGCTTCAGCCAGCCCGGCATCGCCTTCGCCAGCGTCTCCGCGGCGTCGGCGCGGCGGTCCGCGATCTGGCAGATGCCGGCCGAGACATGGGCCGCCCCGGCGATCTCGTCGCCCGGCCGCCCGGCTGCCCGCGCGTACTGCTGCCACAACGCGACCATCTCGGCCTTCTCCTCGTCGCCTACGTGCATCCCGAGCAGCATCGGCAACCCCTGCTCGGCGGCCAGCCGGATGCTCGCCGCGGAGGTGCAGGCGACCAGCACCTCCGGCCCCGGCGCCTCCGTCAGCGCCTCCGACGGGCGCGGTACGACGGGGACTTCACGGAACGAGTAGCGCGGTCCGGAGGCCGACACGGCCGGTTCGCGCAGCCAGCGCATCAGCAGATCGAGTGATTCGGGAAAGCCCTGTTCGTACGCCTCCAGGCCGGATCCGAAGACCTCCAGATCCACCCACGGGCCGCCCCGCCCCACGCCGAGCGTGAAGCGGCCGCCGCTCGTCACGTGCAGCAGCGCGGCCTGTTCGCCGAGGGCGACCGGGTGGACGGTGGGCAGTACGCTCACCGCCGTACCGACCCGCAGACGCCGGGTGCGGCCCAGCAGCAGTGCCGCCAGGGTGACCGCCGACGGACATGTGCCGTACGGCACGAAGTGGTGCTCGGCCAGCCAGACCGAGTCCAGACCGGACTCCTCGGCCACCTCCGCGGTGCGCACCGCCCGGTGCAGGGCCTCCCCTTGGCCCTGGCCCGGGAACTGGGCGGCCAGCACAAAACTACCTACGCGCATCGTTTCTTCCTGCTTTCCTGGCTCCGACCCGGAGCTCCCCCACCGGGCATAACCGTCTGACACGTGCCGAGGACACGGCCCGGCGGAGAGATTTACGGATTGTCTGGAGAATGGGTCGCCCTGGAGGGGGACTTGTGCGGGTTGGTGCCCTACGCGTACCCGCGTGCGCGCGTCGTAGGCTGGACACAGCCCGTGCTCCCTGTATAGCCCCGAGAGGTGTCCCGTGTCCCCGCGTCGCAACCGACCCAAGGGCCCGAACGGAGCGGCCTCGTCCGGCCGGAGCGCCGAGGACGACCGCGCGGACCGCTACGGCGGCTGGCAGTCCGCCGAGAGCTGGCAGGGCGAGGAGTGGAGCGTGCGGCACGTGGCGGGCGCCAGCGCGGTCGGCAAGACGTACCGCTGCCCGGGTTGTGACCAGGTGATCCCCTCCGGCGTCCCGCACGTGGTGGCCTGGCCGGAGCACTCGGGTGTGGACGAGCGCCGGCACTGGCACAAGGCCTGCTGGAACGCGAAGGACCGCCGCACCACACGGGTGCAGCGGTCCCGGAACGCGCCGAAGTTCTGAGCGCCGTACGGCCGGTACGGGCCGTTCGTCCTGACTTGTCCTACACGTCCCGCTTCTCCAGCAGCGCGTACGCGCCCGCGAACGCGACGGCCGTCACACCCAGGATGATCCACAGCGGGTCCCAGCCCGAAGGGCCGGACTCGCCGAGGGAGTTGGAGTAGAAGACGCTCAGCTGGTTCGGGATCGAGTACTCGAACAGGGCCGTGCGCACCTTCTCCAGCGACGACGAGAACATGAACAGCGCGATCACCAGCGGGGCGAGCACCGCGCCGATCATGATGGTGACGGCACCCGCCGAGTGCCGGATGACCGAGCCGATGATCAGCGAGAGCAGCCCGAGCAGCGCGATGTAGAGGCTGACGCCGACGGTGCCCTTCAGCCATTCACCGCTGGTCGGGGTCCGGGCCACGCCGTCCAGCATCGACACCTGCGTCATGGCCACGAAGGCGCTGGCCGCGAGGGTGATCACGAACGCGACCGCGAAGAAGACGATCGCCTTCGCCGCGAGCACGCGCGCGCGGGAGGGGCAGGCCACCATCGTCGTACGGATCATGCCCGTGCCGTACTCCGAGGCGGTCGTCAGCACGCCGAGCGTGATGATGCACATGCTGCCGAGCAGCAGCCCGAAGAAGCCGAGCGACAGCGCGTTGCCGCCGGACAGGTCGTCGGACGAGGAGGAGTTGCTGACCAGAGCGCCGGCCAGCAGGCCGATGCCGACCACCAGCAGGACGAAGACGCCGAGCGTCCACATCGTCGAACGCACCGACCTGATCTTCGTCCACTCGGACGCGATCGCGTGCCCGAGGTGGGTGCGCACCACCGGGATCGGCGAGATGTAACCGGGGTACGAACCGCCGGGCGCCGCCTGCGGCAGCGGAGGCTGGTGGGTGCTCATCGGGCGTCCTCGGGCTTGGTCAGGTCGGCGGGAGCGGGAGCGGGAGCGGGAGCAGGGGCGGGAGTGGGCGCGGGCGCGGCGGCGGGCGTCGGCTGTGCCGGCCCGGCCGCAGGCGCGGGCACCGGCTGCGCGTAGGGGTTCGGAGCGGCCTGGGGAGCCCCGTACGGGCCCTGCGGCGCACCGAAGGCACCCGGCGGTGCGACGGGCGCCCCCGGCGCGCCGTACAGCCCCCCGAACGGCTGGCCGCTCTGCTGGGGCGGCGGTGGGGCGTACCAGCCGGGCTGGCCCTGCCCGGGCACCGGCATCGGCGGCTGGGCGCCGGGCGGCAGGGGCTGCTGGAGGCCGGCCTTCTGGTCGATGCTGGAGCGGTAGTCGACCGCGCCCTGCGTCATCCGCATGTAGGCCTCCTCGAGCGAGGCCTGGTGCGGGGACAGCTCCCACAGCCGTACGTCCGCCTCGTGCGCGAGGTCGCTGATCCGGGGCAGCGGCAGCCCGGTCACCCTGAGCGCGCCGTCCTGCTCCGGCAGGACATGGCCGCCGGCCTCGGTCAGCGCCGAGCTGAGCTTCTCGCGCAACTGCGGCTCGGTGTCCGGGGTGCGCACCCGCGCGAAGTCGGCGGAGTTGGCCGAGATGAAGTCCGTCACGCTCATGTCGGCGAGCAGCTGGCCCCGGCCGATGACGATGAGGTGGTCGGCGGTCAGCGCCATCTCGCTCATCAGATGGGAGGAGACGAAGACCGTGCGGCCCTCGGCGGCCAGGGACTTCATCAGGTTGCGCACCCAGAGGATGCCCTCGGGATCGAGGCCGTTGACCGGCTCGTCGAAGAGCAGCACCTGGGGGTCGCCGAGAAGCGCGGCGGCGATGCCCAGGCGCTGGCCCATGCCGAGCGAGAAGCCCTTGGAGCGCTTTCCGGCCACGTCCTGGAGGCCCACCACCCGGAGCACCTCGTCGACCCGGCGGGCCGGGATGGCGGAGAGCTGGGCCAGGGAGAGCAGGTGGTTACGGGCGGACCGGCCGCCGTGCACCGCCTTGGCGTCGAGCAGCGCGCCGACCTGGCGGGCGGCGTTCGGGAGCTTGCGGTACGGGTAGCCGCCGATCGTCACCGCGCCGGCGGTCGGGTTGTCCAGCCCCAGGATCATCCGCATGGTCGTCGACTTGCCCGAGCCGTTCGGCCCGAGGAAGCCGGTGACGGCTCCGGGACGTACCTGGAAGGAGAGGTTGTACACGGCGGTCTTGTCGCCGTAGCGCTTGGTCAGGCCTACAGCCTCGATCATGCTCCGCACCCATCGAAAGGATCAGGACAGCGGGGCAGTCGCCCCCCGTAAGGGTTAGGAGGATATCGGGGAGCTGACGGTTCCGCCCAAGAGCATGCAAAGACTTCAGGTGACAGGGCCGGTCACTGGGCGTCGCGCCGCTTCAGCAGGACGTACCCGCCGGCCAGCGCGGCGATCACCCACAGCCCCATGATCCCGAGCCCGCCCCAGGGCCCGTACGGGACGTCGTCGCCGACTCTCGGCACCACCTGCATGATGTGGCTGCCCGCCTGGTCCGGCAGGAACCGGCCGATCTTCTTGGTCGCGTCGACGTTGCCGAGGATGTTGGAGACCAGGAAGAAGAACGGCATCAGGATGCCCAGCGACAGCATCGGCGAGCGGAGCATCACGGCCACGCCCATGGAGAACATCGCGATGAGCGTCATGTAGAGCCCGCCGCCGAGGACCGCGCGCAGCACCCCGGGATCGCCCAGATGGGCCCGGTGGGAGCCGAGCATGGCCTGCCCCAGGAAGAAGGCGGCGAAGCTGGTGACCATGCCGACCCCCAGCACCAGGGCCGCCGCGACCGCGATCTTGCTGAACAGGAAGGTGGCCCGCCCCGGCACGGCGGCCAGCGAGACCCTGATCATCCCGGTGCTGTACTCGTTGGAGACCACGAGCACCCCGAACACGATCATCGCCAGCTGACCGAGGGTCATCCCGGCGAAGCTGATGTTCGTCGGGTCGAAGGAGAGCCGTTCCCGCGCGGGCATCTTGGAGAACTGGCTGTTCGCCAGCCCGGAGAGCAGCGTCCCGACGGCCACGGTGACCACCACGGCCAGGGACAGCGTCCACACCGTCGAGGCGACGGACCGGATCTTGGTCCACTCGGACCGTACGACCTGAGTGACGACGGCCATGTCATGCCCCCTTGTCCCAGCCGGTGCCCCAGGCCTGTGGCACCGGGGGCGAGTCGGTGTGCGCGTGGTACTCGACGGACTCGGCCGTCAGCTGCATGAACGCCTCCTCCAGAGAGGCCTGCTGAACGCTCAGCTCGTGCAGCACGATCCCGTTCTGCGCGGCCAGCTCCCCGATCGGTTCGGCCTTTCCGCCCTCCGCCTCCAGGGCTCCGGTCCCCGTCTCGACGACGGTGATCCCGGCCCCGTGCAGCACGTCGAGCAGCCGCTCGCGCTGCGGGGAGCGGACCCGGACGTACGACCGTGAGTTCGTCCGGATGAAGTCCGCCATGGAGGTGTCGGCGAGCAGCCGGCCCTGCCCGATGACGACGAGGTGGTCGGCGGTCAGTGCCATCTCGCTCATCAGGTGGGAGGAGACGAACACGGTGCGGCCCTGGGCGGCGAGGGTCTTCATCAGGTTCCGGATCCAGTGGATGCCCTCGGGGTCGAGCCCGTTCACCGGCTCGTCGAACATCAGGATCCGCGGATCGCCGAGCAGCGCCCCCGCGATCCCGAGCCGCTGCCCCATCCCGAGCGAGAACCCCTTGGCCTTCTTCCGCGCCACCGCCGTCAGCCCGACGGTGTCCAGCACCTCGGCCACCCGCGCCCTCGGAATCCCGTTGCTCTGGGCGAGGCACAGCAGGTGGTTGAAGGCGCTGCGCCCGCCGTGCACGGCCTTGGCGTCGAGCAGCGCCCCGATGTACGTCAGCGGGTCCTTGAGCTGTTCGTACCGCTTGCCGTCGATCCGCACCCGGCCGGCCGTGGGGTGGTCGAGCCCGAGGACCATCCGCATGGTGGTGGACTTCCCGGCACCGTTGGGCCCGAGGAACCCGGTCACGATGCCGGGTCTGACGGTGAACGTGAGGTCGTCGACCGCCGTCTTGTCGCCGTATCGCTTGGTCAGGCCCGCCAGCTCGATCATGCGGCCACGCTAAGACCGGCTTACGGGGGCTGCCACCCGAGCGGGGTTCAGTTGCTGCGGCCGGGTCGGAGACGGCGGGGCCGGGGCGGGCGGGGGCCTACTCCTCCGGGTCCCAGGCCAGGAGCCGGTCGAAGACGCGTCGGTCGCCGTCGAGCTTCAGGGAGTCCACCGGGACCCGGCCGTACAGGGCGAGGACCAGCTCGCCGGCCGGGCCCGTGAGCGAGGCGTCGGCCGCGGGGGCGGAGGCGGGCAGGGGTGCCGTCCGCGCGCCGTCGGCGGAGAGCCACAGGCGCCAGGAGCGGCCCTCGGCGGCGCGGTAGTCGACGAAGGCCCGCACCCCCGAAGGGAATGCGGGCCTTTGTTGTCGCTAACGATTACCGGGACTGCTGAGCCGGGACCCCGCGGGAGATCGGCTCGTCCTCCGCCGGGGAGCTGGCGGCGGCCACCGCGGCGCCGGTCAGCGTGGCCAGCATCTCGCGGACGTTGGTCAGCTGGGCGTTGATGCTGTCGCGGCGGTTCGTCAGCGCGGCGAGCTCGCGCTCGGATTCCGAACGGATCCGGTCGGCCTTGGCGTTCGCGTCCGCGACGATGTCCTCGGCCTGACGCTGAGCCGTCTCGACCGTCTGGCGGGCCCGGCGCTCGGCGTCGGTGCGCAGCTTCTCGGCCTCCAGGCGCAGCTGCTCCGCGCGGTGCTCGATCTCCGCGAGGCGCTTCTCCGCCTTCTGCTGACGCGAAGCGAGGTCACGCTCGGACTGCTCGCGGCGCTTGGCGAGGTTCGTCTCGAAGTCGGCGGCGGCCTGCGCGGCCTTCGCGCGGGTCTCCTCGAAGAGGGCGTCGGCCTCCTCGCGCTTGGACTGCGCGTCCTTCTGGGCCTCCGCGCGCAGCTGCGAGGCGTCGCTCTTGGCCTTCTCGACGATCCGGACGCCCTCGTCCTCGGCCTTGGCCTTGCGCTCCGCCGCGAACGACTCCGCGTCGTTGCGCACCTGCTGGGCCGCCGACTCGGCGAGCTCCCGGTGCTGCTCGGCGGCCCGCCGGGCCTCCTCGCGCAGGTCCTTCGCCTCCTCCTCGGCGAGGCGGAGGATCTTCTCGACACGCGCGCCGAGACCGGCGTAGGAGGGCTCCGCGTCGCTGACGGCGGCCTGGGCGTTCTGCGTTTCGAGGTGGAGTTCCTCGATGCGCTTTTCCAGAGCGGTGATGCGGGCGAGAGCGCTGTCACGGTCGGAGACGAGCTTGGAGATCCGTTCGTCCACCTGAGCGCGGTCGTACCCACGCCGCACAAGCTCGAAGCCGTAGGGGGAAGTGTCGCTCATGGGTTTCCTGTCGAGTGAGACCGGTGAGGTGATAGGTGGAATCCTAGGGGCCGATGCGGTGTGTCATCGAGCGTATGCGTGTTTGATCTGGAGAATGACACCACTTTTGGGTGGCCGGCTGTGAGATCGCTTGCCAAAGCCTCCGCCAAAGGTTCACCCAAAAGCACCAGAACAGTACAGAACGGACCTCGGTTTCTAGCTTTCTGACGACTTGCCACCCGATCGAGGGGCCCCCACCGTACTGCCCGCCTTGACGCCGCCCTCCTTCGCGGACGGAGCCTCGAAGGATTCCAACGCCTCCAGGACGTCCTGGACACGGGAGATCTCGCCATTGATGTTCTCCCGCCGGCGCTCCAGGATCTCCAGCTCGCGCCTGCCCTCCTCGACCGTGCGGCGGGCCTCGCGGATCGCCTCGGCCTTGAGCTCCTCGGCCTCCCGGATCAGCGTGGCCTTCTTCAGCTCGGCCTCCTTGAGCAGCCCCTCGGCCTTCTTGACGGCGGCGATGCGGACCTTGCCCGCCTCGGAGCTGGCCTCCGAGACCAGGTCCTTGGCCTTGGCCTGGGCCTTGGCGAGCTGCTCCTCGGCGGCCTTGATGAGCGCGTCGCAGCGGTCGCCGGTGGACTTCATGGTCTCGGCGGCCTCGCGGCGGGCCCGCTCGTGCAGCTCCTCGATCTCGGCGGTGATGCGGTCGCGCAGCTCCTCGGCCCGCTCCCTGATCGCGGTGGCGTCCCGGCGGGCGCCGACCAGCAGCTCGTCCGCGTCCGTACGGGCCTTCTCCACCAGCGAGTTGCCCTCGACCGTGGCCTCGGACACCAGCCGGTCGGCCTCCTTGCGGGCCGCGCCCACCATGGTGTCGGCCTGCGACTCGGCGTCCGCGGTGGTCTTCATCGCCTGCTGCTGCGCCTCGGTGAGCAGCTTGTCCGCCTCGGCGGTGGTCTCGTTGATGAGCGTGTCGACCTGCTCGGCCACGTCCTGACGCCGCTTGTTGGCGTCCCTGCGGGCCTCGTCGAGGGTGCGGTCGGACTCCTCGCGGGCGGCGCCCAGCATCCGCTCGGCCTCGGCCTCCGCGTCCGCCTTCAGCCGCTCGGCGTCGGAACGGGTCCGGTCGGCGTGCAGCTGGGCGGAGCCGACCGTCTCGGCGGCCTCGGCACGCAGCCGCTCCGCGTCGCCGGTGGCGTCCGCGATCAGCTTCTCCGCCTTGGCGATGGCGTCCGCGCGGACCCGGTCGGCCTCCGCGATCGTCTCGTTCTGGAGCCGCTCGGCCTCGCTGCGCGCCTCGGTGATGAGGGTGTCCGCCTGGGTCGCCGCGTCCGAACGCATCCGGTTGGCGTCCTCACGCGCCTCGGCACGCGTGCGCGTGGCGTCCTGGTCGGCCTGGGCGATGGTGTCGGAGGCGTCGGTGCGCACCCGCTGGGCGTGCGCGGCCGCCTCGGACCGCAGCCGCTCCGACTCGGTCATCGCGTCGGCGACGGTCCGCTCGGCGAGCGCCTTCGCCGCCTCGGACGCCTCGGCCGCCTCGCGCCGGATCCGGGTCGCGTCCTCGCTGGCCCGCTCCCGCTCGGCGTAGGCGTCGGCGCGGACCCGGTCCGCCTCCTCCTCGGCCTCCCGCCGGGTACGGTCGGCGGCGTGCTCGGCGGCCGAGCGCAGCCCGGTGATCTCCTCCTGCGCCTGCTCGTGCAGCCCGGCGACCGAGTCCCGTACCTGCTGGGCGTGGAGTTCGGCGGCCGACACCATCTCGGTGGCCCGCCGGTCCGCCTCCTCGACCAGGCGTACGGCCTCGGCCTGCGCCTCCTCGACCCGGTTGCGCGCCTGGGCCAGCAGGTCCTCGCTCTGCTCGCGGGCCCGCTCCCGCTCCTGGCCGGCCTCCTCGCGCGCCGAACCGAGCAGCTCCTCGGCCTCCCGGCGGCGGCGCGCGGCCTCCTCCTGGGCGGCGGCCAGCGTCTCGGACGCCTCCGTGGACAGCCGCTCGGCGGCCGCCTGCGCCTCGGCGCGCACCCGGTCGGCGCTGTCCTGGGCCTCCTGCTTGAGCCGCTCCGCCTCGGCCGCGGCCTCGGACCGCAGCCGTACGGCGATGCTCTCGCCCTCCGCGCGCGATGCCGACGCGTCGGCGGCGGCCTCGTCGCGCAGCCGCTGGGCCTCGGTCTCGGCCTGCTGCTGGAGGGTGCGGATCCGCTCCGCGGCCTCGCCGCGCAGCCGGTCGATCTCCTCGGCGGCCTCCCGGCGGATCCGGCCGGCCTCCTCGCGCGCCTCGGTCAGCGACCGCTCGGCCGCCGCCAGCCGGTCCTCGGCCTCGGCGTGCAGCCGGGTCAGCTCCTCGGCGGCCTCCGCGCGCCGGGCCTCGACGCCCCGCTCGGTCTCCTCGCGCAGCTCGGCCGCGGCCCGCTCGGCGTCCGCCCGCACCGCCTCGGACTGCTCCTGGGCCTCCGCGCGGAGCCGGTCGGCCTCCTGCCGGGTGCGCTCCAGGGTCTCCTCGGCCTGCCGGCGCAGCATGGTCGCGCGCTCGATGGCCTCGGTGCGGACCTTCTCGCTGTCCGTGGTCGCGGTCTGCCGCAGCTCGTCGGCGTCGGCCTTGGCCTTGGCGAGCAGCTCCTCGGCGGACCTGGCGGCCTCCTCGATCTGCTGCACGGCCTCGCGCCGGGCCTCGGCGCGGATCGACTCGCCCTCGGCGACCGCGTCGGACCGCAGCTGCTCGGCCTCGCCGCGCAGCCGGCGGGCCTCCTCCTGCAGCTCGACCGTCTTGGCGCGGTACTCCTTGGTGTCGTCCTTCGCCGTGCCCTTGAGCTGCTCGGCGATGTCGTGCGCCTCGGCGCGCAGCCGGTCCGCCTCGGTCTCCGCCTCGGTGCGGATCCGCTCGGCCTCCTCGGCGGCGGCCCGCGTGGTCCGCTTGGCCTCCTCGGAGGCCTTGTTGAGGACGTCCTCGGCGGTCTTGGCGGCCTTGGCCAGCTGGGAGGCGCTCTCCTCGGCGGTGAGGCTGCGGGCCTTCTCGGAGGCCTCGGCGATGATCTTCTCGGCCTCGGCCCTGGCGTCCGCGACGACCTGCTCGGCGTCCGCCTTGGTGGCCTCCGCCTCCTTGGTGGCCTCGCTGACCAGCCTGGCGACCTGCTCCTTGGCGGTCTGGGTGCGCTGCTGGTTGGTGGCCTCGGCGGTGGAGAGGGCCTTCGCGGCGTTCGCCTCGGCCTCGGCGACCAGCTTCTCGGCCTCGGACTGCGCCTTGCGCAGTGCCTCCTCGGCCTCCGTCATCCGCTCCTCGGCGGCCCGGCTCAGCTCACTCGCCTGCCGGCGGGCCGCGTCCGACTCCGTCACGGTGGAGTTGCGCAGCTGCTCCGCGTGGTCGGTGGCCTCCTGGGCCTGGGTGGACGCGGCGTTCAGCAGCCGCTCGGCGTCCCGGCGGGCGCGCAGCAGGATCTGCTCGGCCTCCGCGCGGGCCGCCTCGGCGTCGCTGGTCAGCCGCTGCCGGGCCTCGTCCGTCAGCCGCTGGGCCTCGGCGCGGGCGGCGGCCATGGCCTGCTCGGCCTCGGCCCGCGACTCGTCGAGCAGCCGGCGGGCCTGCGACTCGGTGCGCGCCCGCAGCTGCTCGGCCCACGACACGTTCTCGTTGACGTGCGACTCGACGGTCTGCCGGCGCTCGGCCAGCTCCTGGTCCAGCTGCTGGCGGCGGGTCACCGCCTCCTGGTGCAGCTCGGCCTGGAGCCGCGCGGCCTGCTCGGCGTGCTCCTGGAGGATCCGCTGGGTCTGCGCCCGGGCCTCCGCGGCCACCCGCTCCGCCTCCTGGCGGATCTGGTCGGCCTGCATCTGGGCGTTACGCAGCAGCTGCTCGGCGTGGTAGCCGATGTCACCGCCGTCGAACGCGGGCCGGGACATGATGGTGCGCCGCGCCTCGTGCAGCTTGGCGCGCAGCACCTCGACCTGGTAGCCGAGGTCCTCGGCATGCTGGATCGCCTTTTCCCGCTCGGTCTTCAGCCGTTTCATCTCGGCCTCGAACCGAGTGAGGTGGTCGACGTCAGCCGCCGGCTCTCGCTCCTGGCTCTCGTAGCCCCGCACTGCGCGGTCCCATCCGTCCCCTGGTCGCAACCTTCTCCGAACGAGCTCCGTCCATCCGCCGAACGGGGCCCCCGGGGAATGGTGTCAGATCAACGGCGGAGCACGGGCTGCTGCCCCGACGCTCGTCCCCCGAAACCCGGACCCCGGCATGCGGCCGCCCCGGCCCTGCGAACCTGCGAAGGGACGACCGCCCCCAACCCTACCGGCCCATATGTACGAGGGTCAGTGCTCAGGTGACTCAACAGCCGCCGAAGTGACCAGTTCTGTCAGTACGCCGTGGCAATCCTTCGGGTGCAGGAAGGTGATCCGCGACCCCATGGAGCCGATCCGTGGCTCCTCGTACAGAACGCGTACGCCCTTGGCGCGGATGTCGGCCGCGTCCCCGTCCACATCCGCCGTACCGAAGGCGATGTGGTGCACCCCCTCGCCGTTCTTCGCGAGCCACTTGCCGACCGCCGAGTCCTCCCGGGTCGGCTCGAGCAGTTGCAGGTAGGAGGCGCCACCGTCGGACGTCTCATTGATCTTGAGCATGGCCTCGCGCACGCCCTGCTCCTCGTTGACCTCGGTGTGGAACACCTCGAAGCCGTACGTGGCCCGGTAGAACTCGACGGTCGCGTCGAGGTCGTGGCAGGCGATCCCGATGTGGTCGATTCGCGTCAGCATGAACTCAGTGCAGCGCCACGGCGATGGTTACGCAACGTGCCAGCGATCACACTGACGGCCCGATGACGGCACGGAGTGCCACGCAATACATTCGAAGGACACCCTCATCTGGGGGGATCCCCCAGACCCCCCCACTCGTTCACTCCTCGGCAGTGCAGCCGGTAAGGGGATTCGCAGCTCATGACTTCTGGAAACTCTGGAACCACCTCGGTGATCGTCGCGGGCGCGCGAACGCCCATGGGACGACTGCTGGGCTCGCTGAAGTCCTTCTCCGGAGCCGACCTCGGCGGCTTCGCGATCAAGGCCGCCCTCGACCGTGCGGGGATCGGGGGCGACCAGGTGCAGTACGTGATCATGGGGCAGGTGCTCCAGGCCGGCGCCGGGCAGATCCCGGCCCGCCAGGCCGCCGTGAAGGGCGGCATCCCGATGAGCGTCCCGGCGCTCACGGTCAACAAGGTGTGCCTCTCCGGCCTCGACGCCATCGCGCTCGCCGACCAGCTGATCCGCGCGGGTGAGTTCGACATCGTGGTCGCGGGCGGCCAGGAGTCCATGACCAACGCCCCGCACCTGCTCCCGAAGTCCCGCGAGGGCTTCAAGTACGGCGCGATCGAGATGCTCGACGCGATGGCGTACGACGGCCTGACCGACGCCTTCGAGAACATCGCCATGGGCGAGTCCACGGAGAAGCACAACACGCGCCTCGGCATCCTGCGCCCCGAGCAGGACGAGATCGCCGCCCTGTCCCACCAGCGGGCCGCCGCCGCGCAGAAGAACGGCGTCTTCGAGGCCGAGATCACCCCGGTCGAGATCCCGCAGCGCAAGGGCGAGCCGGTCGTCTTCAGCAAGGACGAGGGCATCCGCGGCGACACCACGGTGGAGTCGCTGGGCAGGCTCCGCCCGGCGTTCACGAAGGACGGCACGATCACCGCCGGCACGTCCTCCCAGATCTCGGACGGCGCCGCGGCCGTGGTCGTGATGAGCAAGGCCAAGGCCGAGGAACTGGGCCTCGACTGGCTCGCCGAGATCGGCGCCCACGGCAACGTGGCCGGACCGGACAACTCCCTCCAGTCCCAGCCGTCCAACGCCATCCTGCACGCCCTGAAGAAGGAGGGCCTGGAGGTCTCCGACCTCGACCTCATCGAGATCAACGAGGCCTTCGCCGCCGTCGCCGTCCAGTCAATGAAGGACCTCGGCGTGTCCACCGAAACGGTGAACGTCAACGGTGGTGCGATCGCCCTGGGCCACCCCATCGGCATGTCCGGGGCGCGCCTTGTGCTGCACCTGGCCCTTGAGCTCAAGCGCCGGGGCGGCGGGGTCGGCGCGGCCGCGCTGTGCGGTGGCGGCGGTCAGGGCGACGCGCTGATCGTGCGGGTGCCGAAGGCCTGAGTACGTTTCGCTGAGCGAACGGAAGCGAACGGAGCGAACGGAGCTGTGATGCAGGACGTCTCCTCACTGGTGGCCCAGGCCAGGGAGGGCCGACCGCGTGCGGTGGCCCGCCTGATCTCCCTGGTGGAGGGGGCGTCCCCACAGCTCAGGGAGGTCATGGCGGCGCTCGCCCCGCTGACCGGCAACGCCTATGTGGTGGGTCTGACCGGTTCCCCCGGAGTCGGCAAGTCGACCTCCACCTCGGCGCTCGTGACCGCCTATCGCAAACAGGGCAAACGGGTCGGCGTCCTGGCCGTCGACCCGTCCTCCCCCTTCTCCGGCGGCGCCCTCCTGGGCGACCGCGTCCGGATGTCCGACCACGCCTCCGACCCCGGCGTCTACATCCGCTCGATGGCCACCCGGGGCCACCTCGGCGGCCTGGCCTGGTCGGCACCCCAGGCCATCCGGGTCCTGGACGCGGCGGGCTGCGACGTGATCCTCGTCGAGACGGTCGGCGTCGGCCAGTCGGAGGTCGAGATCGCCTCCCAGGCGGACACGAGCGTGGTGCTGCTGGCCCCGGGGATGGGCGACGGCATCCAGGCGGCCAAGGCCGGAATCCTGGAGATCGGCGACGTCTACGTCGTCAACAAGGCCGACCGGGACGGCGCGGACGCCACCGCCCGCGAACTGAACCACATGCTCGGCCTCGGCGAGTCCCGCGGCCCCGGCGACTGGCGCCCGCCCATCGTCAAGACGGTCGCCGCCCGCGCGGAGGGCATCGACGAGTTGGTGGAGGCCCTGGAGAAGCACCGCGCCTGGATGGAGGAGCGGGGCGTCCTGACGGAGCGCCGGCTGGCCCGCGCCTCCCGCGAGGTCGAGACCATCGCGGTCACGGCCCTGCGCGAACGCATCGGCGACCTCCACGGAGACCGCCACCTCGGCGCCCTCGCGGAGCGCATCGTGGCAGGCGAACTGGACCCGTACCGCGCGGCCGACGAACTGGTGGCGGGACTGACGGAGGGCTGACGCCGGCCGATCTCCCGTCCCCGCTGCTAAGTTGACGGGATGTTCCTCTCCTTGGCGTAAGAGCGCACCCCGCGCCCGCGGCACACGCCTGTCCTGTGCCGCGGTGCGCTTCGGTGTCCCCTCTTCCGTCTCTGCCTGAGGACCCCACCCATGTCCGCGCCGACCTCGTCGCGTCCTTCGCATGCCCAGCGGCCCTCCTACGCCGCCGTCCTGCGCGTCCCGTACGCGCGCCACACCTTCCTGGCCGCCCTCGCGGCCCGTCTCTCCTACGGCACGGTCTCGCTGTCCGTGCTGCTGTCCGTGACCGGGGCGACCGGCTCCTATGCCGTCTCCGGCCTGGTGATGGCTCTCTTCGGCGGCACGGTGGTCCTCCTGCTGCCCGTCCGGGCCACCTTGGTCGACCGCTACGGCCCACGGCGCGTCCTGCCGCCCCTGGCGGCCGTCTACAGCGCTCTGCTCTGCCTCCTGGCCGCCCTGACCTGGCGACCCGGCGCGCCACCGGCGGCCCTCGCCTCGGGCACGCGGTGACAGCACGCAGCAAGCGGCGGACGGGACCTGAACACCCGTCCGCCGCTTTCGGTTGCTGTCCGTGGTCACGGGCGCCCGCGCTGCCCCCGCAGGTGTTCCGCGATCGGCTTCAGGCCCTTGTCCAGTTCTATGAGTGCCTCCGGTGACAGCAGGTCGATGAAGTGCCGCCGCACGGAGGCGACATGATGTGGCGCCACCTTCTTCATCGTCTCCATGCCGTGCTCGGTGAGGACGGCGTACAGTCCGCGGCGGTCCGACTCGCAGTTCTCGCGGCGGACCAGGTTCGCGTTCTCCATGCGGGTGATCTGGTGGGACAACCGGCTCTTGGACTGGAGAGTGGCGGCGGCGAGGTCGCTCATCCGCAACCGGTAGTCCTCCGACTCGGACAGGTTCACCAGGATCTCGTAGTCGTTCATTGTCAGGCCGAACGGCTGCAGGTCTTTTTCGAGCTGGTACGTCAACAGCCTGTTGACCTCCAGGTGGGTGCGCCAGGCGCACTGCTCCGCATCGGTCAGCCAGCGCGTGGCCGTCTCGGTCTCCATGAGTGAAGTCTACCTAAAATGTTGAAAGGCGAACTAGTGAGGGTGGTGTGACTGTGCGCACGCGTTCGATGTCACACTCCGCAGACTACCGCTCACAGCCCGAAGCGACGCTGGAGGTCTCCCAGCTGTCCGGGAAGGCGCGGTGTGCCCGGTTGCTGTGGATGGCCTGTGCCGGGGACGCCTCCGCCGGGCACTCCGGGCTCGTGCGGAACCGCTCCCGTGGCCTGCTCGGCCATCAGGGTCTCGGTGGACTGGAGCAGGACCGTGCCGGCCCCCACGAACTCGAACTGGTGCTCCTCTCCGGAGGCCCCGCCGAGGCCCGTCAGTGCACGTAGACCGCCCATCACACCGGTCATGTACCCATGGTCGTAGTGGTGGCACGGGGAGGGGCAGTCGGCCCACCCCACCAGTGCCTGCGGGTCCACCCGGATGGGGGGTTCCATGAACACCACCGGGCCGTTGGACGCGGCCACAAACTTTCCGGTTCCTATAAGGGTCAGAAAACCGGGAACGATCGATTGCTTCAGCGCGAGACTTGGCTGAAAAGCGAGCAGGTTGCCCGAGCGAATGGTCAGGTTGCCGTCGTCCAGGTCGTAGGAGTTCACATCGAAGGCCCGGTCGGCGAGGAGCATCTTGCCCGAGCCCTCCGCCACCACCCAGTCGCTCGCGTGCAGAGGCGAATGGAAGGAAGTGCGGACCAGACGGTCCAGCCGGCCGTGTCCCACGCCGTTGAAGTCGATCGCGCCGTAGTAGGCGATCATCTTCCCCTTCTGAAGGAACCACTGGCCGCTCTTGAGCTCCACGCAGAAGGTGTACTTGTTGACGTTGTCGTCGACGGGGAGGGTCATGGGGTCGTACACGACCGGCCCGGCCGCTCCGGCGGCCCCGTATGCGCTCACAGCTTCTCCTCCGACGCCTGCACGTACACCATGCCGTTGCCGCTGAGCTCCAGCTGGAACGCCTCACCGGAGCCGCGGCCCACCATGTCCCGCCAGCCGAGCGCGGACGACAGCTTGTTGCGGACGTCGCCGTGGTGGGCGACGTAGGCCTGCGGGTCCACATGGACCGGGCGCTGCGGAGTGATCGGGATCTCGAAGACCCCGCCGTGGGCCATCACCGCGACCGCGCCGTGGCCCTTGAGGGTGGTGGTGAACAGGCCCTGGCCGGTGACCTGACCGCGCACCATGCCCATCACGCCGCCCTGGGAACCCATGAACATCGTCCCCTGCTGCAGCGTGCCCTCGAAGGCGAGCAGCCGGTCCGCCTCGACGTAGAGGGTGTCGCCGGTGAGGGTGATGACCTGGACGTGGTGCCCGCCGTGCCCGAAGAAGACCGTGCCGCTGCCCTCGACGGTCATCAGGGGGGTCGCCTCGCCGGCGACGCGGCGGCCGATCATGGACATCAGGCCGCCCTGGCCGCCCTGGATGTTGGGGGTGAAGGACACCTCGCCCTTGTAGGCGAGCATCGCGCCGCGCTGGCTGAACAGCCGCTGCCCGGGCACGACGGTCGCCTCGACCATCTTGGAGTTCACCTCGCGCAGGGCCATGTCAGATGTCCCCCGCGATCGTGTTCCGCTCGCTCGGCTGTACGTACACCAGGCCGTCTCCCTCGAACCGGATCTGGAAGGCCTCTCCGCCGCCCTCACCGAAGAACGTGCGGAAGGTCACACCCGACTGGAAGGACTGGCGGAGGTTGCCCTGGTGGGCGATGTAGGCGCCCGGGTCGACGGTCAGCGGGTACTGCGCGCTGACCCTGAGCACCACCGCCGGGCCGTCCGACATGATCGCCGCCTGGCCGTGGCCCTCGACCGTGGTGGTGAACAGGCCGTTGCCCTGGGAGGCGCCGCGCAGGCCGGTGAACGTGGTGCCGGTGCGCAGGCCGGCGTCGGTCGCGAGCAGGTTGCTCGACTCGACGTACAGCTTGTCGCCCCGCAGGCCGACCAGGTTGATCTCGGACGCCCGGTCCGCGAACCAGCACGTCCCGTGCCCCTTCACCTCCATCACCGTCATCTGCTCGCCGGTGAGCCGCCGGGTCACCATCCCGCGCAGCCCCTCGCCGCCGCCGCTCAGTTTCTTGAACGCCATCTGCCCGTCGTACGCCACCATCGAGCCGTTCTTCGCCTTAACGGCATCCCCGGTCATCTCGACGGCGAGCACCTTGCTGCCCTGGAGTCGGAACATCGCCACGCTGCGAAGGTAGCCGCAGGCAGACGGCGGCGACAGGTCCCGGAGGTGGACATCGCCCCCGATCCGTCCCCTAGGGGGCGGATCGCTGGTCGGCCGGGAGGCGTATCACCGCCGTCCCGGCCGTCAGGTCGACCGTGGACCTCGGCGGGGCGCCGTCCTCCTCGTCGCCGCGCACACCCTCCCACCCCCGCGCGGGGGCCGCGAGGCTCTTTTGCCACAATGGTTGAACGTTTGTGCTCACGTTCACAAAGAGTGGACGTCTCTCCCACCGAAGGTGACCCGTGGACATCAAGACCGCCACCGCCATCCGCCGCCTGCGCCTGGTCTCCGCCCCGGAGGCCGTCTCCTTCCTGATCCTCCTTGTCTGCTCGGTGCTCAAGCGGACCACGGACTTCAACGCGGTGCCCGTGATGGGCGCGATCCACGGTGTTCTCTTCATCCTCTACGTGATCTTCTGGGCCGACGCCTGGAACCGCACCAAGTGGTCCCTGAAGACCGGCCTCTTCTACTTCGTTCTCTCCGTCCTGCCGACCGGCGGCTTCTTCGCCGAGCGCAGGCTGCGCCGTGAGGCCGAGGACGCGGTCATCGCGTCCCGCGCCCGCCAGGAAGGGACCGTGAACGCATGATCGTCGCCTTCTCCGTGACGCCGCTGGGCGTGGGCGAGGACGTGGGGGAGTACGTCGCCGACGCCGTCCGGGTGGTCCGCGAGTCCGGGCTGCCCAACCGCACCGACGCCATGTTCACCTCGATCGAAGGGGAGTGGGACGAAGTGATGGACGTCGTCAGGCGTGCCGTCGCCGTCGTCGAGGAGCGTGTCCCGCGCGTCTCCCTGGTCCTCAAGGCGGACATCCGGCCCGGTGTCACCGACGGGCTCACCAGCAAGGTGGCGACGGTCGAGCGGCACCTCGCCCAGTAGCCGACAGCGAACGGAGCCCCGGCCTCCTCGGCGAGGCCGGGGTTTTCTTCCGCCGCCTGATTGAGCGATCGCTCAAAAATCGGTACCGTCGTCCTCCGAGCGTTTGAGCGATCGCTCAAAAAACACTCGAATGACCAGGTGACGGGGGTACGACACCGATGGGGCTCTACATAGAGGCGCACATCCGCGCCGATCTGGACGAACTGTGGGCCCGCACCCAGGACCCGGCCCGGCATCAGCGCTGGGACCTGCGGTTCACCGAGATCGACCACCTCCCGCGCGCGGCGGGCGAACCGCAGCGCTTCCGCTACGCCACGCGCGTGCTTCCCTTCCTGACCATCGCAGGCACCGGCGTCTCGGCAGGGGAGAAGGAGCGCCCCGACGGCACCCGCACCTCGGCCCTGCGCTTCGCCGCCCCGCACCCGCTCTCGCTGCTCGCCGAGGGCAGCGGCTACTGGCGGTACATCCCGGTCGCCGACGGCGTCCGTTTTCTCACCGGCTACGACTACCGGCCCCGCTGGGGTGCCTTCGGCGCGCTCGCCGACCGGCTGGTCCTGCGCCCGCTGATGGGCTGGGCGACCGCATGGTCCTTCGACCGGCTGCGGCTGTGGCTGGAGCGCGGGATCACCCCGGAACGGGCGCGGTGGAACTGGTTCGCCGAGATGACGGCCCGCGCGCTGACGATCGCCGGCTGCGCCACCGGCCTGAGCCGGGGGCCGGGACCCGGCACGCTCACGCCCGCCGTCGCCTTCCTGGTCCCGCTGCTCCTCGTGGTGGCCCTCTCGCTGGCCCTCGTCGCGGCCCCGCTCGCGACCACCCCCGCCGCCCGCCGCTGTCTGCGCACCCCACCGGCCCGGGTCGCCGCCCCCCGGGTCCTGCACACCCTGGAGGAGCAGCAGTGACCTCGATGTTCCGCACGGTGCTGGGGCCGGACTTCGACCGGCTGCACCCGCGGCTGCGACGGCGCTTCTCGGTCGGCCTGGAGAGCGGCGAGGCCTGCACCGGCCACGGTGTGATGGAGCGGATCTGGCAGGGCGGGGCCTTCGTGAAGCCGTTCCTGGCACTGGGTGCCACCCGTAACATCCTGGTCCCGAAGGCCGCCCGGAACGTGCCCTTCAAGATCGAGAATGTGCCCTACGTGGACTCCCACGGCCGTGAGACGGTGACCTTCGTGCGCACCTTCGACCTGCCCGGCCGCCCCCGCCGCTTCGACGCCCAGATGGTGCTCAGCCCCAAGGGCGACCGCATCCTCGACTACCTCGGCACCCATCAGCACCTCGCCAGTGAGCTGCACCTGCACGCGGAGGCCGACGGCTCCCTGCTGATCCGCTCCGGTGAACACCGGTTCAGGGAGGGCCCGGTGGACGTCCGGGTCCCCGAACTTCTCGGCGCCACCGCCGAGGTGCGCGAGTCCTACGACGACCGCGCCGGCCGGTTCCGGATCCAGGTGCGGGTCGTGAACCGGTACTTCGGGCCGATCTTCGGCTACCAGGGCTCCTTCGAGGTGTCGTACACCGACATCCGCGGCCGCGGGGTGCGGCCGGGGCTGCGGCCGGTCCGTGAGGAGCCGCGCGCGTGAGCCCGGAGACCGCCAAGTCCCTGGAGACCAAGAACAAGCTGCTGGAGGGGGCGCTGCGGACGCTCACCGAGCAGGGGATCGCCAAGACGTCGGCCCGTACGGTGGCCGCGGCGGCCGGGGTCAACCAGGCGCTGGTCTTCTACCACTTCGGATCAGTGGACGAACTCCTCGCCGCCGCCTGCCGGTACGGCGCCGAGCAGGCCGTCGCCCGCTTCCGCCCCCGCCTCGCCGCGGTCGGTTCGCTCTCCGAACTCCTCTCGGTAGGACGGCAGATCCACGAGGAGGCCCGCTCGGGCGGCCATGTCGCCCTGCTCGGCCAGCTGCTGGCCGGCGCCCAGACCCATGAAGCGCTCGGACCCGCCACGGCGGCCGGGCTCGACCTGTGGATCGCCGAGATCGAGAGGGCGCTCGTCAGGGTCCTCGCGACCACCCCGTTCGGTGACTTCGCCGACCCGGCCGGGCTCGCCCGCGCGGTCGCCGCGTCCTTCGTCGGCATCGAGCTGTACGAGGGCGTCGACACCGCCGGCGCCCACGCCGCGCTGGACGCCCTTGAGCAACTCGGCGCGATGGTGGCCGCGTTGGACGAACTCGGCCCGGTGGCCCAGCGCACGATCCGACACCATCTGCGCCGGGCCGGGCGCCGTTAGGGCCTGGTGCGAAGGTGCCGGCTGCCGCGCGACGCCCGGCACGCTCCCCCGGTACCCGCACTCGCCGCACCGCCCGAAAGCCCGAGTACGCCCGGTACGAGGGCTTCCGGGCGGCACTCCGCCAGCCTTCGGCCGGGGGGACCCCCCAGAGCACGCACCGGACGCCGCGCGGCTGCCCTCCGGGCGACGACGCCACTTTCGCAACCGGCCCTGGGCCCGCCGTCGAGGCCGCCGCGGTTCGGGCGGCAGATGCCGGACCGGCAGTGCGACGGCCTCCCCGGCCGCCGCTGCTTCGCCCGGTTCGGTGAGGCCGGACGAGTAGACCTCGTACGGCGGCGGCCTGTGGAGGACGTGCGGAAGGCGTGCGCCCGGCCGTACCTCGCCGGGCGGCCCGCGCAGGAAGCGCGGGCCGCCGTGGCTCGGGAAGGGCGCAGGGCGCGCGGCAGCGGTTCGGCATGGGCCGCGTGCACGATCTCCACCAGTTCGGCGGCTCCCGGCGATGTTCGCCGCCGTCCCCGAGGTGCTCGCCGTTCTCTGCGCCGCCGTGCTCGCCGCCCTCTGCGCCGAGGCGTTCGCCGCCCCTCTGCGCCGCCGTGCTCGCGGTCCTCTGCGCTGCCGTGCTTGCCGTTCTCTGCGCCGCCGTGCTCGCCGCCCTCTGCGCCGAGGCGTTCGCCGCCCTTCTGCGCCGCCGTGCTCGCCGCCCCCCCGCGTCGCCCCGCTCGGCGCCGGATCTCCCGGGCTCGGCCTGCTGATGTGCGCGCTGCACAGGTCGCTGCCGCGGCCGGGCGGCGGTGGCCCGGCGGGGGGCACCGCGGCTGCCGTAGCGGCCGCCCGGGGGACGCGTGCGGCAGGGCCCGGCGTCGGTGTGGTGGTGAAGCTGACCGAAAGCCGAGACACGGCTGACCGCTATATGACCGGCCGGTAGGGTCGGTGACGTGCCGAAGCCTCTCAGTCTCCCCTTCGACCCCATCGCCCGTGCCGCCGACCTCTGGAAGCAGCGCTGGGGAAACGTCCCGTCGATGGCCGCGATCACCTCGATCATGCGGGCCCAGCAGATCCTGCTGGCCGAGGTCGACGCGGTGGTCAAGCCGTACGGGCTGACGTTCGCGCGCTACGAGGCGCTGGTGCTGCTCACCTTCTCCAAGGCCGGCGAGCTGCCGATGTCGAAGATCGGCGAGCGGCTGATGGTGCACCCGACCTCGGTGACGAACACCGTCGACCGGCTGGTGAAGTCGGGTCTGGTCGACAAGCGGCCCAACCCCAACGACGGGCGCGGCACGCTTGCCACGATCACCGAGAAGGGCCGCGAGGTCGTGGAGGCGGCCACCCGCGACCTGATGGCGATGGACTTCGGGCTCGGGGCCTACGACGCGGAGGAGTGCGGGGAGATCTTCGCGATGCTCCGGCCGCTGCGGGTGGCCGCGCACGACTTCGACGAGGACTGAACCCGCCGCCCGCGAGCCGTGCCCCGGGGCAAGATCTCCCGGAACGGGTGGTTACGCTCGTCCCCATGAAAAAAAGCGTGCTGACCCGCTACCGCGTCCTGGCCTACGTCACCGGTGTGCTGCTGGTGCTGCTGTGCCTGAGCATGATCGCCAAGTACGGGCTGGACATCAACGGTGCGGCCGACGTCACGCGCGTCGTCGCCATCGCGCACGGCTGGCTCTACGTCGTCTACCTGGTCTTCGCCTTCGACCTGGGCTCCAAGGCGAAGTGGCCGGTCGGCAAGCAGCTGTGGGTGCTGCTGGCGGGCACCGTCCCCACCGCCGCCTTCTTCGTGGAGCGCAAGGTCACCCGCGAACTGGAGGCCAAGGTCACCGAGGGCTCTCCGGTGGCCGCGAAGGTCCAGGCCTAGGCCGCAGGCCCCGGGCCGTACCGCCGTACGGACACCCGTGCGGCGGTACTCCATCGACATTTACTTGGACGTCCTAGTAAATTGCGGGTATGGACGCTGACGCCATCAAGGAGGGCCGCCGACGCTGGCAGGCCCGTTACGACGCGGCCCGCAAGCGGGACGCGGACTTCACCACGCTCTCCGGGGATCCCGTGGAGCCGGTGTACGGGCCCCGACCAGGGGACACCTATGAGGGATTCGAGCGGATCGGCTGGCCTGGGGAGTACCCCTTCACCCGCGGGCTGTATCCGACCGGCTACCGCGGGCGGACCTGGACCATCCGCCAGTTCGCAGGGTTCGGCAACGCCGAGCAGACCAACGAGCGCTACAAGATGATCCTCGCCAACGGCGGCGGCGGTCTCTCCGTGGCCTTCGACATGCCGACCCTCATGGGGCGGGACTCGGACGACGCGCGCTCGCTCGGCGAGGTCGGGCACTGCGGGGTCGCCATCGACTCCGCCGCCGACATGGAGGTCCTGTTCAAGGACATCCCGCTCGGCGACGTCACGACGTCCATGACGATCAGCGGGCCCGCCGTGCCCGTCTTCTGCATGTACCTGGTCGCCGCGGAACGGCAGGGCGTCGACCCGTCGGTCCTCAACGGCACGCTGCAGACCGACATCTTCAAGGAGTACATCGCCCAGAAGGAGTGGCTGTTCCAGCCCGAACCCCATCTGCGGCTGATCGGCGACCTGATGGAGTACTGCGCCGCCGGCATCCCCGCGTACAAACCGCTGTCCGTCTCCGGCTACCACATCCGCGAGGCGGGTGCGACGGCCGCGCAGGAGTTGGCCTACACGCTCGCGGACGGCTTCGGCTACGTCGAACTGGGGCTCTCCCGCGGCCTGGACGTGGACGTCTTCGCGCCCGGCCTCTCCTTCTTCTTCGACGCGCACGTCGACTTCTTCGAGGAGATCGCCAAGTTCCGCGCCGCGCGCCGGATCTGGGCGCGCTGGATGCGGGACGTGTACGGATCCCGGTCCGACAAGGCGCAGTGGCTGCGCTTCCACACGCAGACCGCCGGGGTCTCGCTGACCGCGCAGCAGCCGTACAACAACGTGGTGCGTACGGCGGTGGAGGCGCTGGCGGCCGTGCTCGGCGGGACCAACTCGCTGCACACCAACGCCCTCGACGAGACCCTCGCGCTGCCGAGCGAGCAGGCCGCCGAGATCGCGCTGCGCACGCAGCAGGTGCTCATGGAGGAGACCGGGGTCGCCAACGTGGCCGATCCGCTGGGCGGTTCCTGGTACGTCGAGCAGCTCACCGACCGCATCGAGGCCGACGCCGAGAAGATCTTCGACCAGATCAAGGAGCGGGGGCTGCGCGCCCACCCGGACGGGCGGCACCCGATCGGGCCGGTCACCTCGGGCATCCTGCGCGGCATCGAGGACGGCTGGTTCACCGGCGAGATCGCCGAGTCAGCCTTCCAGTACCAGCAGGCGCTGGAGAAGGGCGACAAGCGGGTCGTGGGCGTCAACGTCCACACCGGGTCCGTCACCGGGGACCTGGAGATCCTCCGCGTCTCGCACGAGGTCGAGCGGGAGCAGGTGCGCGTGCTGGGCGAGCGGAGGGCCGCGCGGGACGAGGGCGCGGTGCGCACGGCCCTGGACGCGATGCTCGGGGCCGCCCGGTCCGGCGCCAACATGATCGAGCCGATGCTGGAGGCCGTACGGGCCGAGGCGACCCTGGGCGAGATCTGCGGGGTGCTGCGGGACGAGTGGGGGGTGTACACGGAGCCGGCGGGGTTCTAGCCACGCAGAGGGGGCTCCGCCCCCCCCGGACGCCCGGGGCCTATGCCCACCCACCACCCGACTCGGCCGGTCGGGAAGCGGTTGCCCTGGCCGGCTCGGCGGGTTGGGAAGTGGCTGCTCCGGGCGGCTCGGCGGGCGGCGGGGAGGTGAGGCCCAGCAGCAGAACCCGGGTGAAGTCCCGTACCCACTCCTCGTCGGCCGGTTTGCCGCTCATCAGGGTGCGGTGGACCACCGCACCCGCCACCATGTCGAAGATCAGGTCCACTGTGCGGGCGGCCTCCTCCGGGTCCGGCTCGGGAGGGAGTTCGCCCCGGCACTGCGCCCGGACCCGGCCCTCCAGGACCAGCCGCTTCTGGCGGTCCACGATGGAGGTGCGGATGCGTTCCCGCAGCGCGTCGTCCCGGGTCGACTCGGCGACCGCCGCCATCAGGCCGCTGCGGGCCTCCGGGCGGTCCAGGATCGCCGCGAACTGCAGCACCACGCCCTCGATGTCGTCCGCCAGGCTGCCGCGGTCGGGGAGTTCGAGTTCGTCGAACAGCTCCGCCACCGCGTCGACGACGAGTTCGTTCTTGCCCGCCCAGCGGCGGTAGAGGGTCGTCTTCGCGACCCCGGCCCGGGTGGCCACGTCGCCCAGGGTGAGCTTGGACCAGCCCAGTTCGACCAGCGCCTGCCGCGTCGCCGCCAGGATCGCCGCGTCCGCGGCGGCACTGCGCGGGCGGCCGGTACGTCCGGCGGGGGTGCGGCTCTGCATCCCACGACCATAACCGGCGGTTCCTGTGATGCCGTGAGGGAGATCACCGGAATGTGGTGTCGCGCGGGTCCCTGATGGCATTACGCTACGGGTCGTAGCGAAAGCTCGTGGGTGACCGCACGGGCGACGACCATGGCGTGGGGTGGGGACCCGGCGCCGTTGCGAAACACACGTTCGGCCAGCTTTCACATCGCTTTTCACTTGCGCGCGGGAACGGGGGAGGATAGACGCATGCAGCCACGGAACATGTCCATGAGCGGCGTCGTCGACCTCGCCGCGGTCAAGGCGGCCCAAGAGGCCAAGGCCAAGGCCGAGCAGGCGCGCGCCGAAGCGGCCCGCCAGGGTGGGGTCGGAGCCGTCTCCCCGGCCGATCTGGTCATCGACGTCGACGAAGCCGGCTTCGAGCGCGATGTCCTCCAGCGATCCGCCGAAGTCCCTGTCGTCATCGACTTCTGGGCCGAGTGGTGTCAGCCCTGCAAGCAGCTGAGCCCGGTCCTGGAGCGCCTCGCCGTCGAGTACAACGGCCGCTTCCTGCTGGCGAAGATCGACGTCGACGCCAACCAGATGCTGATGCAGCAGTTCGGGATCCAGGGGATCCCGGCGGTGTTCGCCGTCGTCGCGGGGCAGGCGCTGCCGCTCTTCCAGGGCGCGGCCGGCGAGGAGCAGATCCGCGGGACGCTGGATCAGCTCGTGCAGGTCGCCGAGCAGCGGTTCGGCCTGACCGGACTCGTCGTCGACCCCGACGCCGAGCCGGGCGCCGAGGCCGGGCCCGCGGTGATGCCGGCGGGCCCCTACGACGCGCTTCTCGAAGCCGCCGTGCGGGCGCTGGACGCGGGTGACTTCGGCGGTGCGGTCCAGGCGTACAAGAACGTGCTGAGCGACGACCCGGCCAACAGCGAGGCCAAGCTGGGGCTCGCGCAGGCCGAGTTGCTCCAGCGGGTGCAGGGGATGGACCCGCAGGCGGTGCGCAAGGACGCGGCCGAGAAGCCGGCCGACGCCGAGGCGCAGATCGCGGCCGCCGACCTGGATCTGGTGGGCGGGCACGTCGAGGACGCCTTCGGGCGGCTCATCGAGACCGTGCAGCGGACGGCCGGGGACCAGCGGGACGCCGTACGCCGGCGGCTTCTTGAGCTCTTCGAGGTCGTGGGCACCGACGACCCCCGGGTGGTGGGCGCGCGCCGGGCGCTGGCGCGGGCGTTGTTCTGAGCCGCGGCACGGGCCGCAGCCCCGGTCGCGGTCGGACCGCGATCTGAACACGGGGCTGACCAGTCGCTAAACGTCACGTCCTGTGATGCCCAAGTGAAAGATTTGCCCACACGGGGCAACGGCGGCCGCTCTTTACCAAATCTTGGTAATAGTGGCCGCTGTTACTTGGAGTAAATCAGGGCTGTTGGTCTGTCGGATTCTGTCCAGGGATCAACTGTTTTGCTCCGCCCCTGGGTGACACCCAGAGTCGCGCTCCGAGACCGGCGGGCCGTCCTTCGGTTATCCGGCCGTTACTACCGAGTAACGAAGCCCCTTGTGCGGGCGGCGAGAATGCACCACGATCGGCGACGCTCGGTCCAATCCCGTACCCCGACAGCCGGTCGGGCCGCGGGCTCATCTGGGTCCCCACCGAGCAGAGTCGGCGGCAGTGACGCCGGCTCTTGGGCAGGGGGGTCTTCGCCCTGTGGCGAAGCCTGTCCAGCAAGGTTGTGCGTGATGCGTGTCAGGCGCGACCAGTGGTTGTCGCTCGGGGGTGATCGCCGGTGATCGAGGTGCGTTCGTGCCTCCGAGTACGGGCGCTCCCCTTCCGAGGACGTAGCACTTCTCCCATCCCTGCCCGGCTGAGCCGCCGTTGGGGGCGATAACCGGGCCGGAGATGTACGTCCGAGAAGGAGGAAATATGGAGTCCCAGGTGCGTGGCGGGACCAGATGGAAGCGGTTCGCTGTGGTCATGGTGCCCAGCGTTGCCGCCACGGCGTGTATAGGTGTCGCCCTCGCGCAGGGCGCTCTCGCCGCGTCGTTCAGCGTGTCCGGCCAGCAGTTCAAGGTCCGGGCCGACTCGCTCGAGGGCGACGGCTTCGAGCAGTACGGTGCCGTCGACTCGGGTGTCACCCTCGCGGGTAAGAGCACGATCCACCCGGTGGCGGTCTCGGCGTTCAACACGGCGACGATCACCAACCTGTGCCAGTCGGTGGTCACGCCGAACGTCCCGATCTTCGGGAACGTCAGCCTGATCCTGCACGCGGGCACCGACCCGAACAAGCCGGTCGAGGCCAGCAAGCTCTACATCGACCTCGACGACCTGAATGCCGACGCGACGTTCACCAACATCAACATCGGTGTCGCCGCCGGAAGCATGACCAAGGGTCCGGGCATGAAGTCGGACGAGGTCAAGGCCGGCCTGGCGAACCCGAGCGGGTTCGGGCAGGAGGCCGACCACGCCTCGCTGACCGACGTGAAGCAGACGGCGTGGGCCACCACCGCCGGAACCTTCAAGCTCAGCGGCCTGCACATGTCGATCTCGACGTCGGGCGCGGAGTGCTACTGAGCACTCCGTGACGGGCGGGGGAGCCCACGGCACCCCCGCCCTCCACCTTCTTCCCACGGTCTTCACGCGCGGTACACGGCATCACCACCGCACCGTGTCGCACCACAGCACCACCACCACAGCAACGCCGCACCAGGGAGCTGTTTTCCATGAGCGCCGAGACTCCTGCCGCACCCGGCCAGTTCACCCGCCGGAGGCTGCAGTTCCGCGCCTGGCGGGGCACGCGGCCGTTCTGGGCCGGTCTGTACATCCTGCTCGCCGGCTTTCCGATCATGTACTTCCCGTACGCGCATCTCCAGCTCGGCAACCTGACGGTGGCGATGTCGACCACCGCGGGCGCCGGATCCCTGATCATCGGTGTGCTGCTCGTCGTCCTCGGGATCAGCCTCTGGTTCCAGAAGCACATCCGCACGTTCGCGGGAGTCGCCGCGATCCTGCTCGCGCTGGTGTCGCTCCCCGTGTCCAACTTCGGTGGCTTCGTCATGGGCTTCCTGTTCGCCCTCATCGGCGGCGCGATGGCCGTGGCCTGGTCCCCGGGCGCGCCCCCGAAGCCGCAGCCGGAGGGTGACGTCCCGCCGGCCGGGGACGACGCCCCGGAAGAGGCAGCCGCCTACTTCCCGGGCCCGGACGGGGTGGACGAGTCGAACGACCTGTCAGGAACGAGCCCGGTGAACGGGGCGAACGGGAGGCACAGTGCCGGCTGACGAGGTGACCCACGGGACTGATGTGGACGAGTCCCGTGTGAGAACCGGGCCGCGGCATGCGGCACCCAAGAAGCCGCTGTTCACCAGGTTCCACATGCCGGCGGGCAAGGCGATAGCCTCCGTAGCGATGCCGACGGCCGTGCTCGTGGGCTTCGGATTCACGTCGACGCTGGCCATCGCCGACACCAACAGCACGTCGTCGTCCTCGAAGAGCCTCGCCGAGGACTACAAGAGCTGTGTCGCCGCCCTGGACACGGCCTCGCCCTCCGCTTCGGCGAGCGCGAGCGACGGTGCCTCGGACACGGCCTCGCCGTCCGCCACGGCCTCGGCCGGCGCGAAGGACGCGACGACGTCCGGCAAGTCCTCCTCGTCGGATTCAGGTTCCGACGGCACGGCCACGCCGACGCCCTCCGCGTCCAAGTCGTCCTCGTCCTCGGGCGGTTCGGGTTCCTCGTCGGGGTCCTCCGGTTCGTCGGGCTCCGGCAGTACGGCGACCCCGTCGCCGTCCGCCTCCGCGAGCAGCGGCAGCGGTGGCGGCCTGCTGGACTCGATCGGGGACGCGATCGGCAGCATCCTCAGCGGCGGCAGCACGACGGGCTCGTCCTCGTCGGACGCCACCGCGAGCGCCACCCCCTCGCCGTCGGCCTCGCCGTCCGCCTCCAAGTCGTCGTCCTCGTCGTCATCGTCCTCGTCGAGCGGCGACAGCGGCTCCGGCACCGTGTCCAAGACCGTCAAGAAGGTCACGGACACCGTCAAGAACACCACCGACACGGCGACCAAGGCGGCGGCCGGCACCACCAAAGCGGCTGCGGACGCCACCTCCAGCGCCTCGCCGAGCCCGTCCGCGAGCTCCAGCGCGTCGGCCGGCAACTGCGCCGTCGCCACCAACGACGTGAGCGGCGTCGACAACAAGGTGGCGGTGGCGGACGACCCCTGGTACCTCAGCGCCAGCTCGCTGACGCTGAAGAGCGCCGACTACCAGGGCATCGTCGAGGTGAGGACGGCCAGCGGCGCGAAGAAGAAGGTGCTGAAGTACGTCATCTCGGGCGGCACCGACATCGGTGACCTGCACCAGACGGTCAAGGACACGAAGATCGGCAAGACCTACCACGTGCAGGCCGGCTCCGGTTCGACGTCCACGATCAGCGACGGTGACACCACGATGTACACGGAGTCGATCTCGGGCAACCTCTTCGGTCTGATCCCGATCACCTTCGACGTGAACAACCCGCCGCCGCTGAACATCCCGCTGATCTACTTCACCAAGGTGAAGGTCGTCCAGGCCGGCCAGTTCGGCGGCACCCTGCACGTGCCCGGGATGCACGTGTACACGACCGACGGAACCAGCTGACCGTCACCACAGACCCGTTCGGGAGCCGCGCACAGAGCTGTGGCCCGGCCGTCCGCCTCGCGCGGCGGCCGGGCCACAGTGCTGTCCGAACTCCTTTCGGGCAGCGCCTTTCCGGGCCTTGATAAAGCGTTTACGGATTTCACGCCTTCCTCATACGGCGTACCTGCCGAGTACATGACCAGCCGCGGCCAGGGGGAGGTGCCAGGCGGCCACGACCGGTTCGTGGCGCCTTCGGCGTGCGTGTCCGCGACTTCCCCCGTCGACGCCCACGAGGGGGACCTCACACGTATGTTGAACTCTCACCCGTGACACCTCCGGCCAGCTCTGGCTCTACCAGGGCAAGGCCGACGGCACGCTCCAGCCCCGGGTCCGGATGAAGAACTCCACCGGCTGGAACGGCATGAGCGTCAGCAAGGCGGACCTGCTCGCCGTGGACTCCGCGGGCGCCCTGTGGCTCTACAAGGGAACCGGATCCGCGAGCGCCCCCTTCAGCGCCCGGGTGCAACTCGGAGCCAGTGGCTGGACCCACTACAACCTCCTCTTCTGAGCGGGCACCCCCTCTCCCCTCTTCGCCTGCACCGTCTTCTCTGCCGATTCTCTGCCGACAGAACGGTTGACACCTTCTGATGCGTACGCACGCACGTCCTTCCGCACGCAGACGCCGGACACTCCTCCGGATCCGGGGCGGCTGGTCCCGGTTCCTGGCTCCCGCCGCCCTGGCCACCGCGACCGCGCTCGCGGTGACGGGCGCCCAACTCCCCGCCCCCGCCCAGCCGACGCGGACCCAGGCGGCCGCCGACACCCTGCCCACCACCTTCGACCCCAAGGCCGCCGAACGCGTCCGGCAGGAGCAGTGCCTCCTCGACGGGGTCCTGCGCAAGGGCGGCCCGGCCATGAAGGAGGTCGCGCGAGCCGGTCTCCTCGGCACCGAGGAGCAACTGCACACGGCCGCCGACCCCGAGTACTGGAACACCACAGCCCTCAGCACGGCGTTCGACACGGACAAGGCCGCCGCCGACGCCAAGCTCGACGAACTGAGCGGTCGCAGGAGCGTGTGGCAGCAGTCCCTGGCCGTCGTCACACCGCCCCCGCCCTACACCTACACCGGCTTCCAGTGGGTGGCGGACAAGGACAACCCGTACAACGCCGTCGGCCTGTCGGGCTGGTGCGCCGCCCAGTTCTGGAAGCAGGAGGACGACTTCTACGCCAACCCGCACCCCCTGGCCGGCAAGGAGTCCGTGGACGCGGCCGCGGCCGTCTACAACGCCCGCTACTCCCCGACCAGCAACGAGGACTACGAGGACCGCCAGGCGTGGGCGTCCATGCAGTTCATGCATGGCATGTACGCCGACGACGCCCGCCTCTTCCTCCAGTACGGGGGCTTCCCCACCGTCGCACCCGCCGCGGACTCGATGGAGTTCCGGATCGACGTGGAGAACCTCAAGGCACGGTTCGCGTCCTGCGCGTACAGCAGCCCGCCGGACCCGCACCAGGTGCTCGGCGAGGAGATCGCCACCGCACACCGAGTGGCTCGCCGAGACCGACGGGCAGAAGACCCAGCGGGACGCCATCCTCCGCGCCGAGGTCCAGGCCAACGCCGACCTCTCCGCGGTCTCGCAGGCGAAGGACGCCGACGCACGGGCCCAGTCGCAGCGTACGGTCGCGGCCGACAGACTCTCCGACGCGCAGGCCGCGGGCAGGACGGCCGCCGGCAAGAAGGACGCGGCGCTGGCCGCCGAAGGCCGGGCCGTGGACGCGCGCGCCGACGCGCACCGGGCCGAACAACGCCGTGACTGCCTGGTGGCGAAGGCTGAGGCCGCGGAGGCCCTGCTGGCCGCCGTGGACAGCACCGAGGACTCCATCGAGGCTCGCGAGGCGGCCACCAAGGCCCGCAAGGCGGCCGACGACGCGACCAGCGCCGCGACCGAGGCGCGCCGGGCTGCCGCCGATGCCACCGAGGCGGCCGCCGACGCACGCGAAGCGGCCACCAGGGCCGAGGGCGCGGCCAAGCGCGCCCAGGCCGCCGCGGACGGCGCCAAGGCCGACGCCAAGGTGACCGAGGCAGCGGTGAAGAAGGCGCACTCGGCCGCGGCAGACGCCATTGCCGCCGCCGGCGCCGCCAAGTGGAACGCGATCACCGCCAAGGCGGAGGCGGAGACCGCGCAGAAGGCGGCCGCCAAGGCCGGTGGTGCGCCGGTCAGGGCCGCGGGCGAGGCCGAGATCGCCGGGGGGAACGGCCAGTACTTCGGTCTGCGCATCGACAGCCACAGCGGTCACTTCTTCAAGTATCCGTTCTGGGCCCCCGGAGGCGGAGCGGAGCAGCTGGGTAAGGAGATGTTCGAGGCGGCTGGGGTGCACTTCGGATGAGTGGTCTCTTCGACGGCCTCGACAGGCTGGACCTCGACGCGCACGTACGTCGCTGGACGGCACCGGAAGTGACGCGGACCGCCGGGGCGGTGAGCGAGTGGATCGGTGCCGCGCAGATGTTCGCCGCGCGCATCCAGCGGGACCCGGCCCGGCTGACCGGTGAGCAGTGGCGGGCGGTCGCCGAGGCGTGGTCGGCCCTGCTGGCGGCCGCGGAGCGGGCGACCGGCCCGCGGCACAATGAATGGCTGCTGCGCGACCTCTGGCTCAGGGCCAACCTGCTGAGGGAGGTGGGCGCGGCGCCGGACGTTCCGCTGCTGGTTCCGGGCCCGGTGCTCGACCGGACCCTCGACGCCATGCCGATGGACCCGGACAAGGCCGTCGCGCTCGCCCCGCGATGGCGTGAACTGGACCGTGCCCAGGTGCTCTCCTTGCGCATGGTCCGCCGGCTGCTCAGCCCTGCTCGCGCCGTGGCGCCGCTGCTCGCGGATCACCCGCGCAGAGGCGAGTTCGAGGCGTGGGACCGGATCGCCGACAGCCTGCCGTAGCCCGGCGAAGAACAACTGAGGGCGCCTCCTGCCACAGGAGGCGCCCTCAGCGCTCTGCAAGGCCCGTCATGCGGGTGTCACTTGCTGCCGGAGTCGCCGATGTGGTGGACGCGGAGCATGTTGGTGGTGCCGGCGACACCGGGGGGCGAGCCGGCCGTGATGATGACGGTGTCGCCCGGGTTGAAGCGGCTGATCTTCGCGATCTCCTGGTCGACCATGTCGACCATCTCGTCCGTGGTGCCCACGAACGGCACCACGTGCGACTCCACGCCCCAGCTGAGGGTGAGCTGGTTGCGGGTGTTCTCGTCGGTGGTGAAGGCGATGATCGGCGGCTGCGCGCGGTAGCGGGAGAGGCGACGGGCCGTGTCACCGGACTGGGTGAAGGCCACCAGGCCCCGGCCGCCGAGGAAGTCGGCGATCTCGCAGGCCGCACGGGCCACCGAACCGCCCTGCGTGCGCGGCTTCTTGCCGGGGACGAGCGGCTGCAGGCCCTTGCTGAGCAGCTCCTGCTCGGCCGCCGAGACGATCTTCGACATCGTCTTGACGGTCTCCACCGGGTACGCGCCCACGCTGGACTCGGCGGACAGCATGACCGCGTCGGCGCCGTCCAGGATCGCGTTGGCCACGTCGGAGGCCTCGGCGCGGGTCGGGCGGGAGTTGGTGATCATCGACTCCATCATCTGGGTCGCCACGATCACCGGCTTGGCGTTGCGCCGGCACAGCTCGATCAGTCGCTTCTGCACCATGGGGACCCGCTCCAGCGGGTACTCGACGGCGAGGTCGCCACGGGCCACCATCACACCGTCGAACGCCATCACGACGTCCTCCATGTTCTGGACCGCCTGCGGCTTCTCCACCTTGGCGATGACGGGGACCCGGCGGCCCTCCTGGTCCATGATCCGGTGGACGTCGTTGACGTCCTTGGCGTCCCGGACGAAGGACAGCGCGACCAGGTCGCAGCCCATGCGCAGCGCGAACCGGAGGTCGTCGATGTCCTTGTCGCTCAGCGCGGGCACGTTGACGGCGGCCCCCGGCAGGTTGATGCCCTTGTGGTCGGAGACGACACCGCCCTCGATGACGATCGTCCGCACCCGCGGGCCCTCGACGTCCACGACCTTCAGCTCGACGTTGCCGTCGTTGATGAGGATCTGGTCGCCGCGCGAGACGTCGCCCGGCAGGCCCTTGTAGGTGGTACCGCAGATGGTCCGGTCGCCCGGGACGTCCTCGGTCGTGATGACGAACTCGTCACCGCGCTCCAGCTCCACCGGTCCCTCGGCGAAGGTCTCCAGACGGATCTTCGGGCCCTGCAGGTCGGCGAGGACGCCGATGGCACGGCCGGTCTCCTTGGCGGCGGCCCGGACGCGGTCGTACCGCCCCTGGTGCTCGGCGTGCGAGCCGTGGCTGAAATTGAACCGGGCCACGTTCATACCCGCCTCGATCATGGCGACGAGCATCTCGTGGGTGTCGACCGCGGGGCCGAGAGTACAGACGATTTTCGAACGGCGCATGGGGCGATCCTATCGGTTTGTTTCGCTACGGAATATTCCGTCTGGTGGAAGATACAAATGGGCGCCAATGTGCTCAGCTGTTATTTCCGACCGGTGCCGATCCGGATCCGGTGCCGACGAGCGCGTAGGTCTGGGTCGCGATCTCCAGTTCCTCGTCCGTCGGCACCACCGCGACGGCGACGCGCGCGGCGGCGGGCGATATCAGCCGCGGTTCGTCCGTCCGTACGGCGTTCAGCTCCGGGTCGACCGCGAGGCCCAGCCCCTCCAGGCCCGCCACGGCCGCCTCGCGCACCGAAGCCGCGTTCTCGCCGACCCCCGCCGTGAAGGCCACCGCGTCGACCCGGCCGAGGACGGCGCAGTACGCGCCGATGTACTTCTTCAGGCGGTGGATGTAGATGTCGAAGGCGAGCTGTGCCTCTTCGTCGCCCTCGTCGATCCGGCGCCGGATCTCCCGCATGTCGTTGTCACCGCACAGACCGAACAGACCACTCCTCTTGTTGAGAAGAGTGTCGATCTCGTCCATGGACAATCCGCCAACTCGCGCCAAATGGAAAATGACGGCCGGGTCCAGATCGCCGGAACGGGTTCCCATCACCAGCCCCTCCAAAGGCGTCAGCCCCATCGAGGTGTCCACGCACCGGCCGCCCTCGACGGCCGACGCGGACGCGCCGTTGCCGAGATGCAGCACGATGACGTTCACGTCTTCAGGCGCCTTTCCCAGCAGCCGCGCGGTCGCCCGGGACACGTACGCGTGCGAGGTGCCGTGGAAGCCGTAGCGGCGGATCCGGTACCGGTCGGCGATCTTCGGGTTGATCGCGTAACGCGCCGCCGACTCCGGCATCGTCGTGTGGAACGCCGTGTCGAAGACGGCGACCTGCGGCAGGTCCGGGCGCAGCGCCTGCGCCGTGCGGATGCCGGTCAGGTTGGCCGGGTTGTGCAGCGGGGCGACCGGGATCAGCCGCTCGATCTCGGTGAGCACCGCGTCGTCGATCACCGTCGGCTCGGTGAAGAACATCCCGCCGTGCACCACCCGGTGCCCGATCGCGGCCAGCTCCGGCGAGTCCAGCCCCAGCCCGTCCTTCGTCAGTTCCTCCGCCACGGCCTTCAGCGCGGCCTCGTGGTCGGCGATCGGCCCCACCTGCTCGCGGGTGTCACCGCTGCCGAGGCAGGTGTGCGTGAGCCGGGAGGTCTGCTCGCCGATCCGTTCGACGAGCCCGACCGCCAGCCGGCTGCTGTCCCGCATGTCCAGCAGCTGGTACTTCACCGACGAGGAGCCGGAGTTGAGGACGAGGACACGGGTCGCACTGGGGCTCACTGGGCGGTTGCCTTCTCGCTCGGGGAGGCGGCCGGTGACCCGGCCGAGTTCTGGGCCTGGATCGCCGTGATGGCGACGGTGTTGACGATGTCCTGGACGAGGGCGCCCCGGGACAGGTCGTTGACGGGCTTGCGCAGCCCCTGGAGCACCGGCCCGACCGCGATCGCGCCGGCCGACCGCTGCACGGCCTTGTAGGTGTTGTTGCCGGTGTTCAGGTCCGGGAAGATCAGCACGCTGGCCTGCCCGGCGACCTCGGAGCCGGGCAGCTTGGTGGCGGCCACGGACGGCTCGACGGCCGCGTCGTACTGGATCGGCCCCTCGATCTTCAGGTCGGGCCGCCGGGAGCGGGCCAGCTCGGTCGCCTCCCGCACCTTGTCCACGTCCGCCCCCGAACCCGACGTGCCCGTGGAGTACGACAGCATCGCGATCCGCGGCTCCACACCGAACCGGGCGGCGGTGACGGCCGACTGGACCGCGATGTCGGCGAGCTGCTCGGCGTTCGGGTCCGGGTTGACCGCGCAGTCGCCGTAGACCAGCACCTTGTCGGCGAGGCACATGAAGAAGACGGACGAGACGATCGAGGACCCCGGCGTGGTCTTGATGATCTCGAAGGCCGGGCGGATGGTCGCCGCCGTGGAGTGCACGGACCCGGAGACCATGCCGTCCGCGAGCCCCTCCTGCACCATCAGGGTGCCGAAGTAGTTGACGTCGGAGACCACGTCGTAGGCCAGCTCCACCGTCACGCCCCGGTGGGCGCGGAGCAGGGCGTACTGCTCGGCGAAGCTCTCGCGCAGCTCGGAGGTGGCCGGGTCGATCAGCTGGGCGTCACCGAGGTCGACGCCGAGGTCGGCGGCCTTCTTGCGGATCTGGTCGACGGGACCGAGCAGTGTGATGTCACACACCCCCCGGCGCAGCAGCACCTCCGCCGCACGCAGCACCCGCGCCTCGGTCCCCTCCGGCAGCACCACCCGGCGCCGGTCGGAACGCGCCTGCTCCAGGAGCTTGTGCTCGAACATCATCGGGGTGAGCCGGCCGGTGCTCGGCGCCGAGATCCGCTTGTTGAGGCCCACGGTGTCGACGTACCGCTCGAACAGGCCGAGCGCGGTCTCCGCCTTGCGCGGGGTGGCCGCGTTCAGCTTGCCCTCCAGGGAGAACAGCTGGGCGGCGGTCGGGAAGCTGTTGCCGGGCACCGAGATGACCGGGGTGCCCGGGGCGAGGCGGGCGGCCAGGGTGAGGATCTCGTCGCTGGGCCACTCGTTCAGGGTGAGCAGCACGCCGGCTATCGGCGGGGTGCCGGCGCTGTGCGCGGCCAGCGAGCCCACGACCAGGTCGGCGCGGTCGCCGGGGGTCACCACCAGGCAGCCCGGGGTCAGGGCGGGCAGGAAGGTCGGCAGCATCGCCCCGCCGAACACGAAGTCCAGCGCGTCCCGGGCGAGCCCCGAGTCGTCGCCGAGCAGCACCTTCGCGCCGAGCGCGTGGGTGATCTGGGCGACCGTCGGCGCGGACAGCGCGGGCTCGTCCGGCAGCACGTACACCGGCACCGGCAGCCGGCCGCCGAGCCGCTCGGCGATCGCGTCCCGGTCCTCGCGGGCGACCCGGTTGGCGACCATCGCCAGCACGTCGCAGCCGAGGCCGTCGTACGCCCTGAAGGCGTTCCACGTCTCCGCGAGCACCGACTCCGCGCTCTGGTCCCGGCCGCCGACCACCGGGATCACGGAGGCGCCGAACTCGTTGGCGAGCCGGGCGTTCAGGGACAGCTCGTCCGCGAACTGGCTGTCGGCGAAGTCGGTGCCGAGGACGAGGACCACGTCGTAGTCGCGGGCGACCAGGTGGAAGCGGTCGACGAGGGTGGAGACCAGTTCGTCGGCGCCGCGCTCGGCCTGGAGCGCGGAGGCCTCGTGGTAGTCCATGCCGTGGACGGTCGCCGGGTCCTGGGAGAGGCGGTACCGTGCCCGCAGCAGCTCGAACAGACGGTCCGGATCGTCGTGGACGAGGGGCCGGAAGACCCCGACCCGGTCGACCTGCCGGGTCAGCAGCTCCATCACGCCCAGCTCGACGACCTGGCGGCCGTCGCCGCGGTCGATCCCGGTCACGTACACGCTGCGCGTCACGTGTGCACTCCGTTCCGTCCTCGCCATGCCATAAAAGCCATGCCATAAAAATCGCCCACCGGGGTGAGCGGAACCCCCTTGACAATACCCTTGGGCATGGATAAGGCGCCCATCAGTCGCGGTCCCTGCCAGGGGAGACCAATGTCACGGAATCCGCGGTGCCCAGTACGGCATGAAACAATCGGATCGGCTCACCGGCAACGACAGCGAGCAGGAGACACACCACCATGCGCATCGGAGTTCTCACCGCAGGCGGCGACTGCCCCGGCCTGAACGCCGTCATCCGATCGGTGGTACACCGGGCTGTCGCACAGTACGACGACGAGGTCATCGGTTTCGAGGACGGTTTCCGGGGTCTGCTCGACGGCCACTACCGCCCCCTCGACCTGGACGCCGTGGGCGGCATCCTGGCCCGCGGCGGCACGATCCTCGGCTCGTCGCGGCTGGAGCGGGACCGGCTGCGCGAGGCGTGCGAGCGCGCCACCGACATGGTCGAGGAGTTCGGCATCGACGCGCTGATCCCCATCGGCGGCGAGGGCACGCTGACCGCGGCGCGCATGCTGTCCGACGCGGGCCTGCCGGTCGTCGGCGTCCCGAAGACCATCGACAACGACATCTCGTCCACGGACCGCACCTTCGGCTTCGACACGGCGGTCGGCGTCGCCACGGAGGCGATGGACCGCCTGAAGACCACCGCCGAGTCCCACCAGCGGGTGATGGTCGTCGAGGTCATGGGCCGGCACGCCGGCTGGATCGCCCTGGAGTCCGGGATGGCCGCCGGCGCCCACGGCATCTGCCTGCCCGAGCGGCCCTTCGACCCGGCCGACCTGGTCAGGATGGTCGAGGAACGCTTCGCCCGCGGCAAGAAGTTCGCCGTGGTGTGCGTGGCGGAGGGCGCCCATCCCGCCGAGGGCACCATGGACTACGGCAAGGGCGAGATCGACCAGTACGGCCACGAGCGCTTCCAGGGCATCGGTACGGCACTGGCGTACGAGCTGGAACGGCGGCTCGGCAAGGAGGCCAAGCCGGTCATCCTCGGGCACGTCCAGCGGGGCGGCACGCCGACGGCCTACGACCGCGTCCTCGCGACGCGGTTCGGGTGGCATGCGGTGGAGGCCGCCCACCAGGGGGAGTTCGGGCGGATGACGGCGCTGCGGGGGACCGACATCGTGATGGTGCCGCTGGCGGAGGCGGTGACCGAGTTGAAGACGGTGCCGAAGGACCGCATGGACGAGGCCGAGTCGGTTTTCTAGGGCTTGGCGTCCGCCGCGGACCGCGGGTGCGCGGGGGCTGTGTTCAGGCAGTCCCCTGCTCCACTTCGTCCCAGAAGCGCGCCACTATGCGGGCCAGGAAGTCCTCGCCCATCTGCTGCGCGTGCTCTGCGGCGGTGGCGCCGCCCCATGACAGCGTTGCCGTCATCTGCCTCTGGTACTCCTCGTGCAGGTCGCGCAGCGTGTCCTCGATCAGGCGCTTGTCCAGCGGGACGAGTTTGCTCATGTGCCGGACGTGGGCCTGCCAGCGGGTGGTGACCGCGCTTCGCAGCAGTTCGGCGAGCTTCTCCTCCTTTCCCGTCACGGTGATGAAGTCCGGCAGGGACAGCCGCAGCAGGTCGGCCAGGACGGCGGACTGCCGCTCCGTGCCCTGCCACTCCTCGTCCTCCTCCATCGCGAGGTACGCGAGGAGGTCGAGGCCGACCGCCGGCGCCACGTCCTCCGGGGCCAGCCCCCGGGCGATCCGGTGTTCGCGCAGGGTGCGCGGGCGGCCGATCAGGTCGCCCGGGGTGCACCACAACGCGCCCGCGAGCGCGGTGAGTTCGGGACTGGTGGGGGACATGGCCCCCTGCTCCCAGGCGCGCACCAGATCCGGTGTGACGTACGGCAGCCCGTACGAGGCCCGCAGGTCGCGGGCCACGTGCTCGGGCGCCATGCCGAGAGCGGCACGGAGTCTGCGGGCGGCGGGGGCGTTGAAGGGGGGACCTGGCTGGTTCGGCAGAGCTGGGGGTCGGCGCACAGCCGACACCGTAGGGGTGCCCGCGGGCACTGACTACGGACCGTTCGGCCAGGAACACGGATGGTGCGAACGTATGGATTCGACCGTACGGCCGAGCTGTTCATCCCTTGACGGCGCCGCCCAGCGCGAACCCCCCTCCCAGCCGGCGCGCGACCAGCACGTACAGCAGGATCACCGGCGTCGAGTAGATGACGGAGAAGGCGGCGAGCTGGCCGTACGCGACGGCGCCGCGGTTGCCGAAGAAGTCGTTGATGCTGACGGAGGCGGGCATCTGGTCCGGCGAGAGCAGCAGCATGAACGGGACGAAGAAATTCCCCCACATCATCACGAAGGCGAAGACGGTGACGACCGCGAGGCCGGGCCCCATCAACGGCAGCACGATCCGCACCAGCGACTGGGCGGAGTTGGCGCCGTCCGTCCACGCGGCCTCCTCCAGCTCCTTCGGCACACCGTCCATGAAGTTCTTCATCAGCCAGATGGCGAACGGGAGTTGGGAGGCGGCGAAGAACAGGATCGTGCCCTGCATGGTGTCGATGAGGTTGATCCGTACGAACAGGGCGTACACCGGCACCATGATCGCGGTGATGGGCAGGCTCGTCGCGAAGAGGATGGAGAGCAGGAACGGCCGGTTGAGCCGGGAGCGGTAGCGGGAGAGCGGGTAGGCGGCGAGAGCGGCGCAGCCGACGGTGAGCGCGGTGGCGCCGCCGCACAGGACGAGGCTGTTGACGAGCGGGGTGTAGGTGATGTCGGGGGTGAGGATCGCGTCGAAGTTGGCGAAGGTGAACCCGTCCGGGATCCGCACCCTCAGACCGGCGTGCGGGTCGACGGCGGAGAGCAGCACCCAGGCGAGCGGGAGCACGAAGGCGGCGGCCACGACGAGGAGGCCGAGGTCGGCGGCGAGGCGGCGCGAGCGGCGGCGATTGCGAGGCATCTTCCGGCTCACACCTCCGTGCGCAGCAGCCGCATGTAGACGACGGAGAAGAGCGAGCCGACCAGAAGCAGGAGCAGTGCGACGGCGGTGCCGTACCCGATCATGCTGTTCTGGAAGGCCTGTTCGTACATGAAGAGGGGCAGGGTCTGGCTCCGGTCGCCGGGCCCGCCGCGGGTCATCACCCAGATCAACCCGAAGACGGAGAGCGTCTGGAGGGTGTTGAGCATCAGGTTCGTCCCGATGGAGCGCCTGATCATCGGCAGCGTGATGTGCCACATCCGGCGCCAGCCGCCGGCCCCGTCGACCTCCGCCGACTCCTCGATCTCGGTCGGTATCTCGTCGAGGGCGGCGGAGTAGACGAGCATCGAGAAGGCGGTGCCGCGCCACACGTTGGCGAACGACACGGCCAGGATGGGGAGGGTGAACAGCCAGTTCTGGGACGGGAGACGGAGGAAGCCGAGGATGGCGTTGAGCGTGCCTTCCCGCCGGAAGAAGGCGTACAGCAGAAACCCGGCGACGACCTCCGGCAGCACCCACGCCGTGATCACGATCCCGCCGGTGAGCGTCCGTACCGGCTTCGACGCCCGCCGCATCAGCGTGGCGAGCGCCAGCCCCAGCGTGTTCTGCCCGACGAGCGCGGAGAGCACGGTGAAGACGAGGGTCAGCCAGACGGCGTTCAGGAAGGCGTCGTCGTGGAACGCCCTGCGGAAGTTCGTGAAGCCGACGAAGGAGGAGTGCGCCTGGCCGGTGAGTTGGAGGTCGGTGAAGGCGATCCAGGCGCAGTAGACGATGGGCCCGCCGAGGAAGAGGAGGAGCAGGGCCAGGGCGGGGGTGAGGGGGAGGGCGCGGAACAGTCGCCGGCCGATTACAGGGTGACCGGCCGACCGCCCCCTTGGCTGACGCACCGACTGACTCACTGGGTGACCACTTGGTTGTCGGTGACGTCCTTGAGCGTCGAATCGTAGGTACTCGCCGCTTTGTCGACCGACGCGTCACCGGTCGTCACGCTCTCCATGGCCTCCTGGATGGCGGTGGAGACCTTCGGGTAGGCCGGGTAGGCGGGCCGGTAGTGGGTGCTGGCGACCAGGTCTGTGAAGAACTTGATACCCGGCTGGGCGGATGTGTACGACGGATCGCTCGCGACGTCCTTGCGCACCGCGATCCCGGAGTTGGCGATGTACCACTTCTGGGCGTTCGCCTTGGTCTGCATGGTCTTGACGAAGTCGAAGGCGAGGTCGGGGTTGGCCGCCTTGCTGGGGATGGCCCAGGTCCAGCCACCGGACATGCTGACCTTGCCGGGGGCCTGGCCGTGCTGGGTGGGCATGTAGGCGAGGCCGAGGTCCTTGGACCAGTCCGGCCACTCGTGCCCGCTGCCCTTCAGCCAGTCCTGTGGCAGCCAGGACCCGTCGAGGTCGATGCCGAGCTTGCCCTGGGGGAGGAGTTCACCGCGGACGGCGGTGCCGAAGTTGGGGTCGAGGGCGTCGGAGACGTCCGGCCCCAGCTTGTCCTTGTACACGGTCTCGACGAACGAGAGCGCGTCCTTGAACCCCTGGCTCCCGGCGATCCACTTCCTGCTCGTCTTGTCGTACAGCGGGTCGGTGGTCCCGTCGTTGGTGCCGTACAGCAGCATCTCGAAGCCCTGCATGGTGGCACCCTCGCCGACGGGCTTGCCCGTGTAGACGTTCAGCGGCGTGACGCCGGGGACCTTCTCCTTGATGGTCCGGGCGGCGGCGAGCACGTCGTCCCAGGTCTTCGGCTGCCAGTCGGTGGGCAGCCCGGCCTTCTTGAACACCCGCTTGTCGAACCAGAGCCCACGGGTGTCGGTCCCGTCCGGGACGCCGTACGTCTTCCCGTCCTCACCCTGGGCAGCCGCCTTGGCGGTGTCGACGAACTGCCCCCAGTCCTGCCACTTGGCGAGGTACGAGTCGAGGGGCTTGAGATACCCGCTGGTGATGTCCGAGTTGATGAGGAAGGTGTCCTCGTAGACCAGGTCGGGAGCGGTCCGGGGCGACCGGAGCATCTGTTGCAGCTTCGTGTAGTACTCGGAGTCCGGGGCCTTGATCGGAACGAGCTCGACCTTCTTCCCCGGGTACTCCTTCTCGAACTGCTTCTTGATGTCCGCGAGATACGTGTCCATCACCTTGACGGAGTTGTCCGTGGACTGCTTGAAAGAGATCTTCACGGTGTCGGGACTGCTCCCGGACCCGCTGCCGCACGCGGTGAGGGAAGCGGCGGCGGTGACGAGGGAGAGGGCAAGGATGCTGACGGCGGTGGGGCGCACGGGCACGACCTCCTCGGCGGCCACTGCACCGTGGCCTGGGGGTTCGTCTCTCTTGCCGTGTGAAGGTAAGTGGAGTGGTCTAGTCAGGTCAATGAGTGTGCGGGGGTTTGCATTGCCTGCGGGGGCGGCCAGTTGTCGGGTCGCGCGGGCGGCCACCCGGGTCGTGCCGAAGGTGCACGGGCTGGAGGGGCTGACGGATGCGGCCGTGCAGGTGGTGAGTGAACTGGCCGCCTGCGCTTGCCGGTTCACTCCGGGGGAGGACGTGTACGTGTCGCTGCGGTACCGAGAGGACGCCCTACGTTGATCCTCTACGACGGGCATCCTCGGCATCGTCACCCACGGGTCGCGGAGGCCTGCGAGGTGCGGCGGCGGGCCGCGCTGCGGGCGTGTGAGAGGGGGAGTGGCGGTTCGGGGAGGGGCGGGAACCCGGGGGTGGGACGCGGATGTGGGCGGTGTTGCCGGGGTGGGGGGCTGGTGGGTCGTGAGGGGGTTAGGCGAGCTGGGCGGCGTAGATGCGGGCTTTGGCGGCGTCGGCGGGGGCGTTGGCGCGAGTGTAGGCGTCGATGGCCTGGAGCCAGCAGAGGCGCGCGTCTGCTGGGCGGTGGGCGGTCTCGTGAGCGATGGCCAGGTTTTGGAAGGCTGTGCCAGCTCGGTACCAGTCCTCGAATTCCTCAAAGGCGCCCAATGCCGCAGCGTGGGCCTCGATCGCTTCCTCCGCGCGGCCCGTCTCCAGGAGGGCGAGGCCGAGGTTGTTCCAAGCGGTGGCTTCGCGGTGGCGGTCGTCGGCGTCTTGGTACAGGTCGCGGGCACGGGTGTGGGCCTCGATCGCTTCCTCCGCGCGGTTCGACTCCAGGAGGGCGAGGCCGAGGTTGTTCCAAGCGATGGCCTCGCTGTGGCGGTCGTCGGCATCTTGGTACAGGTCGCGGGCACGGGTGTGGGCGTCAATCGCTTCCTCCGCGCGGCCCGCACGTCGCAGGGCGAGGCCGAGGTTGTTCCACGCAGTGGCCTCGCTGCGGCGGTCGTCGGCGTCTTGGCACAGGTTGCGGGCACGGGTGTGGGCCTCGATCGCTTCCTCCGCGCGGCCCGACTCCAGGAGGGCGAGGCCGAGGTTGTTCCACGTGCCGGCCTCGCTGCGGCGGTCTCCGGCACCGTGTGCGGCCTCCCTCGCCGCGCCGGCCACGGTGATCCAGTCATCGAAGTAACGCCGCCAGTCGAGATACTCGGACAAGCACTCGGCCAGCCGTACCGCCGCATCCGAGAACCGCTCCTCCCGTGCCCACCCGACCGCCGCTACCAGCCCCGCCCGCTCCCCGTCGAACCAAGCCAACGCCTCCCCCCGATCACCGAACCGCTCGGGATTCGCCATCCCCGGCCGCCAGCGCAACCGGTCATCCGCTGCGTCCGCCCACCGGCAGTAGAACTCCAACACCCGTGCCCGCGCCGCCTCCCCCTCCTCCCGCAATTCCATGTCCCCCGCCACCACACCGACTCCATATGCCCGCACCAAGTCATGCAACCGCCACCGCACCGCCGGGGCCGCCCCCTCACCTTCCCGGACCGGCGTGACGAGATATGTGGCAGCCAAGTCCTCCAGCAAGGCCAGCGTGGTCTCCTCATCGAGGTCGGCCAGTGCGCCCACCGCCTCGGTGCCGGTCTCCGTTCCCGGTGCGAGGGCGAGTAGCCGTAGCAACCGAGCCTGATCAGAGGGCAGTCGACGATAAGAGGTTTCCAGCACGGGGCGGAGGACCAGGGAACGACCGTACTGATCCGTACCGCGACTGCCGTTGTCGAGGACGTTGGTCGGGTCCCCGGTCTCCTTGATCTCGGCGACCAGCGAGGCGATGCTCCGGTGCCGGCGTCGGCGCAGCATCGCCGCAGCGATCTGGAGGGCCAAAGGCAAGTGGCCGCAGAGGTCGCCCAGTTGGCGTAGGGCGTCCGGTTCGAGGGTGGGACGGTCGTCGCGCTCGTCGGTGTCGTGGAGGGCGCGGCTGACCAGGGCGGCGGAGTCGTCCGGATCAAGTGTCCCAAGGTCGATGAGGCGTACCGGCAGGGCGTCGGGGCGGTCCCGGGAGGTGATCAGCACTCTGTGGTGGTCCGTGCCCGGCAGCAGCGGCAGGTACTGGGACGGATCCGAGGCGTTGTCAAGGATCAGCAGCATCCGGTCCTGCTGTTCGGCGAGGAGCGTGCGGTAGGCGTCGTACTGGCGATCCGTGGTCGGCGGCAGATCCTGCCCCCTGACGCCGAGCGCGTCGAGGAGAGCCAAGACTGCCTGGTCCGCGGTGACCGGGTCGGCGTCGTAGCCGCGCAGATCGACGAAGAGCGTGCCGCCCGGGAACCATCCCTGCGCACGCGCCCGATGTGCCGTCTCCACCGCCAGCGCGGTCTTACCGATGCCTCCCATGCCGGTGACGGCGAAGATGAGGAGCGGGAGGGCGTCCCCGTCGGCCCTGTCCGGGGCGAGGTGCGGGAGCAGGCGGTCCAGTTCCGCCGACCGGCCGGTGAAGCCCAGCGGGCGCGGCGGCAGGGTGGCCGTCGCATGGGGGACCGGGCCGTGGACCGTGCCCTTGCCGCTAGCGTCCGGTCTGCTTGCCGGTGACGGGACCGTAGAAGGTGCCGCCCCTGAAGTCGATGTGGTCGCCCCCGTGCCGTACTTGGGGATCCTCCTCGGAGTCGGAGGACTCCCGGGGCTGGTGCTTGCGCAGGACCCCCACCGCCACCGACGCGGCCCGTTCGGCGGCGAGTGTCTGCGAGCCTGAGGCGTCGGCCGTGTGCTTGTCGGCGTTGGCGAGGTCGCTGATGCCGCGGATCACCAGGGCGTCCAGTTGGCCGTTGAGATGGGCGGCGTGGGCGGCGCCGGAGCCCTCCATCTCGATCGCGCAGGCGTCGTTGTAGTGGTGGCGGATGTGGGCGGCGAAGGCCGATCTGTCGTCGGCCAGGACGACATCGCCGACGGCGATCGGCTTGCGGTGTCCTCGTACGTCCGGCATGTCCCGCAGTGCCGAGCGCGCCGCTTGCACCAGTCGGTGCGAGCCCTGCCAGACCTCGGGGCGTGCCTGAAAGCCCTCCGGTGTCTGCTTGCCGCCGTGGATGGCGTACACCTTCGTGGCGACCACGACGTCACCGATCGCGATGTCGTCCTTGAGCCCGCCCGCGACGCCTACGAAGAGCACGGCCTCGGGGTCGAGCCAGTCGACGATCTGTGTGGTGAGCGAGGCGGCGGTCAGGGCACCCACGCCCAGTTCGGCGAGCGCCACGGTCCAGGCGGTGTCCGCGAGCCGGCCGAGTTCGACCCTGGTGCCGCTCTTGGGGTGGACGATCTCCTCGGCGTCGACGAGATGGGCCCGCACGGCGTCGTACTCCTCCGGCAGAGCGGTGAGGACGACGGCTGCGGCGGTGGGACGCGGGTGCTTCGCGGGCATTTGTTTACGGTAGCGCCAAGTTGCCTGCGGGACCGGGCTGTTGGCCTGTGCTGCAGATCAGACGGAGATGAGGCCGATCGCAGGTTGCTGCGGTACTTCATGGGCGGCGGCGCACAGCTTGGGTATGTGAGAGCCGTCCGACGTCACCAGACGCACCGGTGGCACGCAGAGAGCGGCGGTGGCGACCACGACCGTGTCGACCAGACATTCGTGACCGTCCAGGCCAGTCATGTCCAGGAGGAGGGCCGCGGTGCGCAGGACGGCCTCGTCGACCGGTTTGACGTCGAAGTGGGAGAGCAGGAACGCCAGGCGACGGCCGGCCTGTCCTGAGCGCCGGACTTCGAGCGGTGTGAGGGCGGACAACGCGACTAGGCGGCCGTTCAGCTCTGCCGCCTTGACTCGGGCGCGCATCCGCTCATCGCCGTCAACCTGGAGGGAGAGCCCCTGGGCGTCCAGGACCAGCGTCCCGCCCCCTTTGCCGAGGGCCTTGAGACGCTTGCTTACCACTCGCCCTCCGCACGCCGCAGGGCGTCGGCACCGACCGGGCCGAACTCCTGCTCGTCGGCCTCGATGACCTCACGCAGCTTGGCCATGGCCAGCCACTGTTCCAGCGCCTCGGACACGACGGCTGAGAAACCCGTCCTGCCCGTCCTGGCCTCGATCTCCTTTATCAACGACTGGGGGAGGGACACGGACCGTTTGCCGGCCCGCTCCGGCGTGGGGGAAACGGCATGACTGCTCACCCATAAAACGCAACACCAGTGGTAGGAAAAAACGAGCGAGGGGGAGAACGGGCAGGTAGGAGGCGATATGGTCGTCCGGCGTGAGTCGGCCCGTCGGGTGGGGGAGAGCCGTATGCCGGAGCAAGGCGTCACTGTCGGGCAACTGCTGCTCGCCGAGTACCAGACGATCAAGGACGAGCAGAAGGCGCGGATCGGGTTCCGGGACAATCTGCTGTACGTGACGCTCGGCGTGGTGGCCGCGGTCATCGCCGCGGCAGCGCAGGCCAAGCAGGCGTCGATGCTGCTGGCGCTGCCGCCGGTGTGTGTGGTGCTCGGGTGGACGTACCTGGTCAACGACGAGAAGATCTCGGCGATCGGGCTCTACGTGCGGGACGAGTTGGGGCCGAGGCTGGCACAACTGGCCGCCGCAGAAGGGGATTTCAGAACCTTCGGCTGGGAGGCGTACCACCGGACCGACGTCCGGCGGCGGACCCGCAAGACCATCCAGGCCGTGATCGACCTGACGGCGTTCTGCGCGGTGCCGCTGGCGGCCCTGGTGGTGTTCTGGGCGGGTGGGAACGGGGGTGGGCTGCTGGTCGGGCTGTCGGTCCTGGAGGCGCTTGCCGTGGCGGGCCTCGGGGCGCAGGTCCTGCTGTACATGAGGCCGGCGAGACCGGCACGGAGCCCGGCCTGACGCGGTACCGTTGGCGGTCACGCATCAGGAGGGCATCGGGGGACGGAACGGCGCGCATGAGAGCGGCTTTGTCGGCTTTGCTGTCCGCCCTGGCCGAGGGCGCGGGTGGGGATGCCGGGCGGGTGCTGGCCGAGACGGTGGACAGCCCGGAACGGTGGGAGGCGTTACGGGCCTGGGGCGACCGAGTGGCGGAGCTGCTCGCCGGTGATCCGCAGGCCGCGGGAGCCGTTGCGGCAGCCATGGAGCGGCACTCGCCGGGCAGTACGGCGGTCTGGTACGGCGGTGACCACGCCGACTTCCGGGGCGGGGTCTTCCTGCGTGAGGTGGTCGGCGTTCAGGTCGTGATCCAGCACGGTGCGGCGGCGCTGGAGGCGTTGGCCTCGCTGCCGCCGAGGCCGGGCGGGTTCACCGGGCGGGAGGACGAGACGGCCGAACTGCTGCGGGCCCTGGACGACTCCGCCGCCGTACTCGTCACCGCCGTGTCCGGGCTGGGCGGTGTTGGGAAGACCGCGCTCGCCGTCGAGAGCACGTACCTGGCGCGCGAGAAGGGCTGCTTTCCGGGTGGGGTGCTCTTTGTCGACCTGCATGGGTACGACGACCATCCCGTCACCGCCGACCAGGCCCTCCAGTCTCTGCTGCGGGCCCTCGGGGTTCCGCCCGAGCACATACCGGCCACGGCCGACGACTGTACGGTGCTCTATCGGTCGGTGCTCGCGGAGAGGGCAGGCCAGCGGGGTGCGTTGCTGCTGCTGGCCGACAACGCGTCGTCGCCGGACCAGGTACGGCCGCTGTTGCCCGGCGACGGCCGGCACCGGGTGCTGGTCACCTCCCGCGACCGGCTGCCCCAACTCGGCGCCCGGCTGGTGCCGCTGGATCAGCTCATGCCCGAGGCGGCACGGCAACTCCTCGACCACGCCCTGAGGATCGCCGATCCCGACGACAGCCGCGTGGCGGACGACGCCGAGGCGGCCGGGCAACTCGCCGCCCTGTGCGGCAACTTGCCACTGGCTCTCCAGATCGCGGCCGCGCTGCTGGCGGAGGACCCCGGTATGCCCGTCACGGAGCTTGTCGACGCCCTGGCGCAGTCGCACGACCTGCTCCTCCACCTGGACGACGGGGAACGCAGCGTCGGCGCTGCTTTCGAGCTGTCCTATCGCCGTCTGCCGTCCGAGCAGGCCCGCCTGTTGCGCCTGCTCGCCCTCGCACCGGGGCCTGAGGTGAGCGACGAGGTTGCCGCCGCGCTCGTGGGAACGGACGCACCTCCGTCGCGGGAGCTGAAATCGCTGGCCCGTGCCCACCTGGTCGAGCGGGGGCGCGGGCGCGGGTGGTGGCGGTTGCATGACCTGGTACGCGCGTTCGGGGCGGGGGTGGTGACGAGGGACACGGAACTGCGGGAGGAGGGGGAGGCAGCCCGGGAGCGGGTGCTGCGGTTCTACCGGCGGACGGCAGATGCGGCTGACGACCGGTTGCGGTGGCTGCCGGGGATGGCGGTGCCGGATCGGTTCGCGGACCGGGCGCAGGCGCTGGGGTGGCTGGACGGGGAGCGGGCGGGGCTGGTGGCGGCGGTGCTGTGGGGGCGGGAAGAACGGTTCGCGGGCGCGGCGGCGGACCTGGCCCTGGGGCTGCGGACGTATCTCAGCTGGCGACGGTACTTCGACGACTCGATCACCGTTGGCCGCATCGCGCAGGAGGTCGCGCACCGGCTCGGGGACCGACGTCGTGAGGCCACCGCGTGGAACAACCTGGGTCTCGCCCTGCGGCATGCGGGCCGGGCGGGGGAGGCGGTTGACGCTCATGTCTGTGCCCGCGACCTGCACCGGGCCACCGGGAATCGCCACCGTGAGGCCACCGCGTGGAACAACCTCGGCATCGCCCTGCGGCATGCGGGCCGGGTGGGGGAGGCGGTTGAGGCACACACCCGTGCGCGCGATCTGTACCGGGCCGCCGGGGACCGACGTCGTGAGGCCACCGCGTGGAACAACCTGGGTCTCGCCCTGCGGCATGCGGGCCGGGTGGGGGAGGCGGTTGAGGCACACACCCGTGCGCGTGACCTGTACCAGGCCGCCGGGGACCGCCGTCGAGGGGCCATGGCGGTGAACAACCTCGGTATCGCTTTGCGGGATGCGGGCCGGATCGACGAGGCGGTCCAGACACACGACAAGGCCTTCGCGGTCTACCGGGAGTTCGAGGACTGGTACGGCGCGGGCTCAGCCCTTCACAACCTGGCTTGCGCATATGAGGCGGCCGACCGCCCTGCCGAAGCCCGTGCCCACTACCTCCGGTCCGTCGACGCCTTCACCCGCGGCAACGCGCCCGCCGAAGCCGCCCGGGACAGCGCCCGGGCCGCCGCCCTCACCGCCCCCGCCCCCACCGGTAAACCAGCTCCGGCCTCCCCACCTGCCCGTACAACGGACTCCGTCCCGCCCGGCCCGCCTCCACCAGATGCTCCAGATACCGCCGGGCCGTGATCCGGGAAATCCCCACGCTCTCCGCGAGCGCCGCCGCGGTCAGCCCCTCCTCCGCCTCCCGCAACGCGGCCGTCACCCGTTCCAGGGTCGGCGCGCTCAGGCCCTTCGGAAGCGCGGCGGGCGACGGCGCGCGCAAGGCGGCCAGCGCCCGGTCCACCTCGTCCTGCCCGCTCGCCTCGCCCGCCGCCGCCCGGAACTCGGCGTACCGCGTCAGCCGGTCCCTGAGCGTCGCGAAGGTGAACGGCTTCAGGACGTACTGGACGACACCCAGTGAGACGCCCTCCCGCACCACCGCCAGATCCCGCGCCGACGTCACCGCTATGACGTCCACCTGATGTCCCGCCGCCCGCAACGACCGCGCGAACTGAAGGCCGTGCACGTCCGGCAGGTGCAGGTCCAGCAGCAGCAGGTCCACGGCCGTGCGGTCCAGGATCCGCCGCGCCTGCGCCCCCGTGTGCGCCTTGCCCACCGTCACGAACCCCGGCACCCGGCCCACGTACATGACATGCGCGTCCGCGGCCACCGGGTCGTCCTCGACGACCAGGACTCTGATCGGCTCTCCGGTCATCGCACCTCGCCCCCCGCCACCGACGCCCGCAACGGCAGCCGCACCTCGAACACCGCTCCGCCCTCCGCCGCCTCCGTCACCGTCAGGATGCCGTCCAGCCGTACGACCGCCTGCCGTACCAGGGCCAGCCCCAGGCCCCGCCCGCCCGGTCCCGCCGGCTTCGTCGAGAAGCCGCGCTTGAAGACCAGTTCGGCGTGGGCGGGGTCGACCCCCGGCCCCGTGTCCGTCACCCGTAGCACCAACTCGGCGTCCTCGGTGTCCTCGGTGTACGCGGTCACCGTCACGCGGGCCCGTACCGTCCCCTGGGCCGCGTCCACCGCGTTGTCGATCAGGTTGCCGAGGATGGTGACCAGGTCGCGCGCCGACAGGCTCTCCGGTAGCAGACCGTCATCCAGCCGGCTCTCGTCCGAGACCACCAGCTCCACGCCCCGCTCGTGCGCCTGGGCGGTCTTGCCCAGCAGCAGGGCGGCCAGGACCGGCTCGCTGACCGCCGCCACCACCTGGTCGGTCAGCGCCTGCGCCAGCTCCAGCTCCGCCGTCGCGAAGTCGACCGCCTGCGCCGCCCGGCCGAGTTCGATCAGCGACACCACCGTGTGCAGGCGGTTCGCCGCCTCGTGGGCCTGGGACCTCAGGGCCTGGGTGAAGCCGCGCTCCGAGTCCAGCTCGCCCATCAGGGACTGGAGTTCGGTGACGTCCCGCAGCGTGACCACCGTGCCGCGCCGCTCGCCGCCCGACACCGGTGACGTGTTCACCACCAGCACCCGGTCCGCCGTCAGGTGCACCTCGTCCACCCGCGGCTCGGAGGCGAGCAGCGCACCGGTCAACGGCGCCGGCAGACCCAGCTCGACCACCGAGCGGCCCACCACCTCGCCCTCGGAACCCACGCCCAGGAGCTCCCGGCCCCCGTCGTTGATCAGCGCCACCCGGTACCGGCCGTCCAGCATCAGCAGGCCCTCGCGCACCGCGTGCAGTGCCGCCTCGTGGTAGTCGTGCATGCGGCTCAGCTCCGTCGCGTTCATGCCGTGGGTGTGGCGGCGCAGGCGCGCGTTGATGACGTACGTGCCCAGCGCGCCCAGCAGCAGCGCGCCCGCCGCGACCCCCAGCAGCGCCGTCACCTGCTCCTGCGCCCGCTCGCTGATCGCCTCCACCTTGATGCCGGCGCTCACCAGGCCGATTACCCGGCCCTTCTCCTCCACCGGGGTGACCGTGCGGACGGAGGCGCCGAGGGTGCCCTTGTAGGTCTCGCTGTAGGTGTGGCCCCGCTGGGCCGCCTCGATGTGGCCGAGGTAGTGCCTGCCGATCTGCGTCTGGTCCGGGTGGGTCCAGCGGATGCCGCCCGGGGTCATGATCGTGATGAAGTCGACCTCGGTGTCCCGCATCACCTGGAGTGCGTACGGCTGGAGCTGAGCCGAGGGGTCCGGGGTGTGGATGGCCGCACGGACCGAGGGGGCGTCGGCGACCGAGTGGGCCACCGCCGTCGCCTGCCGGGTCGCCGCCTCCTGCGCCTGGTGGCGGTCGCTGACGTACGTGAACAGCGCGTAACCGGCGACCACGACCGCTATCAGCACGGCCTGCATGGCGAACAGCTGGCCGGCCAGGCTGCGGGGACGGGGTACGGACGGAAAACGCATGTCAGCAGTGTGCCTCCCGGCACCGGCGTGAACTCAATGAACGCAAGGGTGACCGCCCTCACAGACCGGGAGATAGTCACGGCATCCCCCACACTCCCCGGACGTGAGCCGCACGCCGGTCATACCGACGAAGACGTCAAGGAGGCGAGCCGTGACGACGACGCCTACGGCAGTACCCGCCGTGAAGAGAGACCGCACCCACTACCTGTACCTCGCGGTGATCGCCGCGGTCGCCCTCGGTATCGCGGTCGGCCTCATCTGGCCCGACGCCGGGGTCGAGCTCAAGCCGCTCGGTACCGGTTTCGTCAATCTCATCAAGATGATGATCTCGCCGATCATCTTCTGCACGATCGTGCTCGGGATCGGGTCCGTGCGCAAGGCCGCCAGGGTCGGTGCCGTGGGTGGTATCGCGCTCGGCTACTTCCTGGTGATGTCGCTGGTCGCGCTGACCATCGGCCTGGTGGTCGGCAACATCCTGCACCCCGGTGACGGGCTGCACATCACCAACGCCCTCAAGGCCACCGGACACGCCCAGGTGGACTCCGAGGCGCTCGGCGGCGTCGACTTCGTGCTGTCGATCATCCCGACCACGTTCGTCTCCGCCTTCACCGAGGGCCAGGTGCTGCAGACGCTGCTGATCGCGCTGCTCGCCGGGTTCGCGTTGCAGGCCATGGGGTCGGCCGGGCAGCCGGTGCTGCGGGGCGTCGAGCACATCCAGCGGCTCGTCTTCCGCATCCTGGGCATGATCATGTGGGCCGCGCCGATCGGTGCGTTCGGTGCGATCGCCGCCGTGGTCGGGTCCGCCGGACTGGACGCGCTCAAGAGCCTCGCCGTGCTGATGCTCGGCTTCTACATCACCTGCGCCCTGTTCGTCTTCGTGGTGCTCGGCACGGTGCTGCGGATCGTCTCCGGGCTCAGCATCTTCACGCTGTTCAAGTACCTCGCCCGTGAGTTCCTGCTGATCCTTTCCACCTCCTCCTCCGAGTCCGCGCTGCCGCGGCTCATCGCGAAGATGGAGCACCTGGGCGTCAGCAAGCCGGTCGTCGGCATCACCGTGCCGACCGGGTACTCGTTCAACCTCGACGGCACCATGATCTACATGACCATGGCATCGCTGTACATCGCCGACGCCCTCGGTACGCCGATGTCGATCGGTGAGCAGATCCCGCTGCTGCTCTTCCTGCTGCTGGCCTCGAAGGGCGCGGCGGGCGTCAGCGGCGCCGGCCTCGCCACGCTGGCCGGTGGCCTCCAGTCGCACAAGCCGGCGCTGGTGGACGGCGTCGGTCTGATCGTCGGCATCGACCGGTTCATGAGCGAGGCCCGCGCGTTGACCAACTTCGCCGGCAACGCGGTCGCCACCGTCCTGATCGGCACCTGGACCAAGGAGATCGACAAGGCGCGGGTGCGGCAGGTGCTCGCCGGTGAGCTGCCGTTCGACGAGAAGACGCTGCTGGACGAGGGGGAGCCGGTGGTCACGCCCGACCTTCCCGAGCAGCGCGAGGAACTGGCGAAGGCCTGAGCGGCAGCCGGGGTGCCGCGGTCGCGCGGCTGCGGTGCCGTCGTGGCCGGTCGCGCCCACGCGGCGGAGCCGCACATCGATAAAGGCCCCGCGCCCCTCACGCGGCGCCATGCAAGCCGCCGGACGTCCGGCTCGGCCTGAACCCGGGCCGGCCGTCCGGCCGCCGTTCTCCGGGCGGCTGGGAACTCCCCCCTGTGACCCAGCCGCCCGGAGGCATGCAGCCGGAGCGCCGGACGCTCCACCCGGCCGCCCCGCTCGGCGGCCCCCAAGGCGGGCACGCCCGCCGCCGTCAGTGCGCTGACCGCGGCCGCGCTGCCCGCCTTTCCCGCGTCCGGCAGTTCCCTCGTGCACCGCCCCCGACACGGCGAACGGCGGCCGCGGCGGTGTTCACCGGCCCTGCGCAGGGCCTCACCTCCGGACGGCAGGCCGACCCCTCGGGCGCGCCTGTCGGCCGTATCCACTAACGTGCCGTTCCTGTCCAACGCGAAACGGCACGTCGGCAAGGGGAGGCACGGGGGATGGCGATCGACTGGGACCGGCGGCACTGCGCGCGCAAGGGGCATGTGACCTATGCACCGGACGATCCGCGGCTGCGGGTGCGGCTGCACACCCAGACCGCGGTCGGGGAGGCCTGGCGGTGTCTGCGGTGCGGCGACTTCGTGCTCGGTGAGCCGCACGGCTCGGGGCCGGCGGCCGACGCCCCGCTGGTGCCGCGCGGGAAGGTGCTGCGGGACCTGTTCATCCTGCGCTTCCTGGCGATCGAGCGGGCCGTGCGCGGGGTGTTCATCGTGCTGGTCGCGGTCGCGGTGTGGAGGTTCAGCAACAGCGAGGACGCCGTGCGCAGGCTCTTCAACGAGTACCTGGACACGTTCCGGCCGGTCTTCCGGCACTTCCATTACGACCTCGACCACTCACCGGTCGTCGGCTCCATCCAGAAGGCCTTCGGCTACAAGCACTCCACGCTGCTGCTGGTGGCCGCGGTGCTGCTGGCGTACGCGCTGATCGAACTCGTCGAGTCGGTCGGGCTCTGGTACGCCAAGCGCTGGGCGGAGTACCTGACGGTGGTCGCCACCGCCGCGTTCCTGCCGCTGGAGATCTACGAGCTCACCGAGAAGGTCAGCTATGTGAAGATCGCGACGCTGGTGCTGAACATCATCGCGGTGCTCTACATCGCCCTCGCCAAGCGGCTGTTCGGGCTGCGCGGCGGGCGCAGGGCCTTCGACGAGGAGCGGCACAGCGCCTCGCTGCTCGAGGTCGAGGAGTCGGCGGGGGTCCAGCCGACCTTGTCTTGACGTCGACGTCAGGTCTTACGGTCGTAGGCATGCGAATCGGCGAGCTGGCCGCACGGGCCGGGACCACCACACGCGCGCTGCGGTACTACGAGGCGCGCGGGCTGCTGCCCGCGCGGCGGGCCCAGAACGGCCACCGGACCTACGACGAGAGCGATCTCAGGCTGCTCACACAGATCCGGACGCTGCGGGACTTCGGGTTCGAGCTGGAGGAGACCCGGCCGTTCGTGGAGTGCCTGCGGGCCGGACACCCGGAGGGCGACACCTGCCCGGCCTCGCTCGCGGTCTACCGGCGCAAGCTGGCGGAGCTGGACTCGCTCATCGGCGAGTTGCAGGCCGTGCGGGCGACGGTCGGGGCCCAGCTGGCGCGGGCCGAGCGGGCGCGGGACGAGCTGGCCGCCGAGGCGCTGGTTCCGGGGGGTCCGGAGCCGACCTGTGAACTGGGAGGGCCCAGGCAATGATCAAGGCGGCGGGTGTGGCCGAGGTGACGGACGCGGACTTCACGGCGGAGGTGATCGAGGCGGAGCTGCCGGTGCTGGTGGAGTTCACCGCCGACTGGTGTCCGCCGTGCCGGCAGATGGGGCCGGTGCTCACGGCTCTCGCCGCCGAGGAGGGCGAGCGGCTGAAGGTGGTGCAGCTGGACGTGGACACCAATCCGGAGACGACGAACGCCTACAAGGTGCTGTCGATGCCGACGTTCATGGTGTTCCGGGGCGGCGAGCCGGTGAGGTCGATGGTGGGCGCCCGGCCCAAGCGGCGGCTGCTCGAGGAGCTGTCCGACGTGCTGCGCTGAACCGGCCGGTGGTACGAAGAATCCCCCGAGCAATTGCGCTCGGGGGATTTCTTTGCGTATATTCAGCAGTTCGTGACTTCAGGTCGAGATGAATTCGATCGAGCCGCGAAGAAGTTCAGTGGGCACAGTATATCCGGGCGGGAGCGGAATTGTCAAACACCGAATTTCCAGACGATGAATTGCGCGACGAGCAGGAATTCATCGACGGACTGTACGCACGGGTGGACGCCCTGCGCGGCGACACCGAGGACTCGGTGTCGGACGCCCTCGCCCTCGGGGACAAGCCGATGCAGGCCCGGCTGGAGCGGGACATCCTGGTCGCCGAACGCTCCGGGCTGCTCGCCGCGCTGAACGCCGTGGACGGGTCGCTGTGCTTCGGCCGGATCGACCTGACGTCCGGTACCCGGCACCACATCGGCCGGATCGGGCTGCGCCTGGACGACGCCGAGCGCACCCCCGTCCTCGTCGACTGGCGTGCCGAGGTCGCCCGCCCCTTCTACCTGGCCACCGGCCACACCCCGATGGGCCTGCGCCGCCGCCGGCACATCGCCACCGACGGCCGCCGGGTCAGCTCCCTGCACGACGAGATCCTCGACCTCGGCGACCGGGAGCGCACCGGCCACGAGGACCCGTCCGGGGACGCGGTGCTGCTCGCCGCGCTCAACTCGGCCCGCACCGGCCGGATGAGCGACATCGTGCAGACCATCCAGGCCGAGCAGGACGAGATCATCCGGGCGCCGTACCGCGGGGTCCTGGTGGTCGAGGGCGGCCCGGGGACCGGCAAGACCGCGGTCGCGCTGCACCGCGCCGCCTTCCTCCTCTACGAGTACCGGGAGCTGCTCGCCAAGCGGGCGGTCCTGATCGTCGGCCCCAACCCCGCCTTCCTCGGCTACATCGGCGAGGTGCTGCCCTCGCTGGGCGAGACGGGGGTGCTGCTGGCCACGGTCGGTGAGCTGTTCCCCGGGGTGAAGGCGACGGCGTCCGACACCCCCGAGGCGGCCGCCGTGAAGGGCCGCGCGGACATGGCCGACGTGCTCGCCGCCGTCGTACGCGACCGGCAGGCGCTGCCTGACCCGGTCCTCACCGTCGAGCACGACCGTGAGGTGCTGATGCTCGACGACGGCCTGGTGAACATGGCCCGCGAGCGCACCCGCGCCGCCCGGCTGCCGCACAACGTGGCCCGCGAGCACTTCGAGGGCCACATCCTCAACACCCTCACCGACCTGTACGCCGAACGCGTGGGCACCGACCCCTTCGACGGCAGCAGCCTGCTGGACCCCTCCGACATCACCCAGATCCGCGACGAACTCGCCGAGAACCCCGAGGTGTGGTCCGCCATCGACCAGCTGTGGCCGCGGCTGACCCCGAAGCGCCTGGTCGCCGACTTCCTCGCCGGCCCCGAGGGATACCTGAGCGACGAGGACGCGGCCGCGATCCGCCGCCCGGTGACGCGGGCCTGGACGGTCTCGGACGTGCCGCTGCTCGACGAAGCGGCCGAGCTCCTCGGCGTGGACGAGCGGCTCGCGCGGGCCCGCGCCGAACGCGAACGCGAGACGCAGATCGCCTACGCCCAGGGCGTCCTCGACGTCTCCTACGCCTCCCGCACCTACGAGTTCGACGACAAGGAGGACAGCGACCCCGACGCCTCCGAGGTGCTGTCCGCGCACCACATCATCGACGCCGAGCGGTTCGCCGAACGCCAGGAGGAGGAGGACTTCCGCAGCGCGGCCGAACGGGCGGCGGCCGACCGCACCTGGGCGTTCGGGCACATCATCGTCGACGAGGCGCAGGAGCTGTCGCCGATGGCCTGGCGGCTGCTGATGCGGCGCAGCCCGACCCGCTCGATGACCCTGGTCGGCGACCCGGCCCAGACCGCGGAGGCGGCGGGCGTCGGCTCCTGGGCGGACATCCTCGGGCCGTACGTCGAGGACCGCTGGGACCACACCCGCCTCGGCGTCAACTACCGCACCCCCGCCGAGATCATGGATCTCGCGGCGGCCGTGGTCCGCGCCGAGCACCCGGACTTCGAGCCCCCGAGCTCGGTCCGCTCGACGGGTGTACGGCCGTGGGTGCGCGCGACGGACGACCTGCCCGGCGCCGTCCAGAAGGCCGTCGCCGAACTCACCCCGGCGGAGGGCCGGCTGGCGGTGATCGCCCCCCGCGACCTGCACCGCGCCCTCGCCACCCGCCTGGACGGCGTCACGGCCGGCGCGGAACCCGACCTGACCCGGACCGTCGTCCTCCTCGACCCGCGCCAGGCCAAGGGGCTGGAGTTCGACTCGGTCCTGGTGGTGGAACCGGGCCGCTACGGCACCAGCGACCTGTACGTGGCACTGACCCGGGCGACCCAGCGGCTGGGGGTGCTGCACACCGGCGACCTGCCGGCCGGGCTCAGGCAGGCCGCAGCCACACCGTAGCCAGCGGGGGCAGCGTCAGGCCTATGCTCGCCGGGCGGCCGTGGGCGCCCTGCGGCTCCGGCTTCACCGGGTCGGGGTTGGTGACGCCGCTGCCGCCGTAGCGCGCCGCGTCGGTGTTGAGGGTCTCGTGCCAGGCGGGGATCTCGTCCGGGACGCCCAGCCGGTAGTCGTGGCGGACCACGGGGGAGAGGTTGGAGACGGAGAGGAGCGGCGTTCCCTCCGCGTCCAGGCGCAGGAACGCGAAGACGTTGTCCTCGGCCGCGTCCCCCGCGATCCACTGGAAACCGGCGGGTGCCGTGTCCCGCTGCCACAGGGCCGGGGTCGCGCGGTACACCGTGTTGAGGTCGCGGACCAGGTCCCGCACGCCCCGGTGGTCGGCCTCGGCGCCGTAGGCGGGGTCGAGGAGCCACCAGTCGGGGCCGTTCGTCTCCGACCACTCCGCGCCCTGGGCGAACTCCTGGCCCATGAAGAGGAGTTGCTTGCCCGGGTGGGCCCACATGAAGGCCAGGTAGGCACGGTCGTCCGCGCGCTGCTGCCACCAGTCGCCGGGCATCTTCGAGACGAGGGAGCGCTTGCCGTGCACGACCTCGTCGTGGGAGATGGGCAGCACGTAGTTCTCGCTGTACGCGTAGACCATCGAGAAGGTCATCTCGTGGTGGTGGTACCTGCGGTGCACCGGTTCATGGGACATGTAGGCGAGGGAGTCGTGCATCCAGCCCATGTTCCACTTCAGGCCGAAGCCGAGACCGCCGCTGTCGGTGGGGCGGGTCACGCCCTCCCACGCCGTCGACTCCTCGGCGATCGTCACCACGCCGGGCGCCCGGCGGTAGACCGTCGCGTTCATCTCCTGGAGGAACGCCACCGCGTCCAGGTTCTCCCGGCCGCCGTGCTCGTTCGGCGTCCACTGCCCCGGCTCGCGCGAGTAGTCGAGGTAGAGCATGGAGGCCACCGCGTCGACGCGCAGCCCGTCGATGTGGAACTCCTCGCACCAGTACACGGCGTTCGCCACCAGGAAGTTGCGCACCTCGCGGCGGCCGAAGTCGAACTCCAGGGTGCCCCAGTCGGGGTGCGCGGCCCGCAGCGGGTCCGCGTGTTCGTACAGCGGCCCGCCGTCGAACTCCGCGAGCGCCCAGTCGTCCCGCGGGAAGTGCGCCGGCACCCAGTCCATGATCACGCCGATGCCCGCCCGGTGCAGGGCGTCGACCAGGTACTTGAAGTCGTCGGGGGTGCCGAGCCGGGCCGTCGGCGCGTAGAAGCCGGTGACCTGGTAGCCCCAGGAGCCGCCGAAGGGATGCTCGGCGACCGGCATCAGCTCCACGTGCGTGAAGCCCAGGTCGCTGACGTAGGCGGGCAGCTGCTCGGCGAGTTCGCGGTAGGTCAGGCCGGGGCGCCAGGACGGCAGGTGCACCTCGTAGACCGAGAAGGGGGCCTCGTGGACGGGGGTGTCGCCCCGGTGCGTCATCCACTCGTCGTCCGTCCACTCGTGGTGGGACGCGTGGACGATCGACGACGTGTGCGGCGGCACCTCCGTACGCCGGGCCATCGGATCCGCCCGCAGCGTCCGGGAGCCGTCCGGGCGGGTGATCTCGAACTTGTACAGCTCGCCCGCGCCGACACCCGGCAGGAACAGCTCCCAGATCCCCGAGGAGCCGAGCGAACGCATCGGGTACCCGGTGCCGTCCCAGAAGTTGAACCCGCCGGCCAGCCGCACCCCCCGCGCGTTCGGCGCCCACACCGAGAACCGGGTGCCCGGCACCCCCTGGTGGGTCGTCGGACGCGCGCCGAGCACCTCCCACAGCCGCTCGTGCCGGCCCTCGCCGATCAGGTGCAGGTCCAGGTCGCCGAGGGTGGGCAGGAAGCGGTACGCGTCCTCGGTCTCCTGGACCGTCCCCTCGTACTCCACCAGCAGCCGGTAGACCGGTACGTCGGTGACGGGGAGCAGCGCGGAGAAGAAGCCGTCGCCGTCGTCGTGCAGCTCGGCCCGCAGGTCCTCGCCCGCGACGGCCGTCACCGCGCGGGCGTACGGGCGGAACGCGCGGACGGCGACGCCGCCGGGGACCGGATGCGCGCCCAGCACCGAGTGCGGGTCGTGATGGGTGCCGTGCAGCAGCCGCTCACGGTCGCCGCCGGCTATGGGCACGGGGTTCATGGAGGTCACGGACGAGTCTCCCGGAGATCAGGTCGGGTCGGGGGTGGCCAGGCGGTGTACGGCCGACAGCGGGACGGGAAGCCACTCGGGGCGGTGCCGGGCCTCGTAGACGACCTCGTAGACGGCCTTGTCGGTCTCGTAGGCCCGCAGCAGGACGGGATCGGTGCGCGGGTCGACGCCGGTGATCTCGGCGTAGCCGGAACAGTAGGCCGCCCGGCACGCCCCTGCCCAGGCGGGGGCCGGCGGGGTCACCGAGTGGGCCGCGTAGTCGAAGGAGCGCAGCATCCCGGCGACGTCCCGCACCGGCGGCTGCGGCATCCGGCGCTCGGCCAGCGGGCGGGCCGGCTCCCCCTCGAAGTCGATCAGCGACCATTCCCCGGACGGCGCGCGCAGGCACTGCCCCAGGTGCAGGTCGCCGTGCACCCGCTGGGCGGTCCAGGTGCGGCCCTCGGCGGCCAGGTCGCCCAGCGCGGTGTAGGCGGACCGCAGCCCGTCCTCGTACGGGCCCAGCGCCGGCACCGCCTGCACGGCCGCCGCCAGCCGCTCGACCATGCCCGCGACCTGCGGCTCCAGTTGGCTGTGCCCGACGGTGACGGTGGGCAGCGCCCGGGCCAGCGCCGTGTGCACCTCGGCGGTGGCCCGCCCCAGCGCCCGCGCCTCGGCCACGAAGTCCTCGCCCTTCGCCAGCTCGCGAAGCGCCAGCTCCCAGCCGTCGGTCGCGCCGCGCACGTAAGGCTGGAGGACGGCCAGGACGTACGGCTCACCGGGTCTGCCGGCCGGCTCCGCCCGCAGCCAGGCCGTCGGGGCGGGCACCCGGGCGCAGCCCTCGCGGGCCAGGGCCAGGGGTATCTCCAGATCGGGGTTGACGCCGGGCACGACCCGGCGCAGCAGCTTCAGGATAAACGTATCTCCGTAGACGACCGACGAATTGGACTGCTCGCCGGTCATCAGCCGGGCCACCAGCCCGTCGCGTATCTCCTGGCCCGGGTCGCGCTCGAAGCGCAGCCCGCCGATCCGGGCCTGCGTGCGCAGGGCCTCCAGGAGCACCTCGGCGGGCCGGGGGTCGTACAGGGCGTCGTAGACCGTCTGCCCGGCCAGCGGGCCCTCGGTCACGTGTCCGATCAGCGCGGGCGCCAGCCGGGGCGGCAGCGCCTCGCGCACGCCTATGAGGAGCTGGTAGCAGTCGCCGGCCTCGGCGGGGGCGGGCGGCTGATGGGCGCGGACCAGCAGATGGCGCAGGCCCAGCCGGCTGTCCGACGGCAGGAGTTCGGTCTCGGCCACCAGGGAGAAGCCGGTGACCGGGCTTCCCTTGCCGGCGAACCAGCGCTGCCGGGGCAGCCACTCGCGCAGCAGCGGGTCGAGCGAGGCGAGCAGAGCGGGAGTGGAGAGGCTGACCGTGTCCGCCATGGCGGTACGTCCTTTCCCCGGTCGTCGGGGGCGTTAGTGATGCGTGCCCCGGGCGGGGCGGAGGAAACCAACCGCCGTCGCCCGGGGTGGACTCTGCCGGGTCCGCCGTCCTACGCCGCGTCCGCGCGCAGCCGGAACCAGTAGAAGCCGTGCCCGGCCAGGGTGAGCAGGTACGGCAGTTCACCGATGGCGGGGAAGCGGACCCCGCCGAACAGCTCCACCGGGTGCCGGCCGGTGAAGCGCCTGAGATCCAGCTCCGTCGGCTGCGCGAACCGGGAGAAGTTGTGCACGCACAGGACGAGGTCGTCCTCGTACTCGCGCAGGAACGCGATCACGGCCGGGTTGGAGGACTGGAGCTCCGT
>NZ_JBFBJL010000046.1:0-72903 GCF_040686075.1 Streptomyces sp. NPDC086519
AGGCCAGGGGGCGGGAAAGCGGGCGCGAGCCGAATCGGGGGCCCGGAGGGGGTGACGGAGAGTCAGGGACGCATGGATGCGAGGGGACTTGAAACCACGATCGCGTGACTTCCCGTCAGGCTGCTTTCCGGTCTCAATAGGGCCAGACTAACAGGATCGCGCCACGTTCGAGGGATTTTATCCATTGTCTCTGCTTCGTTTTGAAGTGCGAGATAGACTCTGGACTCAGAGCGCACCACCATTGGAACGCTCGGAGGCCTATAGAGATCCGCTCAAGACTCTTGCGAGTGCTTCGGCAGGGCAGGGCAATCAGCCAGCCGAGCCCCTCACACCGTAGCCCTTGAGGCCCTTCTACGTGCAGGTTTCCCGTTTCCCGCCACTCGAACCGACCGGGCATCACCCAGGAGAAAGCAGACCGGAATGTCGACCACGAACCGCGTAGATCAGCGCGAGGCCGCCCAGCGAGAAGCCATTGATGCGGTACTGCGTGCCCTCGAACTCCCTGCAAGATCGCTGGTGCCGGAGCGGGGTCTGCGGACACAGGTGATCATGGCGACCGGGTCCGGGAAGACCCGGGTGGCGGTCCGGAGCGCGGAAGAGCTCCACGCGGGCCGTGTGCTGGTCCTCGTGCCCTCGCTCGATCTGCTCGCCCAGACCGAGGCTGCGTGGCGTGAGGGAGGCCGCAGGGGCCCGGTGATCGGGGTCTCCTCCCTGCGGGGTGAGGAGGTGTCCTTCCCCAACACCACGGACGTGGACGAGCTGGTGGAGTGGACGAGGGGCCTGGAGAAGGTCACCGTGTACGCCACGTACGCCAGCCTGGGTCTGGGCACGCTGGAGCGGGCGCATGCCGCCGGCCTTTCGGCGTGGGACCTGATCGTGGTCGATGAGGCGCACAGGACTTCGGGCCGGATCGGCAAGCCGTGGGCGGTCGTTCACGACAACACCCGCATCCCGTCGCTGCGGCGGCTGTACATGACGGCCACGCCCCGGCTGTGGCAGCTGGACGAGGACCAGGAGCAGGGTGCGCCGGGTGAGCTGGTGGCGAGCATGGAGGACGACCCGGACGGCCCGTTCGGCAGCCGGTGTTACACGCTGACGCTGTCGGAGGCGATCGACCGGGGCATCTGTGCGCCGTACCAGGTGGTGTGCGTGGACATCACCGACACGCAGTTCCAGGCCGCCATGCTGCTGGGTGCCGAGGGCCGGTCGGACGAGATGCGCGGGGCCCGGCTCGCCGCGCTCCAGACAGCCCTGGTAAAGGCGTCAGCCGAGGAAGCCTTCAAGCGCACGCTCGTGTTCCACCACGTCGTCAAGGAGGCCGAAGCGTTCTCGGCCGGAGTGCCGGATGTCGCGGCGCAGTTGCACGCCGCCGATCCCGAGCTGTACCCGGCGACTGTGTGGGCGGACTGGCTGTGCGGCGATCACAAGGCGCTCCACCGCCGGCGCGTGCTCGGGGAGTTCTCCTCTCTGATCGCCACGGACGGCACGGTGGTGGAGAAGGCATTTCTCAGCTCGGTGAAGGTGTTGGGCGAGGGGGTCGACACCCGAAACTGTGACTCCGTGTACTTCGCGGACGTGCGCGGCTCGATGCCGGACCTGGTCCAGGCGGTGGGCCGTGCGCTGCGGATGCAGCCTGGCGAGGGCAAGATGGCGTCGCTCGTGGTGCCGGTGCTGCTGGCGCCCGGGGAGACGGCGGACAACATGCTGACGAGCCGGGCGTTCGGCGGGCTGGCGAAGCTGCTGGAGGCGCTCAGGGCGCACGACACCCGCATCGTGGAGCAGTTGGCGCAGCAGCAGGCTCCGAGTCGCTACAAGCCCGTCCAGAAGGACGCCAAGGGCAAGGAGAAGAGCGGGGGCGGGGACGGTGGGCCGTCCGCGTCGGCGAAGGCGTTGCTGAAGTTCTCCACGCCGCGTGACCCGGCGCAGCTGGCCGCGTTCATCAACCTGCGGGTCCTCAACCCCGAGCACGAGCACTGGCGGCGCGGCATCGAGGCCTCCGTGCTGTACGCGCGGGACGTCGGCGACCTGAAGGTGCCGTTCACGTACCGGGTGCCTGCGGGTGAGGAGGCTCAGGCTGAGGGGTGGCCGGCCGCGCTGGCCAACTTCCCGCTGGGGCAGTGGATCGCGGATGCCCGCCGCTTCTACGCCCGCGGGGACATGGACGAGGACCGCGTACAGCAGCTGGAGAAGCTGGGCATGGTGTGGTCGCACTTCGACGTCGCATGGGAGGAGGGCCTGGCCGCAGCCCGCGGCTGGGCTGCCGAGAACGGGCACCTCCTAGCCCCGCTGGACGCCACCTACCAGGGCGCGAAGGTGGGCATCTGGCTCAAGAACGCCCGGGCCGCCGCCCGCAAGGCAGCCGAGATCGAGCAGCGGCGCGCCGAGGGCCTGCCGGTGGGATCGGTGGCCGGCGCGCTATCGGAGGACCGGCGCGAGCAGTTGGAGGAGATCGATGCCTCGTGGTGTCCCACCTGGCCGGTGGAGTGGCAGCGGGCGTTTCACCTCACCCGGCTGCACCTGGACGAAGGCGGGGCGCTGCCGACCGAGCCGGGTGACGTCCTGCGCCAGGGCGAGGACCTCGGGCGGTGGGTGCGTGCCCAGCGGCTGGGCTGGGACAAGCTCACCGGAGTGCAGCAGTGGATGCTGGAGCAGGTCCTCGGGATCGAGCCCGCCACCGAGGACGAGAAGCCGAAGCCGCGCCGTACGCAGGGCCACAAGTGGGCCGCCAACCTGGCAGCCGCGAGGCAGTTCTACGAGCGTGAAGGCCATCTGAACGTCCCTCGCAAGCACGTGGAGACCGTGCTCTCGGACGAGGGGTGGGAACTGCAGTTCCGTCTGGGGGCATGGGTCGGAAACCAGCGCTCGCGTGCAGCGACGTTGTCGGAGGACCGGCGCGAGCAGCTGTCCGCGATCGGGATGCGGTGGGCATAGCAGCGATAGCTCAGTTGGAGCGATGTCGGGCGTGCCGGTGCCACCCCAGCTCAGAAAGGAGGCTCATCGCTGTACCCGCCGTTGGCTCCCCCTGAACCCCACCCCCCAGTTGTGGCTGGCGGCGGTGACAGCTGCGGAGCCGGCCCCCATCCCCCGGTCGGGGCGGGCGGCGGTGACGCCTGCGGAACCGGCGCCAGCTGAGGGTGGCCCGCCTCGGCATCAGGTTCAACACCCTCAACGGCGTCGTTCCACAGATCGCGTAGGTATTCGCGAAGCGTGCGGGTGTCGTCTTCCTCGTCGTAGTCGTTGGAGTCGGAGAATCTTCTCCACGTCGGGTCCTGGTCGGCCATGCGGCAGAGAACCTCGTGTACCGCTTTGACCTTGGGCCAGGTGCTGGTGGTCTCGCCTTTGAGCAGCCTCCGGACCGTCTCACGGCTCACGGTCACGGGGGCGGGACCACGCAATTGAGCAACAGCTGCCGCGATGCTGGCTGGCGAGGGACGCCCTGCCGCGCGGAAGTAGGTGTGCAGCTCGCCCACGAAGTTCCTTCTGGACCCATGCGGGAGCTCATCCAAGCTCGGCATTCGCAACACCTGGGGCACGTCCAACTCCAGCTCATCAAAGCCCATTTGAACTCAAAGAGCCTAGCTTAGCCCCGGCATGACACCCATTGAAAACTGCAAAGAACAAGCCTCGCCCCACAAGGACCTGTGAAGACCTTGGAAGACACGTCTTCTGCCTGGTTGGCCACACAAAAACACAGAAGAACTTTGTTGACCAAAGCACTGTTTCCGCTGGTCAGGGCGCTATTCAGGGTGCTTTTGTTGCTCTCAGCCGCCCCACGGGACGCGTTGGTGTCTCAACAGGCGGACAAACGGCACGGCTGTCGTCGGAAACGGCGACGGCCCCCTGGTGGGCAGGGAGCCGTCTGCAGAAGACCGAACGTCCCCGACGAAGGAGAAGCTCATGTCCAAGTCCGAGCGTACGGGCAACAGCCCGGACCCGGAACCCCTCCCATCGAGGACCCGGTGGGCCAAGCGTGCCCGGCGGATCCGCAACGAGGCCGGCCTGCATCTGATCCGAGGGGCCGCAACCGCGGTCGGCGGCGCCGTCGTCGCGTACGGCAGCCTCTGGATCCAGTCGCGCTGACAGCCGACAGAGGGACCAAAGCATGGCCGACGGCAGCCTTACGGTCGTCGGCCTGCTACAGGCGATCCTCGAGCTGGATACAGCGGTGGCCGGCTCCCCCGCGCGCCGCGTCCCGCCTCCGCGGAAGTCGGGCTGGGTGCGGCGTCGCCCAATTCCTTACAGAGCGTCTGTGCGGTGAGGACGGCGCAGTTGCTGCTCAAGGGAGGTGCCGTGGAGCTGTTCCAGGACCTTCTCCATACCGAGCAGGCCGGCGTCCAGGCTGATCTGCTGGAGCCAGCTGTCGATGAGCGCACGGCGCTCCGCCGCGTCTCGCTGGTCGACGCCCGGGTCAGCGAGCAGGTTGGCTCCTCGGGAGGTGCCGGCGTCCGGCACCGAGGCCAGTCCGTTCCCGGCGAGCAGGTCCGGCATGTCCGTGCTGCTGAGGAAGTCCAGGCCAAGCGGCTGGGGCATCACGAGAGGATCGACACCCGCCAGAGCGGCGAGTGCTCCGGTGACCTTGTCATCGACCAGCGAGGCTGTCAGAGCGTCGACCAGCTCGTGCAGGCGGGCGACGGACAGGGGCGCTGAGCGGCCAAAGGCGTGTTGGAAGCGCGCGACGACTTCGAGGGAGACCTGCAGGTGCGAGACCGGGGCTCCGTAAGCATCCGGCAGGTCGATCCTTGCCACAGCCTCCAACGGGTAGGCCGGCGCTCCATCCGGACCCCCCTGCCACAAAAGCCGGACCCTGCGGGCCCTGTTGAATCCCGACCGGTGGAAAGGGTTCATGCCACCCTCGCCGATCGATGCGCACCAGCGGAACAGGGCCTGGTGAAGAGGCGAGTTGTTCAGCGCGTCGGCGAAGGCCTGCACGTTGCGCTCCGACAGCGGGCGCCAGGTGGCCGCCGCATCGACCGGCACGAACATCCCCGTACGCACGAGGAAGTCGGCGCTCGGCTTGCCCTGGTCGTCCATGGGCAGGTCAGCCGGTGGCAACCGCAGTCCGGCCGCCACAGCCTGGGGCGTGGCCTCATTGATCAGCCGTGCGAGCCCCGCGCGGTCCGCTACCGAGTTGCGTCCGTGCAGCCGGATCGGAGCGGCCCCCTGGATCAGAAGCGGGCGCGATGCCTTCGCCGGGTCGACTCGGACGACCAGGATCATCCGGCCCTCGGTCTCCGGCAGGGGCACCGGGATGATCTCCGGCTCCCAGGGCGGCTCCAGCGTCTGGTGGCAGCCGTTGACGATCTGGACGATCGTGCCCTCCGGAACGCCGACGACCCGGTCGTCGACGTTGCTCTCGGTGACGCCGACCAGGATGACGCCGCCGTAGCTGTTGGCCATCGCTGCGACCGAGGTCGGGATCCTGGGGGTGTATTTCTCCTTGTACTCCAAGGTCAGGCTCTCGGGCTGGCCGATGGCAACCAGCTCGCGAACGCGCTCCAGGGTCACGTCCGCAGGACGGCAGGCGAACAGCGAAGCCGCGGATGTCATGCGAGCCGCCCATCCGTTGGACGTGTGTGGGTCGAAGGTGTCACCAGGCCAAGCTAGCGAAGCAGTGAGGGCCATGCTTCGGATTTCCTCTCCGTTCGCCGGGCCACTCGTGTGGGTGATGACAGCCGGGCGGTTCGGCGAGACGCTCAGCAGAAAGTCGAGAGCACCACAGACCACTTCAGGGCCCGGTTCGCTCAGCGCGGCCGGGCTCGCGCCGTGCGGCGGCGCGGCCGTACCGCAGCGGCCTCGCCGCCCGGGCCGCCTGCTGGCAGCGCGGGAGTAGCCAGCAGGCGGCCGGTGTCCCAGGGGCGCAGGCTGAGGGGGTGGAGTGGCCCGTGGACGTCGCCCTGGCCCGCCCGGTGACGCAGCTTCCGACGGGGCCGTGGGCCTACGAGATCAAGGTCGACGGCCACCGGACCGTGCTGTGGCGGACCCAGGACAGTGTCCGGCTGCAGTCGCGCACCGGCCGCGACGTCACCGCACTTTGGATGGACCTGGCCGTGGCCGCCATGCGCCTGCCGCCCGGCGTGATCCTGGACGGCGAGGCAGTGGTGTACCTCTCCGACGCCGACGGCAACGCGCGGATCAGCTTCGAGGCAGCGCAGTCCCGCGCGCTCTCCAGGCCGCGCCGGGCACGGGAACTCGCCGACCGGCACCCCGCGACGTACGTGGCGTTCGACGTCCTGGCCCATCCTGCGGCGGGCTTTCCTGACCTGCGCCCGCGTCCCTACGTGGAGCGCCGCCAGGTCCTCCTGGACGTGCTCGCCGACGCCGGTCCGTCGATCGTGCCGGTGTGGTCGACCACCGACCTGGACGAGGCCCTGCTCTGGTACGCGGCGCTCGAGGGAGCAGGCGTGGAGGGGATCGTGGCGAAACCGCTGCGAGGGGCCTATAAGGCGGGCCGGATCTGGGCGAAGATCAGGCACGCGGACACCGTCGACGCGGCCGTGGTCGGGTTCACCGGCAGTGCCCTCCACCCGAAGGCGCTCGCCGTACAGCTGTCCGACGGACGGGTCGCGCTGTCCCAGCGGCTGACCACGGCACTCGCGTCCGTCATCGGCCCGCGCCTGGTACCCAGGCCCGGGAGGGCGTTCACGAAGGCCGGCGACTCCTACACGCCCGCCGTCGGCGACGTGGTGGTGGAGGTCGTGGCGGGCACGACCCGGCACGCGGTTGTCACCGTGGTCCGCCTGCGCTGAGCCACGACAGGACCATGGTGGTCAACGCTTCTGCCTCTGAAGAAGTCGGTCGTGATCTCTTCACCTGCCGCCCTACAGTCGACCTGTGACAAGCACATGGAGACGGCTGACTGACCGTCTGGCGGGGAAGACCGAGCCAGAGCCCCTGTGGGTTGAGGGCGTGCCGGACCACATCGACGTGCCCATCCGTGACTGGCTGTACGAGGTGCTGCGCAACTACGACATGGCGACACCCGTCGCCGTGCGGCTGAAGCTGCATTCCCGGTTCCTTAAGAGCCGCGACCCGTATGCCGAGCTGGCCAATCTGGACGACCGGATGAACCCGATGCTGCGTCTGGAGGTCATCGACGCCACTCTGGGCTGCGTACAGCAAGCGCTGCAGGGGGCGCACTGGCAGCACCGCCAAACGGCCCTTTCATATGCCCGCCAGCTGGAAGGCATCCTGCGCGAGGGGGACTCAGCATTCGCAGTGTCCGAAGACGGCAGCAGGCTCGAACGCCGGATGGACGAGACACTCCACGCCACGTATGACAAGGCCGTGGACGCTGGGGCTGCGAAGGCGGAGACGGCGGCCGATCACCTGCGTGCAGCGTTCTCCGAGGCGTACGGGATCAAGCCCGACCCGAGTGCCGCCTACTCCCGTGCTCTCAAGGCCGTTGAGGCCGTCGCCAACCCGCTCTTCCTTCCCAACGCGCCCGAGCCCACCCTCGGCAAGGTGCGTGCTCACCTGGATCAGGGGCGGCACAAGTACGAGATGGTCATCTCCGACAAGACGGGGGCGCCTGCAGACATTGACGCGGTCGTCGCGATGATCAGCCTGCTCTGGCACGGGCAGCGGGATCGCCATGCGGGAGGACCCACCAGCGCTCCCGTGACCCAGGAGGCTGCGGAAACGGCCGTGCACACGGCCGCGATCCTGGTCCACTGGATCTCTAGCGGCAGCATCCGGAAGAAGTAGGCGCGGCAGGGTGCCCGCAGCGGCACCCGCTTTCGAGTCGAGCGACTGGCGCAGGTCCAGGTAGCAGCGCAGCCGTACGCCGGGCTCGCCGGCGTCCCGAGTCGTGTGCTGTGCGGGCGACGTCGCCCACCGATCGGCGAGCAGCTGCTGGAAGGCCAGGGCGGTGGCGTCGTCGGCGGCCGCGACGTCGACGACCAGGAGGCCGGGCTCGCTCACGTGTGCCTCGTTGATCGGGTTCATGTACGGCTCTACGCCCGGGCGACCGGGGAGAGTTCCGCCGCTGCCGTGTCTTCACCCGACCGAGTGGCGGGCCGTCAGGGGCTGTCGCCGCCCCAGTCCCAGCGGGCCGGGTCTCCGGGGCGCGGGTCGTACAGCGCCCGGCCTCCGGGGCCGAACTGCCCGAGCTCGGTCTGGAGGGAGACACCGTCGCTGATCTCCTCCGGCCTCCAGCCGGTGATGTCGAGGAGCAGTCCGTCCAGCGGCCCGCCCACCAGTTCGGCGTAGCTGCGGCCCGGCTTCGGCCCCGGGTGGTCGTGGTCGGCTCCATAGATCCGGCCACGCAGCAGCTGCTCATCGTCGCTGTCCATGCCCTCCAGCCTCGCAGCCGCTACCGACAACGCGGGCTTGCCCAGGCGGCCCTGGGCAAGCCTCCGCGCTGGCGGGGTGGCGTGCCCGGGTCAGCTGCGCCAGCGTCCGAGCCAGCCGCCGGCCTTCGATGCCTGCGCCGTCTCCGTCTCCTGGCGCTCCTGCTCCTGGCGCTCGTGTTCGGCCTGTGCCGCCTGCCGCTCCGCTTCGACTGCCCGGGCCTTGCAGTCGTCGCACAGGTGCGGGTGACTGTCCCCGCAGCCCCAGTCGACCACGATGCTGGCCTTCCACCGGTCGTCGGTGAACTTCTGTCCGCAGTCCGCGCACACGGGGCGCTGCGCCTCGCGTTCGGCGGCTTCCTGCGCGAGACGGCGCCGGCCCTCTTCAGCAAGGCGGGCGAGGGCGGCGTCCCGGCGGGGGTTGCCGATCGCCTCCCACAGGTTCTGTCGGTCCTCGCGGCCGAAACGCCAGAACGCGGGCCCGGCCGGGCCGTGCTCGCGCAGCAGCTCCAGCGTGGTCGCCACGATCGGCATCTTCTGGTTGTAGAGGTGGAAGCCGTCGGCCCACTGGCCCTGCCAGTGCTCGCGGGTGAGGGCGGCGACGTTCTTCATCTGCTGCAGCGCGGGCCGCTTGCCGACCTGGTGGAAGACGAGCAGGACCGGCGGGTGCGTCGCATCGCCCCACTGAGGATCGTGAGCGGACCAGCGGGTGCGCCACATCGGCTTGTCTCTGCCGTCGGTGTCCTTCACCATCCGGTGGAAGTGGCGCATGTACTTGTCGAACTTCGCCGCGATGATCGGGGCTTCCTCGGTGCAGTTGTCGGCCTCGATGAACAACAGCGGCAGCCCCACCTCCGGAGCGGTGAGGACGATGTCGGCCCACGCGCACCCGACGCCGGGGTTCCTCCAGGTGCCGGTCGCCGGGAGGGCGACCTCGGTGGCGTAGGAGGTGATGGTGCCGATTCCGTCGGGGGCGTCGACGAAGGCCTGGGCGGCCGCGATGGCTTCGGTCGGCTCACCGGTCACCAGGGCGAGGTCGGGCTTCGGGCGGATCATCGCGATGACCGTCTCGTTGACCGTCATCGCGTGCGACGCACCCGAGCGGCCCGCGCTCTTGGGCATGCCGCCCATCTCCTCCGGCCCCCGGTCCAACTCGAGGCCGGCGGCGGCCAGCCCGTCCTTGGTGAGCAGCCGCACCTCTTCCCCGCCTCGGGTGCGGCCGCCGTCGACGGACAGGCCGTGCCTGCGCAGATCGTTGAGCGCGCCGCGATGGGAGGCGGTGCGCGCCTCCTTCCGCTCGGCTGCCGTCTCCTTGAGGGTGTGCCGGTACGTCAGGTGCGGTGAGGACAGGCGCTGGATCTGGTCCGCCGTCGCGGCCTTGAGCACTCCGAGCACGCGCAGCACATCGGCGCGCAGCCCGGTCGACGATCCCGCCTCGTTCGTCTTGCGCTTGCCCGCCATCAGCCCCGCCCTCCCGTCGTCCGCGTCCGGCCACCGGCCGGGCGCCGGCCCCGCCCGGCCGCAGAGGGCACCAGGCGCGCCCTGAACCCGATGATCGCCTCCACCACTGACACCCCACCCCCACCTATTTCCCAGAGCTTGGTCAGTGAGAGGAGGAGAGAAGAGGGTTGTGACAGCGCGCCACAGCCCGGGAACGCCGTGGTGGCCAGGGGAAATGCGGTCCGCTCTCGTGCCGGGCACGGAAGTGGGTACGGCAGTGGGATCGCAAGCGCCGGCGGTAGGAGACTGCGGCGGCCTGTCCGACCGGCCAGCCCTTCTCGCGCGGTTCGCCGGTCGGCGGTGCGGTCAGGGTACGGCGGGCGCCTGTGTTGGGTCATCATCTTGGGTCTCTCCCTTGCGTCCTGGCGTCCTTCACCGGCCCTGTGACGGCCGGTGGCACGCCCGCGCGAGGGAGAAGCCGCCCCGATGGCTCGGTGGCCGCTGTATGCCCCTCCTGCGGGCGCGTGGCGGCCATCGTGAATACCCACCCCTTGTCCGCGACCTGACGGCGGCCGGTAGCGAAGTTGGTCAAGGAGAAACGTGCGCTCCTGGCCGCCCGCGCCGCATCGGACAAGGGGTCCGTGGTCGGGCTGGTGGTTGGGCCGACCACGGTCGACAAGGGGGCCCGCTTCAACCCTTGCGGCACCAGTTCGCCCCGGTTTGGAGGGGGGAGAAATCTCCGGACCTTATCCACAGGGACCCGGCCGGAACATCTGATCAGTCGTCGTGATCGGCACGGCGACAGCCTGTTGAGGAGATCCGGATGCCGCACCTGGAGCAGCCCCGCACGCCGCTGACACCCGAAGAGGTGGAGCTCGCTTTCGAGTACATCCTGGCGATAAAGGCCGACAGCGAGCGCGCCGTGGCCGCCGTCTTCGACCGGACGAGGGCTGTTGCGGCGCCGGCCGTCCTGTTGTTGCGGCTGGCTGAGGACATCATCCTCCCCGTCACGGACCTGGCGGCCGACGCCGATCCGTGCGCGGACTCCTTCGCCCTGGACGAGGTCGGGGCATCCTGCTGGCCGCGCTGCAGCAGTGGACGAATGAGTGCGTCCCCAGCGCGATCTGGGGCGTCGCCAACACCATCATCCGGTTCACCGACAGCGTCCTGCGGCAGGAGGGCGAGGACATCGTCGACACCCTGAAGACGATGCGCACCGAGCGCCTTGAGCGGGCCCACGCGGCGTAGGTGCGTTTCCCCTTGACACAGCGCTGTGTCAAGGGGAAACGCGGCGGGTGCGCATCGACTGGATGCTCGGCATCGTCCCCGGCGATGCCGAGCACTCCCGCACGATGCAGTGCACTCCCGGCCGGGGATGCCGGGCATCGTCGATGGGCACCGCGGCATCGGGTGCGCGGCGTCGGTGCACTCAGTGGCCGGTCTCCCGGCCACGGCGCGGGCCGGGCTGCTGCGGGTGGTGCGCCTGCTGGTCGTCCTCGCGCACCGGGTGCGGTCCATCGGCATCGTTTCGGCTGGCGTAGCGGTCCATGGTGGCGCGGGCCCGGTCGGCCGCCGCGGTGAAGGCATCCTGAAGGTGGCACAGCCGCTCGGCAGTGAGATCGAGGGCTTCCACGTCCGTTCGGGACTTCTTCAGGGCCCGCACCGCCGTCATGTCGAGTGCCGGCCGGAGCCCGGGGCCAGCGTCTTCGTCGGCGTCCGGGAACGGGATGAGGAGCTGCTCGGGCATCGCCGCCTGCTGGTGCGCCACGACGTCGTCGTACAGGGCGCGGCCGGTGCGGCGCGCGGTACGCAGCCGGGCGCCCAGAACGGTGGAGGCGATGACCGCACGCTGGTAGAGCAGCGGGACGCGCGGGATGTCCCACTCCCCCGACTCCAGGGGCAGGCGCGGCATATCCGGGTCGCCGGGGCCGGCCGGTGGCTGGCGGTCGGTCCCGGGTTCGGCGCCCGGTGGGCGGCGGGTGGGCGGGTCGGCCAGGGACCAGCGGGCGGTGTAGAAGCGGTAGGCCGGCATGCGGCCGCGCAGTGTCTTCGGCTCGCTGATGTCCAGGCAGTGCGTGGCGATGGCGGCGTCCACGATCTTCTCGTCCAGGCCCGGTGCGCGGCGGCGGCCGCGCAGGACGAGGGCGAGATGACGGCGGGCTTCGGCGAGCAGCTGCCGGCGGTGGAAGTAGCCGTCCTTGTTCATCACGAACACCATCGCGGTGACGTCGACGGCCGCCAGGGCGACGTCGACCACGGCGGCGACCCGGGCCCGGATCGTCCGGGCTGCGGCGCGGGCGCGATCGAGGAGGGAGTCGATGAGGTAGGCGGCGTCGGCGAGGAACGCGCGGGCACCTGCCTGCCAGTCCTCGCGCAGCTGCGCGAGCGGCCGGGCCTGCTGCTTGGGCTGGCGGGTCATTTTCGCCGCCATCGCGTTCAGCTTGGCGCGGGCCTTCTCGGAGACCTCGGGCGCGAACTTCAGGTTGCCGTCGTCGTCGACGGCGGTGACGTACTCGTGCTCCAGGTCGGCCCGGCAGGCGGCTATCTGGTCGCTGCGCCGTGAGGTCCAGCGGATCAGCTCGTGCGGCACCCCGGCAATCTCCATCACCGGGCGGCGCCCGGCGGTGACGGTGCGCGGCTCGGAGGCCAGCCCCAGCGCCTCACACACCTCAGCCATCACGATCTCGTTGTAGAGCGCGGACGCGGCGACGGTGTTCTCGAACATGACCTCCGAGTGGACCGATCCCCACGTCCCGTCCAGACGCTGCCCCTTCACCGACAGCAGCAGATGGTCATGGAGCAGCGGCATTCCCGACCGGGCCTCGTAGTGGCGGAAGCTGGCGGCGACCAGACCGCCGGGCGGCCGGACCTGGTAGACGCCGTCCTTGCCGAAGCGGATCACCGCCACCTGGTCCTCGATCCACTCCAGCACCCTCTCGATCGCCCGCTCGTGCGCGGCCTCGATCACCCGCCGGGTCTCGTCATCACCCAGCGCCCACAGCAGGTAGATCGTCGGCTGCGGACGGAAGACGAGGTCGAAGCCCGTGACCTTCACCCGGCGACCGAGGGCGCCGGCCTTCCACGCTGCCTTCGGTGACTTGCCCGCAGCCAGCAGGTCGGCCTCGATCAGATCCGCGTGCGGGTGCCGGCCTCTCTCCCCGAACAGGTTCCGCAGCTGCGCCTCGGTGACGACGTCCCCCGCGGCCAGCCCGAGGGCCGCGAGCCCACGGCCCATCCATCGGCCAACTGGGACACCGGCCTCCTCCTGCGCCTTGGCGAGCGGCGTGCGTGCCGGGCGCCGACTGTCGCCGAAGACGACCTGGCGCAAGTAGTAGCGGTACATCTGCCCGGCAGTGATCAGCGCGATATTCATCGTCATGCAGACACGCCACACGGCCCTGACCTGCAAGAAAAGCCCGATCCGCGTTGTGTCCCACCGGGCGGGAGCAGCAGCCGAACTTTCTTCTCAGGTGCCCGCCAGGCGGGAAGCAGCTCCGGCCGGCGCACGAGTGTCAACGCTCTCCGGTCGGACTTCACCAACACCCCGATCCACGCCACAGGGCACCCGACGGGCGCGCGCACGACGTCCCATCGATCCCTGGCCGAAGGCGGTCTTGCGGGCCACGAGCGCAGCTTGGTTGGCTGATCGTTTCCGATGACCAGGAGGGGCAGCCGTGGCAGCGAACGAGGCCGGGACCGAGTTGGAGCGCCTGAAGTCGTTGATCTTCAGCACCGTGTCGGAGCTGTGGGAGGACAAGGAGGCACTGGGCAAGTTCCTCAACGTCGTCCGGCGCAGCGAGACGTTCGCCCCGCTCGCCGACACGCTGGAGCAGTCCACGGTCCGGCCTGCGAAGCCTACGTTCTACGGCGTGAAGAGCAAGGAGTTCCAGGAGTAGCAGGGCGGGCGTGAACGCTGGAGGGCCGGTTTCCCAAAGTTGGGAAACCGGCCCTCGTGGTCGGCAGAGCGCGGCCCCTCGCTGAGGCTCGGTCAACCGGCAGAAACGGCCTGGTCGTCTCTATGCCGAATGAGCAGGTCCAGCATCTTGGTGAACTCGTCCGGCGGCATCTTGAGGATCAGGTGCTGCGCCGCTTCCACTCCGTCCTTGTAGGGAAATAGCTTGGGCTGTTGCTCCCTGCCGCCAGTCGCCGTTTCGGCAGGGCTGGCCTGCCCGGGAACGGACGGCTGAACGGCCACGTTGTCCAGCTGCTCATGCTTCGTGGCTGCCGGTTCCACCTGGTCCGTGGTCAGGACTGGTTGGCCGTCCGCAGGCGACGCGTTCGACGTGTCGCTCTCTGCCTGCTCTCCGTCCAAAACCGGGTTTTGAACCGTCCTCCGCTTCCGCGGGGGCTTCGGCTCAGTCGCCTTCCGCTTGATTTCGGCGACTCGTGCCCGTTGCTCTGCAGGATCCTCAGTCTGGCTGGCGAGCAGCCGGGCGTCCTTGAGTTTCAGCTCGCCGGTGTCGACCTGGTCCTGGATGTCGGGGGCGAGGTTCAGCAGGGACAGCCGCTGCGACACGTACACCTGTGTCTTGCCGATGCGTTCGGCGACCTTCTCCTGCGACCCGTGCTTGGCCACCATCCGCTTGAGGAACTCGGCTTCCCTTATGGGCGCGATGTTCTTGCGGTGGATGTTCTCGATGACGACCGCGTCGTCGATACGTCCGTCCTCGTCCCCGAGCTGGTCTTGGACGCGGATGTCGATACGGGTCCAGCCGAGTTGCCGGGCGGCGGCCAGGCGCCGGTTGCCGGTGACAACAACCCAGTCGGCCTTACGGAAGGTTGCTCGGTCCTTCGGCTTGAGCTGCTCCACCACGTGCGGCTTGGCCCGCTCATACACGCTCCGTGAGACCACGGCGAGCGGCTGGAGCTGGCCGATCTCCTTCAGCGTGGCTTTCAGCTCCCGGAATTCGGGGTCGGCGTCGGTGTAGTCCTCGTCCGGCCGTGGATTCTCCGGGTTGCTCACGATGGTGTGCATCAGCACGGTGGCTGGCGGCTCCTTGGGCCCGCCATCAGCCGCTCCGGTGTCCCCGGCTGTGTCTGAGGTACTCCCCGTGCCGAGTAGATCGGTCCAGGCCTTCTTCTTCGTCGCCATCAGCGGCCGCCCTTCTTCCCGGCGCCAATCTCGACTGCAAGCTGGTAAAAGTCCTCGCGGGCCTCCATGGCCACCCGGTTCTTCTTGTACTGGGTGACGACGGTGCCTTCCAGAGCCGCGCGGGTGTGGACCTTGTAGTGCCTGATCACGGTGTTGGCGAGCTTCCACCCTTGGGCCTGGACGAAGTCCCTGGTCTGATCGAGGTCGGCTTCGCCGTCGCGGGGGTCCCAGTTGTTGATGACGACCCAGTAGGGCAGCCCGAGCGGTTTGACGACTTCCTCGATGGTGTCGCGGGTGGGCATGAAGCCCAGCGGCTCGGGTTCGACGGGGACGATGATGTCGTCGGCGATGGCGAGGACGGCGCGCATGGCGTCGGCCGCAGCGCTGTTGCCGAAGGGGTCGCCGGCGTGCTGTTTCTCGTCCTCGGGCAGGTCCATCCATCCAGGGGTGTCGATGAATGCGTGCTTGACCTTGCGGGACTTCTTCAGCTCGGGGAAGAAGTCGAGGTCTGCGCGGGACTTGGTCTGGATGAAGGAGAACGGCAGGTTGTCGCCGACTCGTTCGGACCACCAGGTGGCAGAGCCCTGGGGGTCGGCGGAGACGGCGGCCACGTAGTCGGGTTCGCCTTCAGGGGAGGAGCCAAGGACGTTGGCGGTGATAGCCGCAGTGTTGACGGTGAGAGTCGATTTACCGACCCCGCCTTTGCGGTTGATGAGCGCGGTGATCCGTGCCATGAGTGGTACTCCGTGGGTTCCGTGTGCTTCCCGGCCCGGAGGGTCGGTACTAGCGGACCGGGACAGCATGGCATGAGTCGCGCGTCGCTCCACAACACGCGTTAAGCGGGCGCGTCAAAACCCGGTTTTGAGAACGCGCCAGGCGTCGGCACCCCCTGTGCTTCAAAACCCGGTTTTGAAGCACAGGGACAAAAACACAAAAAAGGCCCTGCCCCCGCCCGGTATGAACCGGTTGGGGGCAGGGCCTCATTGCGGGGTGTCGTCTATGCGGTGGGCTGGGAGATCGCGAGCAGGTCGTGTCCGTACGCCTGTATCCAGGCCTGGCAGAGGTGATGGTCGGGGTTGGCGGGGGCGGTGGGCCAGATCCGGCGCCAGGTCGGGCGACGGCCGACCATGCCGACCTGATCGAGGCGGTCGTGGTCGTCACCGTCTCCGGCGGGCCAGTGCTCCAGCAGGACCAGGGGGCCGGGGAAGCGGGCGGTGAGCTCGTCCCAGATCTCCCCCGCGCTGTTGGTGGTGGAGGCTCCCAGGCCGGTCTCGGTGACGATCGCGACGTGCCCGTGCTCTCCGGCCCACCACACCCGTAGGCGGGCGATGCCCCCGCCGGCCGCGCACGCCGACCGGTACGGCCAGGCGGGTTCGTCGCAGACGAGGGCGGTCTGAGCGTCGGCGACCGGTCGCAGCGGCGTGAACGGGGCGGCCGGGTCCATAGGTGTCTCCGGGGAGTCGGTCACGGCTGCTCCGTATACCGGATGGGCTTGCCGAGGCTGCGCGCGTAGTCGATCTCGCGGGCGGTGCTGTCGCCAATGTAGCCATCGGGGTTGACTACCAGGACCTCGTCCGCCATGTCGATCTTCCGCAGGTGGAGGGCGTCCAGGACCCGCTTGAGCCGGTCGGCCTGCTGCTGGTCGGCCCACAAGGGGTGGGGTTCCTTGAGGTTGCATCCGGGAGCGAGGACGACGCGACCGGCGGCGGTCTCGTACAGGTTGGCTTCGGCGAGCTTGTCCCAGTAGGCGGTGGAGCCGCACAGGACGACGACGGTGGGGCGGGGCTGGGGCACAGATGTCCTTCCGGGTAGGGCGCCGGGGCGGCCGGACTCAAGGTCGACGGCCGCCCCGGGCGCTGCGGGGTTGAGCGGGGGTCAGGCAGTGGCGGCCGCGGGGGCCTTCTTGTGTTCGTCGCGGTGCGCGGACTGGGCGGGTTCGGCGAGGACTCGCAGTCCGTGGGGGTCGCCGACGTTGCCGTGCTCGCTGCACACGACCTGGTAGCTCTTGCGGCCGGTGCACCCGGACTCGGGGTCGCGGGGCTTGCCGGACGGCTTGATCGCGTGGGTGCAGACGGTGCCGTCGGCGTGGAGCGGGTCGATCGCGATTTTGATGCGGGCCATGGGCAGCCTTCCTGTGTGCAGGGTCGGTTGGGGTCGGATCAGTCGGTGGGGGTGTCGGTCACCACGAGGAAGGTGTCCGAGGGGAGGTCCATGACGACCTGGGCGGGCTGGCCCTGGGAGCGCTGCTGTGCGGCGTACTCCTCTGCGGGCCAGGAGCCGCGGGGGCCGCCGGCGGGGAAGCGCTCCAGGACGGTGCGCGGGGTGTCGGGCATCGGGATGCCTCCGGTTCTGGGGTCAGCCGCTGAGGCGGACCGGCATGAGGAGGTAGCGCAGGGCCTGGTCGTCGCTTCCGGCGCCGCGCATCACGGCGGGCTTGGTAGCGGAGACGAACTGGAAGTGGACGGACTCGGCATCGATCGAGTTGAGGCCGTCGATCAGGTACGAGGGGTTGAAGGCGATGCTGAGCTCGCCGCCTTCGAGGCTGGTGGAGACGTTGTCGACGGCCTGGGCGTCGTCGCTGGTGCCGCCCTCCAAGACGAGGGTGTTGTCGGCGGTGAAGGTCAGCTTGATCGGGGCCTCCCTGGTGGCGACCAGGGCGACGCGCTGGGCGGCCGCTTTGAGGGCGGTGATCTCCACGGTGGCTTCGTGCGCGAACTCGTCCGGGAAGAGCGTTTCGTACTTGGGAAGTTCGCCCTCCAGGGCGCGGATCGTGGTGGTGTGGTGCTCGCTGCGCAGGCTGAACAGGCCCGAGTTGGCGTGGGGCAGGGCGAGGTCGACGGTGGTTTCGTCGGCGGCGGCCTTGGTGGCGTCGGTGAGGGCCTTGGCGGGGATCACGGCGGTGCAGTCGGCCAGGTCGGCGTCCTTCCACGGCACGGTGCGCACGGCGAACCGGTAGCGGTCGGTGGCGTAGAGGGTGAGGGTGCCGGTCTCGCTGTCGTGGCGCAGGCCGATGCCGGTCAGGGTGGGAAGGGACTCTTCCTTGCTGACCGCGCACGCGACCTGGGCGACTGCTTCGGCGAAGGCTGGACCGGCGAGGGTACCGGCGGCGGCGCCCGGGTCGGGGAGCGCCGGGTACTCCTCCAGGGGCAGGGTGGGCAGGGTGAAGCGGGCGGACCCGGCCTTGAGCACCATGCGGGGGCCGGTGAGTTCGAGGTGCACGTCGCCGCGGACGGTGCCCACGATGTCGGACAGCAGCCTGCCGGAGACCAGGGCGCGGCCGTCCTCGGTAACGGTGGCGGGGACGGCGGTGTCGGCGGACACCTCGTAGTCGAAGGCGCTGAGGCGCAGCCGCTCCTCCTGGGCGTCCAGGAGGATGCCGGCCAGGACGGGTACCGGCGGGCGGGCGGGGAGGCTGCGGGCCGTGTAGCCGACGGCGGCGGCGAGGTGGGCCTGTTCGATGGTGAGTTTCACGGGCGGGTCCCTTCGGGGTGTTCGGGAAGGTCCAGCAGGAGGGGGAGCTGTTCGGAGTCTCGGGCCGTCGCGGTGCGCGCGGTCTGCGGCCGGGTGGGCGGCATGACCGGAGTGGCGGCCGCGCCGACGTCGACGGCGAGCTGCCCGGCGTCGGCGAGGGCCCGGGCGCGGGTCGTGGCGCGGGTGACGGCGTGGTGTCCGGCGTCCAGGTGCAGGTGGCATCCCTGGCACATCGCGCGCAGATTCGCGGGATCCACGTTTTCGGGGGTGTGATCGAGGTGGGCGGTGGTGAGGCAGACGATGCTGCCGGTGCCGTACGCCTCGCCCTCGTGGACGTTGGGGCAGCGGCCGGGGTGCGTGCCCCGGCCGCATTCGCCCATGCACTCGCACCGCCACCCGGCCCGCTCCTTGATGGCAAGGGAGATGGCCGGCCAGTCGGGCGGGTAACGGAGGACGTTCTCGGGCCGGATCGGCACGGCGGTCTCCGGTCAGCCGTCGGCCGGACGGTGCTCGTAGTCGGCGATCAGGTCACCGATCCGGTCCGCATCGTCGGTCTCGCCGACCCAGGCGCCGGTGTCGGCCCACACGCTCGTGACCGCCACGTCGCCGTCGTGCCAGAGGAGATACGTGCCGTGGCGTTCGAACAGCCCGCAGTCGGCGACGTGGACGCTGATCCCGGTCCGCTGGTAGATGTCGCCGGCGTCGGCAGTGAGGAAGTCGAGTTCCCCGGCGCCGACGCCTTCCGGTGACTGGGCGGGTGCCTCCTGCAGGAGTTCGAGCGCGGTGACGTCCAGCCACATCGGCTCGTCCGGGGTGCGGGGCGCCCGGACGTAGCCGGTGACGCGCAGCATGTCGCCGGGGACCAGGTCGTGCAGCACGGCGGCCACCATGGCCGGGTCGGTCACCGTGCAGGGCATGACCATCTCGTCCACACGCTCGTCCGTCGGGCTGACGAAGATACGGAAGCGCGCCGTTGAGCCATGGAGGCCGGGCGCCTTCTCTTCGTCCAGGAAGCCGTCCAGGGCTATCGCGTCGTCGGCCACGGGTCAGCTCGCCTTCGCGGCCGGGGCCTGGTGGGCGGCGTCGTACTCGTCGATGATCGACTTCTTGACCACGCCCGCGTCCGCGACCTTGTAGCCCTTGCAGCGCGCCCAGGTCCGGATGGCGGCCAGCTCCTCCTTGGTGCGCCCGCTGCCCATGCCCGACCGGATCGGGGTGGGTGCGGCCGTCGCCGGGGCGGCGTCGGGGGCCGCGACGGTGGAGTTGGCAGGGAGGGTGCCGGCCTTGATGGCCTTCAGTTCCTCCTGCGCCTGCTCCAGCTGGGACTTGAGCGTGGCGACCTTGTCCTCCGCCTTGCGCTGGGCATGGTCGGTGGCGTGCCGGGCGGTGAGTTCGGCGAGGTCGCTGCGCACCCGGGCGGCCTTGTTGCGGATGCCCGCCGCCGGGTGGGCTTCGGCCCACGCGAGCAGCTGCTCCACCGACACGCCGACGCCCGCCTCCACGGCCTCCACGGACTTCCCGGCGGCCGTGCCGCCGACACTGCTGCCGGTCTGCTCGGACGCGTTGGTCGTGTCCTCCGTGGCGGCGACCAGGGCGGTGATCTCGTCCTCGGTCAGGCCCGTCGCCTCGGTGATCTCGGAGACGGGGTGGTCGGCGTGGTACATGGAAAGCGCCGTCGCCTCGAACGCGTTGGCGGTCGTCTGCGGCATGTCGGGGTCTCCTTCGGAGCTGGGGAGGAGAGGGAGGAGGGTGGTGACGGTGTCGTCGTCGCCGGGCAGGCCAAGCGCTTCGAGGAGGAGGGCCAGGTCCTCCTTGCTGCCGGCGTTGCGGGCGGTAACCCGGGCCGCGGCGGCTTCCTGCTCGGTCGTGGTCGGGTCAAGCGGCAGGCCCTCGGCTTCGAGGGCCTCCGTCCAGTCGGTGAACATCGCGGCCCCCTACGCGGCCTTGAGGCCGGCCATCAGCCGGGTGCGGTTGCGTTCCTGCTGCGCGGGGGTGACCGATCGGTGCGGCGGCATCGGCCCGTTGACCTCACGGTCCAGGCGGACGATCCGGGCCTGGTCCACGGTCAGCGGGGTGTGCCGGGCGGCGGCGGCCCGCTCGCGGCGGACCTGGTCCTGGTGGGCGAGGACGTCGATCCAGTCCGGCCCGAGGCGGTCGACCATGCGCTTGCGCAGCGTCTTGCGCTGGCGGGGCGTGGTGGCCGCCCAGACCCCGACCTCGGTGAGGTCCTCGTTCACGAGGGCCCACTTGAGACACTCGGCAACCAGCGGGCAGCCGGAGCAGGCCCGGCGGGCCTTGGCCAGCTCCTTCTCCCTGCGGTTGCAGTCGCCGAAGTCGAAGTCGAACAGGCTCGGGTTGATCTGGCAGGCGGTGGGGGTCGGACTCTGGGGCTGGGGGAACCGCGGGTCGGGCCCGCCGTGATCGGTGTAGTGGCCGACGCCCGGGTGGTAGCGGGTCATGAGGTGGCCTCCTGGAACAGGCGCTCAAGGTGGGGGAGTTGGAGGAGGACCTGCTCGAACACCGGGAGCGGGACGCGCCACGGTCCGAGCGCCCCGCGGCACGGGACGGGCAGCGGCAGCTCGTGGACGTCGTCCAGGCCGACGTGGAAGCAGTCGGACTGTGCCCACGGGCTGCACAGACCGTCGTCGGTGTAGGAGCCGTGGGAACCGGTGATGCGGGCGACTGCGAGGACCGCGCTGTAGTGCAGCTGGCGGCCGCGGATCGTGCGGGCCACCAGCGGGTCGCGCAGCGCGGCCCGGTCCATGTTCTTCTCCGTACCGGCGTGCAGCAGGCGCCAGCCCGGCGCCCAGGCGCGGGGCCGGTTCTCGATCCGCTTGTCGCCGTTGACGATGCACGCGGTCCACGGCTGCTTGATGGTGATGCCGCGGATGAAGTCCGGGGCGTACTCGGTCGCGGTCACGCGGCCTCCGGTCCGGCGTGGGTGCCGTTCCGGCCGGGACGGCGGCCGTTGATGCTGACGACGTCGGCGTGCGCGCGGGTCGCCTGGACGGCGTGGCCACTGTGCTTGCCCGCGTACATGGCCACGTCGGCGGCGCGCTGCAGACACCAGCGGTCGCGGCTGCCGATAACGTCCGGGGCGGCGGCCCCGATGGACACGGCGACGTCGACGAACTGGCCGTTGCCGGTGTCGATCGGCTCGCGCAGGGCGCGGCACAACTGGTCCAGCCGGATGGTGCGGCGGCCGGCGCCGACCCATGTGCAGACGACGAATTCGTCGCCGCCCATCCGGCCGACGATGCCGTGGCGTCCCGCCCAGGCTGTCAGCCGGGCGGCCGTGTCCTTGAGAACCAGGTCACCGACGTGATGCCCGAAGTCGGAGTTGAAGTCCTTGAAGTGGTCGACGTCGCAGACGAGGACCAGGGCGTTGTTGCCGTAGCGGTCAATGAACCGCTGGATGCGTGGTTCCCACGCCTCGCGGCGCAGGGCTCCGGTGAGCTTGTCGTGGCTGGCTTTGGCGAGGCGCCGGTGCCAGACGACGCTGTGGGCGGCCCACCCGGCGGCGGGAATCGCGGCCGCGGTGAGCGCGGCCGCGACCGTTGCGGAGGACAACGCCACGCGTACGGAGGTCATGGTGACTCCCTCTCGTTTCGTACGGGATGGGAGTCCCGGGGCGGGCGACGGTGAAGCCCGGCGCACACCCCGGGACGTTGACGTGCGGCCGGTCAACGGCCGGGCGTCAGAGCGCGTGCGGGTGCGGGCCGCGCGGGCGCGACGGCAGCGTGGGCTGCTTCGTCTTCTCGTGGTCGTCGGCCATCACTGGCCGCCGCCCTTGCCCCGCGCGTTGTTCTCGCTGCGCCTGTTCTGTGCGGCGTTGTCCTTTGACAGCTTGTCGCGTTCGGCGTCTGTCAGACTGGTGATCACAGGTGCCTCCACTCAGGTTCCCTGTCACGCGGTCCTCGGGTAGCCCCCCGGGGGCCGCGCTTCTTTAGCGTCGGAGCTCCTTGTCGGCTCCCCCCGCCCCGCCCGGCCGGACGCCGCACACCAGGTGCGGGTCCGTACGGGCGGGGAGAGGCAGCCGGCCGCAATTCGGTGCGACGGCCGACGCGTGGCCCTGGCGAGTTGAGTGCGCCCGGGCCGCGCGGGGTCCGTCAGGCCGTGACGGAGGTGGGGGTGTCGAGCTGGGTGCCGAGCAGCAGGGCGCGGATCGACTTCTCGTACTCGCCCGAGCAGATCCGGTCGTGGAGGAGCTGACCGGCGACCAGGCAGCGGGCGCGCAGGCCGATCGCGGCGATGGCCTCGATGTCGGCACCGGCGTCGGTCGCGGCCTTCTCAGCGGCGTCCCCTGCGAGCGTGTAGGCCGTCTTGAGGCCGGCGGCGCGTCGGGAGTATTGCGCCTTGAAGTGTGCCCAGTCGCTCACGGCACGGGTGTCGGCCAGGCGCTCGTCCCAGGCGTTGTACCTGCGGCGGGTGTCGTCGGGGTCGGCGGCCCACGCTTCGGCCCACTGCCGGGCGAGGTCGGGCACCTGGGCGATGGTGTTGAGGACCTTCTCGCCGCGGTGCCCGAAGGCACGCCAGGCGTCGGTCTCTTCGACGACGTGGATCTGGTGGGACATCAGCCAGTACGGGTAGGTGTTCTCGCCCCAGTTGCCGGTCTCGCCGCGCGGCTCCACGGCGAACAGCCGTATCGGCCAGCCCTCCTCGATGCGCTCCAGGATCTCGCCGGGCTTGGTGTACATGTGGAAGTACGAGAACGGCGTGTCGGTGTACCACTTCTTCCCGGGGCTGGGGTGGTCGATGGTCTGGCCGACGTGGTCGGCGAGGTTGACGGTCGTGATCGTCTCGCCCCGCTCGGTGTAGTACCGGGCGAGGTACTCGCAGGTGGGGTGGACGGTGCCGTTGGGGCGGGTCGCCATGTAGTGGACGACGGGCCGGGTGCTGTGTGCCATGAGTCCTCCGGATCGGTCGGGCGGCCAGCGGGCCGCCCGGGACGGGTCGTTGACGTGACGTGGATGCGCTGGTGTGCGGGAGGTCGGCGGTGCGGCTCAGGTCAGAGGTGCTGCCGTGGCGAGCTGGGAGGCCAGGTGGACCTGGCCGAACCCTTCGGCGAGCAGCTGCTCGAAGCTGGGCAGCTGGGCGTGGAGGTCGCGGACGATGTGCGTCGGCACCACGCGGTCGCGGCTGGCGTTCTGCGCCTCCACGGTGTCAAGCGGGACGTCGAACAGGACGGCCACGGTGGGGCGCTGCCAGTAGCGGGCGCGGGCCAGCAGCCCGGTTCTGACGTGTGCGAAGACGTTGGTGGCGTCGGCCAGGATGATGAGGCCCCGGGCGAGCCGGGCGTCCAGGAGCAGGTTCTGGATCTCGGCTGCGACGGGCGTTGCGCTCTGGTCCGCTTCGGAGTCGGTGGCGGCCAGGCGGTAGAGATCGAGGCAGATGCGCCAGCTGGCGGGGTAGCGGGCGGCGAAGGTGGACTTGCCGCAGCCCGGTGGGCCGATCAGCGTGCACAGGGTCCCGGCGGGAAGGGTCAGCGGGTGCATCGGGTCCTTCGGCGGGGATGCGAGCGGCCCGGCCGTGGTGGCCGGGCCGTTGGGGCGGTGGGCGTGGGTCAGGCGGCGGCCTGTCCCGTGTCCGTGTCCGCGGGCGTCTCGTACGGGGCGGTGAGCGTGTCGAGCGCGCGGCGGATACGGGCGGCGACACCGAGGACGTAGTCGCGGTGCCGGTCGGCGGTCATGTCGACCTTGTACGCAGCGAGTTCCTGCTCCGGGGTGCCGACCGTGCTCTGCAGGCGCTCCAAGTGGAACGCGGCCCCGGCCATCTCGGTGATCATCTGGGTCTCCACGCCGGAAACGCGACTGGCCAAGGCGCAGTCGGTCTTCGGGCGCTCGGGGGTGTGACCGGTGATGCGCATGGCGGTCGTCATCTTGCAGCTCCAGGGGTTCGGCGGGGTGGGCTGACGTGCCCCCGCACCGTCCCGGCCGGGAAGGGCCGGGACGGCACGGCGGCAGGTCAGGCCCGGCCGGCGGCCGCAGCGGGCACCTGCCGCTGGGCTTCAGCCTCCTGGCGGCGGTGGTTGCGCACGACCTTGCCCATGATCTTCTGGGTGACCTTCTCCGCTTCGTCCTCGCGCGCCACGAGCTCCTTGTAGAGCTTCTTGAGAGCGGCCTTGTTGAGCACGTGCGTGCCCATCTCGTGGCGGGCGAGGGCGATCTGCGCGTCGGGGCCGCCCTTGCGGCACAGCTGGTCGACTTCGACCATCGCGTAGACGAGGGTGGGGCCGATCTCCTGTCCCTTGCGGCGCCGCAGCCGCTGGGCGTTGAGGAAGATCCGGATGGAGCTGTTGGGACCGGCCACGGTGACGGCGTAGATGTCGCCGGGGCGGGCGGTCAGGGACAGCACCTTGTCGCGCCACACCTCGTACTTGATGCCGGCGGCCACACCCAGCGACTGGACGACCAGGCCGGAGAGCTTGTTGGTCTTGATGACCACGAGTTCGACGGGGACGACCGGGCGGCGGCCGTAGTGGTCGCGGACCAGTCGCTGGGCGACGGGCACGGTGCGCTCGATGTCGGCGGTGATCTTCTTGGAGACGAACAGGCCGCTTCGCCGGATGGTCATCTGGTCCAGCTGCTTCTTCTTGTGGAACTGCACGTGGGCGTCCTTCCGGAGACGGAGAGCGAGCGGGCTGAGGGGCTACCGCACCGCCCCGACCCGCGTGGTGCGGGTCGGGGCAGCACGGGCAGTCCGTCAGGCCGCGGACAGGCCCCGGGTGTCACCGTCGTCGGTGTCGTCGACGGGAACGGCCACGGGGAGACCTGCGGCGCGGGCGGTGAGGTGCTGGTGGATCTGGGCGAGGCTGGTGATCTGGACGCTGTCGTCCTCGCTGTCGCCGCTCAGCAGCGTGAACTCATTGGTGATCGTGCCGTAGTGGCCCTCAATCCCGCGGAAGTACAGGGCCAGGCCGGGCGCGAGGTGGTAGCGGGCCTCGCCGTTCTCGAAGCCCTGCCAGCGGTCGGCCTGGGACAGGAGCGAGCTGCCGCTTTCATCGAGCGTGACCATGACGCCGTGGGCGGCCCGGGCGGCGGCGTCCTGCACGGCGGCGTCCGCGACCAGGGCGATGCCGTCGTCCAGGGTGGCGGCCGGCGCCGGGGCCTTGGTGCTGGTGCGGGAGGGCCAGCCGTAGGAAAGCTCGTTCAGGCGCTTGCTGATCGGGCTGGTCGTCCAGTCGAGGAACTGGGACGCGCCGATGGCGAAGATGACGGCCAGGACGGCGGCGCCGATCCGGCTGTCGTGCGCGGACAGGCTGTGCCGCAGCGGGCTGTAGGCGAGGTCGGCGGTGACGCCGGCCACGAACAGGACAGCCGCCACCTTGGTCAGGCTGAGGGCCTCAGCGCCGACGCGGGCTGTCGCCTGGCGCAGTTCGTTGTTCATCATGAAGGGGTGTGCCTCTCTCTTCGGGTCGTGGTGCGATCGGAAGGTGAGCGGTGCGTCTCCTGCGGGGCGGCCTGGTTGTGGTGACCGGTCGGCCGCCCCGCGGGGGTCTCATGCGGCGGCGTCGCCGACGGGCGCGAGGGCGCGGACGGTGTCGGCCAGGGCCACGGTGTGCTCGTGGCCGTGGTCGACGACCAGCTCCAGGAGCTCGAGGACGCCGGGGTCGATCCCGCCGCGCTCGCGGGCGGCGGTCAGGACGTTCTCCAGCAGCAGGACCTCGCCCAGGACGCTGGCGCGCACGCTGAGGGCGACGTCCACGAGGCTGGCGGCCGACGGGATACGCCGGTCGGCGTGGGCGGAGTAGGCCGCCTCGGACTGCGCGGTGAGCCGCTCGTCCATCGGGTGCGGCTGCGGGGTGCGGTGGCCGAACCGCTCAGCGGCGCGGCGCATGAGGTCCTTGCGGTCGGTGAGGGACTGGACGTTGGACACGGGCTCCTCCTTGGAGGGTGCCGGTCCCCGGCCTGGGTGGCCGGGCGGACACCGCCTGGCCCCACCCGGCTGCGGGAGCGGGGTGGGGGCGACGGAGACCGGCCGGTCAGCGGTCACGCGAAGAGGAGGGCGGTTGCACCGGCGGCCGCGAGCAGGGCGAGTGAGGCGAGGATCAGGTCGATGGCCCATCGCAGCTGCACGTACTTGCCGAGCGCGATCTGGGACAGGACGCGCAGCCGGGCGACGCGGGCGTCGACGGTGAGGCTGGCGAGGATCTCCCGGTCGTCCTTCAACCGCGCCCAGTACGGGAACGACGCGGCGTCGTCGCCTTTGAGGCGGGGGCGGACGACCAGCAGGAGCAGGACGGCGGCCGCGCCCAGGGCGAGCGCGGCCGCCGTCCCGAAAACCTTCGCCGCGAGCGGGAGTCGCGTGTCGTAGGCGCCGACGACAGCGGCCAGAACCACACCGTCGAACGCGAGTAACAGCGACGCCTTGCTGTCGGTGCGGGTGATCTTCGCGTCGGTGTCACGGATGGCGGCGTCCAGGTTCTTGTCCAGGTCGCACGACGTCAGCAGGAGCGCGGTGTCGGGGGCGGCGGTCATGCCTCGTCCCCGTTCGCGTCGGCGTGCTCCAGGACCAGGACGGCGTAGCTGGAGTCGCCGCTCGCGACCAGGCGCATGGCCTGGGAGAGGTACGCCCAGCTGTCGGCGCGGCCCGTGTGGTACGGGCACATCTGCGCGAGCGCGTCGCACGCGGCGCACAGCTCCGGGTCGGTGTGGTGCTTGGGCAGTCCGTCCATGAGCAGCTTCACGCGGTCGCGTAGCTCCGTGTACTCGCTGATGAGCAGGGAGAGGGAGGCGGCGGCGTTGCCGTCGATGCGGGCGAGGGCACGCTGGCCGTCCTGCGCTGATTCGAGCATGTGGTTCTCGGTGTCGATGCCGAGGGTCATGGTCGGTTCCCTTCTGGCCGGGCTGTCCGGCTCCCCGTCACCACCCGGCCCGACGGTCGGCGGGGCGGGTGGATCAGGCAACCGTCAGGTCAGCACTCGGGGTTCAGGCCGTCGCGAGGGCCTGGTCGGGGATGCTGTCGTTCGGCTTCGGCTCCGTCGGCTCGGGCAGAACCCAGCAGTCCCGCGCGTGCAGGGTGGCTTCCGTCCGGGCGCCGTTGCGGTCCGCGCGGCCGAACTCGTGGCTTTCGCCGCAGCCGAGGCAGGTCCACGGGTAGACGGTGACTCCGGAGTCCTTTGTCTTCCGTACGACGGTGAGTGCGCCGGTGCGGGTGTGGATCCGCATGACCGTGCCGGCCGGGACGGGCGTGTCCGGGTCTTCGGCTCCGGTCACCTCCACGAGCGCGATCCACAGCCGCGCTTCCTCGATCATGTGGTCGCGCAGCTCGCCCCGTTCGGTGCGCACGGCTCGCAGGAGCCGGGCGGCTTCGTCGCGTATCTCGCTGCTGTTCATGTGCTCCTCCCATGTCGCCGGGCTGTCCGGCTCCCCGTCACCACCCGGCCCGACGGTCGGCGGGGCGGGTGGATCAGGCAGCCGTCAGGACCGGCGGTCACACGGCGGAACGTTGATCACGGGCCGGAGGGACAGGCCGCGCAGCGCGAAGAGGCTGCCGATCGTCCAGGCGAGGGCGGCCAGACCTGCGGCGACGGTGCGGCCGGCGGCGGGAGCTGACGACCACACCATGAGCACCGTGGCCGTGCCGTGCGCGATGAAGGTCAGCCGGGCGCCGACCGCTTTGGTGAGCCAGGCCCATACGAGGGAGGCGGCGCCGACGCCCAGCCAGATCCCGAACGCGCTGGAGGCGGTGACCGGCAGCCCGGCCGTGTGCGCGGTGAGGTAGGCGTGCACGGGGTCGGTGACGGTGGCGGCCCACTGGGTGGCCCATGACCAGTCCTGGTGCCGGGACCAGTCGATGGCCATGGGGATGGCCACCTTGAGGATGACCACCAGGGTGAGGATGCCCAGGACGACGCCGGCGGCGAGGGCGCCGGGCGGGATGTCGTCGCGGGTCCGTATGGGCGTCGGCCTCGGCATCGTGGTGGCCGGACCCGGGTGTCGGCGGGGCGGCTGGCGCTTGCTGTCGTCGATGGTCTCCATCGGCGGGACGGCGTCGGGCTGTTCGGGGTTGGGGCTGGCGGTGGGCTCGCTCACCAGGGAGCTCCTTCGGCGGATTGGGTGTCTGCTGGACGGAGTTGGCGGGGGCTGGCTGTCCGGCTCCCCTCACCGCCCGCGTGGTGTCGGGCGGATCGGGCAGGTGGCAGCCGCGGTTCAGGCCGACGCGGGGGTGTGGGAGGTGCTGAGGACTCCCAGGTGCTCCAGGGCCTGCTCCACGTGGTCGCCGGCGGCCGTGATGCTCTCGGCTGCGGCGTACAGGTTCTGCGCGGCCCGCCGGACGCGGATGTCGCGGTCGGCGTGTACGTACAGGTGGTCGGCGAAGGCCCGGGTCAGCTCGCCGAAAAGCAGGGGGAGGGTGATGTCGCAGTCCGGGTCGCCGGAGGTGAGTTTGAGCAGCAGGTCGACGGCGGGGTCGTAGTCCAGGCCGCCGTGGACGAGCGCGCCCAGCTGCTCGAGGGCGAGCATGGCGATCTGCCCGGCGCGGCTGACGGCGACGCGGTCGGAGCGAGGGTTGCTGGTCATCGCGGTGCCCCTGTCAGGCGGCGTTGTTCAGTGCCACGGCCCGGCAGGTTTCGGCGTGGGACTGTGCCCAGCGGCGCATCCGGCCGCCGTTCCAGTCGTCGCTGATGTAGCGGTGGCGGGCGTCGGGGGAGTCGTAGACGCCTTCGCTGAGGACGGCGTCGTCCTCGTTCTTCTCGCCGCAGCCGGTGCAGCCGGCGACCAGTCGGAGGTCGACGATGCGGCTGCCCACGCCGCCGCGGCGGCCGGCGTCGGTGACGAGCAGGGTGATGTCCACGTGGGCGCCGGTCTGGTTCAGGTAGCGGCCGACGACGCCGCTCGGCTCGGGGCGCGGGTTCTCGGTGAGCTTGCCCTTGAGCCGCTCGATCTCCTGGTTGAGTTCCCTGACCTTGTCGCTGGCCTTCCGGGTGGCCGTCTGCGCGTCGAATGTGCGCTGGTTGGCCTCGCGGACCTGGGCGACTCCGTCCGCGAGTTCCTTCGCGGTGGCCTTCAGCAGCTTCTCCAGGTCGCGCTCCAGCTCCCCGATCTTCCGCTGTGCGGCCTCGAGTTCCTTCTCCAGCCGGTCGCTCTTGGAGCGGGCGAAGGGCAGTGCTCCGGCGTGCGATTCCAGCTCACGCAGGCGGGGCGTGCTCACGATCTGAGGCATGGCGGGCGTCCTCTCTGGGGCGCGGGGTTGGGTGGCGGCTGGTCTGGACGGTTCTCTTCACCGCCCGTGCGGGACGGGCGGATCAGGCAGCCGTCAGGCCTTGGCGGGGTGCTGGGAGTGGTCGGTGGCGAGTTCCTTCAGCCGGGCGACGCGCTCGTCCGGCTGGTTCGTGGCGCGGATCTCGACGCCGCAGCCGGGCTCCGGGCACACGAACAACTCGCTGTGCGTGGCCTGCTCGAAGCGGGTACCGAGCCCCATGCCGGCGCTGATGACCGCGAGGACGACGGAGATGATGACGAGGGTGTCGACGCCGTGGTCGGCGAGGTCGCGGGCGATGAACGCGGCCCATACGGCGGCGACCACGACCGTGGCCGCTTCGACGGGGCGGGGCATCTTGGACTTGGGCACGGGCGGGACTCCTTCGAGATGGCGGTTGTCGTGGCGGGGTCAGGCAGCGGAGATCCACTCGGTGGAGGCAGTGGTGTAGTCGCGGGGATCGGCGGGCGTGCCGTCGTAGCACTCCAGGCAGCTGCCGAGGGTGCGCAAAGGGAGGCACCGGAAGTACCGCCTGGAGCACTTCGGGCACGTCTGGCGCCGGGCCATCGCCTTGTCGAGCGCGGCTTCTTGAGCCAGCGTCGGTATCCGCTTCGGGACGGCGAGGTCGATCCGGTACAGGTAGGCGACGCGCTTACCGCCGCGGCATTCGATCTGGACGACGGGGTCGTTGCCACGGCCGGGGCTCAGGCCCATCGCGCGCAGCTGGCGGCGGGTGGCCAGGCCTTCGGGGGCCTGGCGCCACTTGTACGTGGGGATGGCGCCGGAGCTGGTGGCGTATAAGTCGACGTCCCGGACGACCGGCTCATCGGCCGGGGGCGTCGGTTCAGCGGCGGCGGCCACGGTTGTGTCCGCGGCCGGTGTGGACCTGGACGCGGGCGCGGCCCTTGGCGTTGACGTTGATGGTGTCGCCACGCGAGCGAGAGCCGGAGCCGATGCTGAACATCTTCAGGACGATGAAGCCGACCAGGCCCGCCAGGCCGATCAGCCCGATGGTGGCGAGCGCGTGGAGGAGTTCCACGATCGCGTGCATCAGGAAGTACAGGCCGACGCCGCTGATGCCGACGATGAAGGCCACCAGGGCGGCCTTGATGAGGAGCGGGGAGACCAGCGGCTGCGGGGCCGGGGCGGGCGGCGGGGTGTAGTAGGCGACCTGCTGTCCGGCCGGGCCGGGGACGACGACCACGCCGTCGATGCCGGCAGTCGACGGGTAGACGACCGTGTTCTGCGGCAGCGGGACGACGTGCTGGCCGAACGCGGGGACGGGTGCCTGCCCGTACTGCGGCGGCAGCGGGGTCGGCAGGTAGGTGGTCTGGGGCTGCTCGCCGTAGGACGGCATGATGGTGTCCTCCTCGATGGGGGAGCTCGGGCGGTGTCATTGGCGTGAAGCGCCCGGGGAGGCTTCGGCCTCTTCACCGGCCCCCGAGGTGGCTTCAACATCTCGGGGGTCAGTGGAGCTGTCGAAGCTCAGTCGGGGATGCGGCCGAAGCGCATCGGCATCAGCGGCTCGCTGCGGAGCAGGATGGTCGGCGGGTGCTGGGGGCCGGCCGTGGAGAGCAGCTCGAAGGGCTCGTCCGGGTGCTCGGTGAAGTCGAACGTGATGTCCACGTCGTTGTCCTCCTGTTCGCCGGGCGCGCTCACGCCGCGCCCGCGGTGTCGCTGTCGGTGGCGTCGTCGGTGGCGAAGACTTCGAGTTCGTCGGCGAGCACGCTCTCCTTGAACCCGGCCTCGTTTTCGAGGCGCTTCTTGACCTCGCGGACACGATCGCCGACCCAGGTCTCGCCCTTGCCGTAGTGCTTCGCGAGGCCGTCCAGGTCGGGGGTGACGTTGGTCAGGAAGCACTTTGCGACGTAGCGCTCAGCCTCGTCTCGCTGCTGCGCGCGCACATCGCGAGGGACCCGGCCGTCACTTTCCGAGGCGGTCAGGGCGGGGACGGCAGTGAGCGCGGCCCCGTTTTCCGAGGAACTTCCCGAGGTGCGCCCCGCAGAAATCGAGGCGCGGCCGGTGCCGTTTCGCGAGGCGCTTTCCGAGGTGCCCCGGGTGCGGGCGGCGGTCCGCTCCAGAGCGCGCTGCCGCTTGAGGCGTTCAGCCTCCTCCAGGGCGCGGGCCTCAGCCGCAGCCTTGATCTTTTCGGCTTCCGCCTTGGCTTCTGCCTCCTTGCGCAGCGCCTCAGCCTGGGCTTCTGCCGTGGTGATCTCTGCGCGGCGGGTGGCCTCACGGTCCTGCTCAGCCTGCTCCAGCTCCCACCGCTCGCGGCGCTGCTGCGCCTCGATCTCTGCCTGGGTCTTGCGTCGCCTGGCCTCGATTTCCGCGTTGCGTTCAGCGAGTTCGAGGCGCTCGCGTTCTGCCTCGATTTCTGCGCGGCGGGCTCGGGCGGCAGCCTCGCTTTCTGCCGCGATCCGCTCGCGTTCGAGCCTCGCGTTTTCCTCGCGCTCTGCGCGGTCGGCCTCGCGTTTGGCGGCCTCGCGCTTCTCGGCTTCCTCACGTTCGCGTTCTGCGCGGGCTCGATTTGCGGCGGCCTCGCGTTCTGCGGCGGCCGTCGCCTCGAACTGCGCGATGATCGCGGTGAGTTCGCCGCGCCGCCGGGTGGCGTACTTGCGGTAGCCGGTGGCGGCTTCGGCGAGCAGGATCAGCAGGGCGGGGGCGACGGAGTGGAGCAGGATGCCGCCGGCGTCGGGCTTCTGGGGGATGAAGTGGAAGTGGCCGTCGGGGTAGAGCGACGTCCAGCAGTTCATGACCCAGGTGGACAGGCCGGCCGTCCAGCGCAGCAGGAACGGCCAGCCGCCGGGCTTGTAGTCGCCGCCGTGTTCGGCGAGGACGCCGTCGACGTACAGGACGGTGATCAGCGCGAGGCTGGCCAGCGGGTCCAGCATCCAGGCGATGTACCAGGGAATCTCGTGGGAGACGCCGAACCGGGTCACATTCACACAAGTGAAGATCAAAGCGCCGCCCCCGAGGGTGAGCAGCGCTTTGGTGACCATGGCCAGGACCTCGTCCAGTTTGGCCATGGACTTGCGGGCCTTGTTGGCGTCGTCGGCAGTGACTGGGGTGGGGGTTCGGGGCGGGCCGGCCGCCTTCGGCCGGGGAGCGGTCGGGGCGCTCATAATGGTTACCTTCCGTAGTGTTCGCGCAGTGTTCGGAGAGGGTGTGCGGCGCACTGTTCGCGGGTGACAAACCGGTATCTTCCGGACTGTGTACGCGAGAACACCGGGGAGTTTCTTAGGGAGGGAGAGGGGCGAACAGTTCGCGGTGCGCGCACTGTTCGCCCCTCGAATGTGACTACTCTCCGTTGTTGTCGGCGAGGGGAGAGCGGATCAGGTCGTACGATCCGTAGCCCTCCTCTGACTCGTCCTTGGAGATCACGCCGTCCTTGAGGAGCCGGGTCCGTAGACGGTTCCACCACGAGCGGGGCTCCTCCAGGTCGACCCGCATCCAGATGTGGTTGAGCTCCTTCGGCTGGAACGAGTCCTTGCCTTCGCGAACCCAATCGTCAAGCTGAGCAAAGATGGCGTCGCGGGCGTCGTCGCTGCTCAGTTTGTCCTCGTCCTCGCACGCGCCCGGCAGGTTGAACACCGGGGCGTCGTCGGCGGGGGCCTCGATCTCCTGCTCCACGCTCAGGTGGTCGTACTCACCCGGCTCGGGGTCGGAGTCGAGGATCTTCTGCAGTTCGTCGTCCAAGTCCTCGGTCTCCTTACGGATCAGTTCCTCGACTTCCTCTGCGTCCAGGGCCATGGCCTCGTCCTCGTCCTCGTCGGTGCCGTGCTCGGAGGCCGGCGCCGCCTCAGCGGGCTGGGACGCGGCGGGCGGGGCCGGGTGGTGCGGCTCCTGGGGGAGGTCGGCGGCGTCGTCGGCCTCCAGCAGGGGAGTGGTGAAGAACGTGCGGTTGGTCCACAGCGCGCCGAACGCCCCGGCGGTCACCTCGTCCATCGGGGTGCGGACGTTCATGCCCGCGGTGACGGCGGCGGCGAGCTGGGCGCGGTCGGCGTTGTAGGTGCGGGCGACGACCGCCCAGCGGTCCTCCTTGATGCCCATGCCGGCCGCGTAGAGGTAGCCGGCCTTGCGATTGCCCCAGCCGGGGAACGCGCCGGCCTCGATCGCCTCGGGCGGCAGGATGTACTGGGCGTCCGCGCCGTCGGTGAGCCCGTAGGCCATGCCGGCGGGGTGGTTGGAGCGGGCGGTGGTGTCCATCTGGTCGTGCGTGGCGCGCTGGATCGACGACAGGAACCAGCCGCCGGTCGACCGCAGGGTGCGCAGCACCTTGGAGTAGGCCTCGCCGTCGGCGAAGTCGGCCGCCTCCTCACCGATGATGATCAGGAAGTTCAGGCCGCAGCCGGGCTTCCACTTCGACAGGCCCTTGGAGCCGAGGTAGTCGGCGCGGGCCTTGATGACGGTGTGCAGCTGCTTGAAGAAGCGGCGCGCCTCGGCTTCGGTCTGGATGACCATGTCGGCGGCGTGCCGGACGTGCCCGTAGTCCTGCTGGAACTTCGAGCAGTTGATGATGATGGTCGACACCTCGGTGCGGGTGGCGGCGTCGCCCACGAGGGTGCAGTTGCCCTGGGTCTTGCCCGCACCGTTGGTGCCCTGGGCGATGGCGTGCTCCACGTTGCCGTTGCGCAGCTCCTGGGGGTCGCGCAGGACACCGGGCAGGTTGACCTTGAGCGTCTCGCCGTCCTCGTAGCGACCGAGGTTGAGCGGGGAGTCGCCGATGCTCGTGCCGAACGCGCTCGGGCCCGGCCAGGGGAAGCCGTTCTTGAGGAGGTCGGCGACCTGGACGCGCATCGTGATGTCGCCGGAGTCGTCGTCGTTGACGGTGTGGGTGATGCGGCCCTGCCCCAGGCGCAGGACGGAGGCCAGGGCCGGGATCTTGCGGGCGAGTTCGTCGGCGGTCGCCCCGTCCTTCGCCCTGACCTTCGCCACGACCGTGCCCTTGCCGTTGGACTTGGCGTCCTCGAGCTCCTGCTTGGCCAGGCCGATCTCCGACTCCAGCTTCTCCCACTTGGAGGCGCTCTTCTCGGAGCCCGCCTTGTAGAACTTCGACCAAAGGTTGTTGGCGGCCGCCATCCCGACGCCCCCGAGGAACCAGGCCCCGGCGGTCGCCGCGCTGTCGACGCCGACGACGGTGCCGAGCGTGGCGGCCGCGGTGACGGCCCCGGTGTTGACCTGGTGCCAGATCCGCTGGTCCTTGGGGCGCTTGGCCTTGTTGTCGATGTGGGACATCAGGCGGCACACGGCGGTGCCGGTGCCGGCCACACCGAGCGCGGCCAGCGCCAGGGTGGTGGGGTTGCCTTCGAGCACGACGTGGGCGAGCTCCACCGGGAGGTATCCGCCCAGTACGACCGCCCAGGGGCCGCCGTAGGTGAGACGGGCCCCGCGGCTTTCCTGGACCTCTTCCTCGGTGCGGGTGTCGATCTTCTTCGAACGGGATGCGCGGCGTGCCATTTAGGCGGCCTTTCCTGCTTCGCCGGGCTTGCCGGCAGATCCGGAGTTCGGCTTGTCGCCGATGGAGAACCCGGGACGGCCCTTGCCGCCCTTGCCCTTGCGGGCCTCGGCTTCGGCCTCCTGCTCGGGCTTGATGAAGTGCTTGACGAAGGAGGCGTACATCTTCACGCCGCTCAGCCCGAGCACCTTCGCGGCGCTCGCGCCGCCCTTGAGGTGCGCGCCGACCAGCTTGGCGCGGAGCTTGGACTGGAGGCCGAAGGTGTACCACTTGCCCTTGTACTGGCTGAGGATCGCCGTGATCATGTCGGCGTCCATACCGACCCTCATGTACAGCTCCAGGCCGATCGCCCGCAGGATCCTCGCGTACCGGTAGAGGTCCCTGTCGTTGCGGAACTCGATCTTTTCGAGCTGCTGGATCAGCTTGACCAGGTCGGAGCCGATCTTCTCGTCGGCGCTGCTCTCGTCACTCATGAAGTTCCTTCCGGAAGGCGGGGTGGGGGTCTCGCACGCGGGGGCTGTCACCTCCCTGCGGTCCCGGGCCCGAAGGCCCGGAGCCACAGGCAGACGGCAGGTTCACCGGTTCCTGGCCTGGTTGCTTCCTGCGTGCTGCACCGCCGTGGCGATGCCCTGGCCGATCCCGTCGATCGCGGCCGACAGCGGTGACGCCGCCAGGGCGTAGCCGCAGACCAGCGCGCAGATCAGGGCGCCCATCTGGATGTCCGCCCGCCAGCACAGCCATGTGAGGAAGGCGAAGAGCAGGAACAACGGGACAGTGATCATCAAGTCCTCCTTGGCGCAGGGGAGTTGGGATGTGCTCCTCAGCCATCACGGGGAGGGCCGAACCAGGGCCGGCCTCCTGGGAGCCGGAGGCCGGCCGTGGAGCGGTGCAGGGGTGGGAAGTCCCTGGTGCTCCCCGCCGTCCCCGGCGGCCGACGGCGGCCCCGGAGGCGACAGGCAACATCGGGAAGGGCGGGGGTTAGGCGGCCGCTGCGAAGAGCAGGTTGCCGATCGGCCGGTGCGGGGCGATGACGCGGCCGTCGGGCAGGAGCTCACCGGTGTCGTCGAACAGCAGGACGCCGTTGCACAGCAGCGACCAGCCCTGTTCGGGGTGGTGGGCGACGATGTGCGCGGCCTCGCGGTCGGGGCTGTCCGCCGACGGGCACGGGGTCTGGTGGTGGCACTCAGATGTCGTCATGGGGTCAGTCCCTCTTCGTTGAGGCGCGGGGTGAGATCGAGCGGGGGTCCTCCGACGCTCTCCACCGTCAACGGCACGCCACGAGCGGGCCGTTGGCGTCTGGGCAACGCGGGAAGTCGCGGGCGGTCAGGGCTGCTTCAGTCCCCGGATCTCCGTCTCGAGCCGGGCGATCAGGTCGGCCAACTCCTGGCGGCGGGCGCGGGAGGGGCTGCCCTGGGTGAGCTCGCGCCGCGCGGCGGTGAGCCGGTCGGTCGCGCGCTGGAGCGGGGTGCGCGGGTCGGTGGGCACCGGGCGGGTACCGGCGATCAGGTCGGGCACGGGAGGCTCCTTCGGGTCAGACGACGGGGCGGTAGAGGGCGGGGCGGGTGCGACGCATCTGGTCCTGGGCGAGCCCGGAAATCCGGGCGGTGAGCTTGCGGCCGGCGTCGCACGGCGAGTCCTGCGTGCACGGCGAGCAGGTGGCGCGGTGCTCGGTCAGGGCCGCGCGCAGCTGCCCGTACAGCTGCGGCTGCGGACCGGCCGCCTGGCGGGTGATGCGCCGGATGCGCTGACGCAGTTCGATGACGGTGGAGCAGCGGCCCACCCGGCACCGGACGCAGTCGCTCTGCAGGTGCTCGGTGAGCTGCTCGTTCAGCGACCCAACCGCGGGGATCAGCTGGCCCGGCGCCATCTGCGAGGGCGTCGGCGCGGCCTGGGGGCGGGGCTTGCGGACCGGGTTGGTGGTGCGTCGGCCGGACGCGGTGGTCTCCGCTTCGTGCAGCTTCTCGGACCACTGCTCGGGGGTGATGTCCATCTCGATGCGCTGGGCGCTGCCGGGGCAGCGCCGGCCGTTGGACGGCTTGGACGACGTGGTGTCGTCGCGGTAGCGGCGGGCCTCGGGCTTCGGCTGCTCCACACCGTCGCGGTGCGGGTGGATCATCGACCGGGTCAGCCGACGCCAGCTGTCGCAGTCGGGGCAGACGACCGAGGTCTCGCCCTCGCGCAGGTTGAGGTTCTCGGGGCGAAGGCTGCTGGCCTTGATCGGGGTGCGGCCGTTATGGCGCATCGAGTTGACTCCCTGGGTAGCGATTGCGTTCTCCTTCGACCAGGAGCCGGGCGGGGCCCGGACTTCCTGGCCGGCGGGCAGCGCAATTGGCTGCGGGTGGCTCACCTGGCTGTGCTCCGGGGGACCTCGTCGAACTCGTCACCCCGGCCGCGCGTGGAAGCGGCGGTCAGCCAGACATATGAAGTTGATCGGGAGGGACCGTGGGTCCGGCTCCCTCATCCGGCGCCGCCCGCAGGGGCGGTGCCGGGTGGGGGAGCCGGGTCCGAAGACCCGGCGGGCAGGGTCAGGCCGCGAGCGGGACCGGTGCGGAGACCCGAGCGTCGGCGGTGGGGATCGGGCGGAGCATCTGCGCGCCGACGGACCGGGCCGCGCCCATCAGCTCCTCGCGGATCCACACGGCGATCGACGGCTCCAGGGCCTCCAGCAGTCGCTCGCGGACTCGCTCGGTGATCGACGGGTCGGCCGCGACGATGTCCCGGGCCGCGTCCCTGCGAGCCGCGAACTCGAATCCGACCTCGTCCTGGGCCTTGGTGCGGCCGCCCCGCAGGCCGGCCTCGGCGTCGAAGCGGGCCAGCTCACCCGGGGTCACGAACTCGTACATCTCCAGCGGCGTACCGAACACGACGTCCAGGTCGACGTTGCCGAACTCCGGGAGGTCCACCTCGATGGCCTCCAGGAGAGCCGCGGTCTCGCTGTCGAACTCCTCGAGGAAGCTGGCGTCGGGCGTGGAGATCGGGTTCATGGGGCGTTTCCTCTCGCATGGGGTCTGACCTGGCGTTTCGGAGCGATGGATCGAGCACAGCAGCATGAAGTGATCAGAAGGTCGCTTGGGGTGACCTCGCTGCGATGTCCTCAGTGAAGCAAATCTCTCTATAGAGGTCAACCTCTCACTAGTGAGAAGTGAAGGGATCAGGCCACAATACGTCGCCACCGCCAACAGCACCCCCGTACGATCAGCTCTATAGAGAGCCGATACCGAGGAGACGTATGAGCCGCGAGACGAGAGCTGGTCAGCCCAAATACCTGCGCATTGCCGCAGAGCTGAGGGCCGCCCTCGAACGCGGCGACTACCAGCCCGGGGACCGCCTTCCAGGCGAGAACACCCTGGCGGCTGACTTCGAAGTTGCCCCTCTGACCATGCGGCAGGCGCTTGGCGTGCTCCGCAACGAAGGCCTCGTCGGTTCCCGCAAGGGAGCCGGCTGGTTCGTCGAGTCCTTCCAGCCAATCCGCCGGCGCGGCATTCCCCGACTGGCGCGTGGCCAATGGGGAAGCGGCAAGACCATCTGGTCCGCAGACGATCGCCGCGCACCGGACGTCGATCAGATCACCGTGGCAGAGGATGTCCCACCTCCTCAGCACATCAGCGACATGTTCGAACTGGGGCCTGGCGAGACCGTCTGTGTACGCAGCCGCCGGTATGTCATGGAGGGGCGCCCGGTCATGCTCGCGGCGTCGTACCTCCCTCAGTCGCTGGTTGCGGGTTCGCCCATCACTCAGGCCGACACCGGACCAGGGGGCATCTACGCTCGCCTTGCGGATCTTGGGCGTCCTCCGGCTCGGTTCCGAGAGGAGATCCGAGTCCGCATGCCCTCCGCCGAAGAGGCAGCCCGACTGGCTATCCCTGCTGACAGAACCGTCATCAAGTTGGCCCGCACGGCGTTCGACGGTGAAGGGCGAGCGGTTGAGATCAACGAGATGGCCCTGGATTCGGCGGCATACGTCCTGGACTACGAGTTCGACGCATGATTCCGATCCTGCGCTGGCAGTGGCCGGCGACGGCGTACGACGGATCTGGGCCATGTCAGACGAGATTCGGGGGTCGGATATGGAGTTCACCGGTCCCGCCTATCGGATGGCGTGAGAAACGCCCTCAGGATGAGGCCGGTGACGCCGGTGCTGGCCATGGTGGTGATGACGTCGCGGATCACCACGAGCAGCACGGCTGCGACCAGGCCAGCGGTCAAAATCGCGGCAACGCGTATGACCACGGCTCCGGGGCGGCCACGCGGTCGCGGGTCTTCAGTAGGTCTCGTGCATGGGCAGGTGCACGTCGAGGCCGGCCTTGTGACCATGAAGTCGACGTTCCGACCATGCGCGTCCGCCACACTGCACGATGTCTTGTGGGCATGACGAATCTGGGTCATCTCGCTCTCCTGGAGTGGGAGTTGGGGGTTCCGGCCGGTGGAGCCGTCACTCCAGGTGTAGGCGTGAAAAGCAGTGACTTCTACGGTTGCCGTGTATCCGTCGGCCGGATACACGGACTTGGATACATAGAGGGGGCCCGAAATGGGGCAGCGGCCGAATGTGCTGACGCCGGATCAGTCGCCCCAGCACCGCCTTGGTTACGTGATCCGGGAGCTACGCGAGGCGCGCGGTCTGTCCATGCGAGAACTGGCCGCCAAGACGTTTGTTTCGCACTCCAAGGTGCAGCGTTGGGAGAACGGCGACCGCCCCCCGAAGGACCTGGGTGAGATCGAGCTCGTCGACCGGGCGCTCGGCGCAGGTGGGTTCCTGATCGAGTTGTGGCAGGAGATCGGCCGAGGTACCCCTGAGCCCGTCCATGTATCCGATGGCGCGCCCCATGTATCCGATACATCGTTTGGCCTGGCCACGGCCCTGTCGCAGACGGCAGCGTCAGATGGTGAGGGGATCTTTGTCCCTCGGCGTCTAGACGATGGAACGGTGGTGCTCGTGGCACTCGATCGACGCGCGCTCCTGCGCGCCGGCGCGGGGATCAGTGCAGCCGTGGTAGCTGGCTTTCCCATGCCAGCGTCCGCTGCGGTCGCAGATGACCCATTCGACTTCGCGAGAAGCGTGACCGCGAACTGGTCCGGCCTTCGACTGTCCCGTCCGGCCCCTGAGTTCGGTGTCGACTGGCACGCGCTCCTCCCAGGCGGCCGTTCCATGCTCGGCTCCCAGCTCTCGCTGCAGGTCCACCCCGCCCGCGTCGAGGGAAGCCGGGTAATCGTGTCCGTGCCTGAGCAACAACGCGTGGAGGAGTTCCTGGCACGGCCTCATCGCGGTTTGCTGGTCGGGGCGGTCGACACCGGTGGCGTCGCAAGGTTCTACGCTCTGGACGCCCGCGCAGCCCGCGCAAAGATCACAAGGAACGGCGGCGTATGCGAAGTCACGGCTCCTACCGCTTACGAGCTGGATGACCTCACGTACGGCCTCCTGTGGGCCGTCAGCAACTACGATGACGCCCTACAGGCCGATGACCAGGCTCTTGCCGAGACGCGCAGCGATCTCAAGGCGTACGAGCGGCTGTCCGCTTCGGCGGTCAGCCGGGAAGCTGCACCCGGGCTGAACACGGTTGCCCACATGTGGCTGGGCAGCGACTTCTGCGCCCGCCACATCCTTCGTGCGCTGCCGGATCTGCCAGCACTGCCCGCGTTCTGGACCCGGGAGCAGCGAGGGGAGGAGGCCAGCGCATGGCTGATCTTCGATCACAAGTTCCCGTACCTGCGGGAGACCACCAAGGTGCTCGGCAGTACGAGTACCCGAGCCTTCTGCATCCCGGAGGGCATCGTCCGTTCCTCGCCCCGCTACGAACGGATCCTGTTGTTCCTGGCCGTGGCGCTGATGGAGTCGTTGGGGATCCACGCCCAGTTCACGGCTGATCCCGCGTACGAAGCCGTCGAAGGCTTCGTGGTTGCCCCTGACAAGGAAGCCGTGATCGCCAACTGGGTTCGCGGGGACGGGATGTGGCATGTCGATGTGACGGCCCGGTCCTCGGTGGTCAGGGAGTTCACGATCGCGGCGCGCGACGTCAACGCGGACTCGTTCACAGCTGCGCCCACGCCTGCCGGACGGCTCCGTGCTCTCGCCCACTATCTCGATCTGCCGTGGTCGTGGCTGATCGAGCGGTGCGGCCAGCTCGCCCGGTACGGCTCGTCCGGTCTGGTCCAGTCCCGCAGCCGACTCGTCTCAGCGGCCGGCATCGATGCCGCTTGCGCGTACGTGGGATCTCTCCCGTCCGACCACTGACCCCCACCACACCTACATGTCCACGAAGAGGAAGCAGACCATGGTCGACAACGCCCCGCGCGGCGCGGTGATCTCGCTTGGCGGCACCATCGCGATGACCGCCCAGGCAGAAGGCGGCGCAACGCCGACACTGTCAGCCGACGACCTCGTGGCAGCCGTACCAGGACTTGCCAAAACAGGCATCGAAGTGGAGGTTCACGACTTCCGCCGGCTCCCCGGCGCCTCGCTGTCCTTCTCCGACCTGCTTGAGCTCGCCGTCCTGGTGGAGACGCTCGCAGCCGACGGTGTCGACGGTGTAGTCGTCACCCAGGGAACTGACACGATCGAGGAGACCGCGTATCTGCTGGACCTCCTCACCACTGGAGACACGCCGGTTGTGGTGACCGGCGCCATGCGCAATGCCAGCATGGCCGGGGCCGACGGTCCCGCGAACGTGCTGGCCGCCCTCCGTGTCGCGACCAGCACCGAAGCACGCGGCACGGGTTGTGTGGTGGTGTTCGCTGAGGAGATCCACGCTGCCCGCTGGGTCCGCAAGACCCACGCAACGAGTCCCGCAGCCTTCACCTCGTACCCCGGGCCGATCGGCTACGTCGCGGAGGATCGTGTGCGGATCATGGCACGCCCCGCTCCCTCTTTGACGTTCGATCCCCGCAGTGCCACCGCGGCCGCGCGCACCGCGATCTACACGGTCGGCCTCGGCGACGACGGGGCTCTCCTGCATGCTCTGGGCGACCACGTCGACGGCCTGGTGGTCGCGGCCTTCGGAGCCGGCCATGTCCCGATGGCATGCGTGGACGGGCTCAACGATCTCGCGAAACGCATGCCCGTCGTCCTCGCTACACGCACCGGATCGGGCCCCGTGCTCCGGCACACCTACGGTTTCCCCGGCTCCGAGTCCGACCTGCTCGAACGCGGGCTGATCTCCGGCAGCACGCTGGACCCCGTCAAAGCGCGCATCCTGCTGCAACTGCTCCTGATGACCACGGCCGACAACGACCAGGTCGCCCAGGCCTTCAGCGCTCTCTCTTAACCGTCCCCACCATCTCGAGGACCCGTCTTGCGCAGCTACGAACTGACCACTGGGCGCACCTTCGCCGTGAATTTTGACCATGGAGACGACTTCTTCCCCACCCTTGCCGAGTTCTGCCGCCTGAACGGCGTCCGGCACGGCTACATCCCGATGTTCATCGCCGGCTTCGCAGAGGCTGAGATCGTCGGTGCGTGCGAAAGGCTCGAGGACCCCGAAGCACCGGTCTGGAGCAAGGTTCACCTGACCGGGGTGGAGGCCATGGGATGCGGGACGCTTGCCTACGCCCCAGAGACGGACTCGGTCCTGCCGCACATCCACACGTCGCTAGGGGAAAAGGCCCGGTCGGCCACCGGCCACACCAGCCATCTACTCAGCGCCCGCGTCCAGTTCCTCGTCGAGATGCTCGTAGTCGAGGTCACCGCACCGGTGATGACCCGCCCCAAGAACCCCAACCTCTACGACGTGCCCCTGCTGGCCTTCGGGGCGTGAGAGGCCTGAAGGGCGACCCGTAGGTGTGGCCCCTGGCAGGCGACTACGTCGATCCGTGCTCGCCCCAATTTGCTGTCCCGTGGGGCGGGCCCTCCGAGCAGATGGTTGGCCGCCCTGCGGGATCCGCGAGGGTCTCCGTGCGAACCCTCTGGAATTCCTGACCGATCCCTGTTCGGATCACAGGCACGTGTCGCGTGAGCAGCACGGTTGAGCATTTGAAGCGCGAATTCACCCGGGAGGTACGAGGTTGTGATCGGACGTCAGGGGACGTCGGGCTTTGCGACACGTGTGCCCTGGGGCCGCGCAGAGTTCGGCGGGAACGGTAGGGTGATCCCCAGCGTTGATCAAAAAGAAAAGTGGCCCCGTCTACCGGCCTTGAGCAAGCCGGGAGGGGCCACGTGGCCGACGGACCTTGTGAGAGGGGTCCGGAGGCCTGCCGAGCACCCTTTTCGCGAGAAGGAAGGTGCCGACGTGATCAGGGTACCCGTACCCGTCACCCGACACACCGCACCCCGCCGTGGGGTCAGCAGCCATGCCGGTTGCTGGTCCTTCGACGGGGCGTTCGTGCTGTCCGCGCGCACCCCGGTTCACCCCTCGGTTGAGGGGGGCGGGATGACGTAGGTCTGTGGGGGCGGCGCCCTTACGGGTCTTCATGCCGCCCCGGGTCGCTCAGCTTCAGGTGATTGGGAGTCACCTCGGCTCAGCGCCCATCTGCTACCGGAGAAGGCCTTTGGGAGGCCCCTCCGAAGGGATTGTCCGCCCGGTTGGGAGCCGGTTGGACGGTTCGACATCAGGTTTCAGCCCGAAACCAGAAGCACCACTCAGGGGCTTCGTCGTGCCACACGACCGAAGTCCCGTGACTGGAGTCATTGTGCATGACCTCGCTCGGGGTCGCCAGCTTTGGCGTCCCCGTGTACGGCCCTCCCACCCGTCGGATCGGCCACAAAGCCAGCCCGCCGTGGCCGACATCACACGATCTGGTGTCCCCGCCTGGACTAGGTCCGTCCCGAGCAACACCTTCACCCGGAGGCAGGCCTCGTCCGGCTCCAGCGTCATCCACAGGACCGCCGCTGCGCACTGGACTCTGTCCACAGTCTCTCGGCGTGACCATCCCCAGATGATCATTTCTGGTAAGTCAGCCGGGGCGGACTGGTGAGCGCCGTGGCGGCGTCGGCCGCTGCTGTGCCGGAGGTGCTGCGCCGGAGTGCGCGGCGTCCCGCCCTGCGGGCTGTGCCGATGGAGGCCGGCCCCGTGGTGGCACTGGAGCTGGGCAACCCGCTGCAGCTGACGGAGACGATGCGCACCCGGCTGCTCGCGGCGGTACGTGCACTGGTGTCGGCCCCGGCGATGGACGGGGCGTGTGACGCCACGCGGCTGGCGGCGGTGGTGCTGCTGGCGAAGGCCCGGGTCGCTGCCGACTACAGCACGGAGATCACTGCTGCGGAGCTGGGCCGGTGGCTCGGGCTGAAGAAGTCCCGCATCGCGCACACCGTGCTGCCGGAGCTGCGTGAGCGCGGCGTGCTCGGGTCGAGCGAGACGACCAGCGCGGCCGGGCGGATGACGGGCCTGGAGTGCCGGGTGATCCCGATGTACCGGGCGCAGCAGGCCGGGGACCGGCGGCACGTCCTGGCGCTGTCTCGGGTGGAGCTGGCGGTGCTGCTCAAGCTGATCGAGGTGCTGTTCGCGCCGGGCTGGACGCACAAGGACGGGCGGGTGACTCCGGCCGGGATGCTCGCGGACCGTACGGGGCGCGGCGCGGCCACCGACCGGCTCGGGCTGCTGCTGATGGTGCTGTCGACGAACTCCAACGGCTGGCTGCAGCTGTGCCCCGGATCGGTGGACACCGAGCGGGGCCGTCCGGCGGCGACGGTCGGCCGACTGCTGGGCTGCACTCCGTCGGGCGGAGCGAAGGTCCTGGCGCGGCTGGAGGAGCGCGGCACGCTGACGGTGGACCGGCGCGAGACGGCGTCGCAGATGAACGCGCGCAGCCGGGTGCGGCTGCTGCCAGTCGCCCAAGCGCACGGTCTGCTCGTGCGGGAGGCCCGCGAGGCTGCCGGTGCCGTGTTTTCAGACCTCGCCGGTACTGCATCCGGAGATCTTGAAGGCGCTGGGAAGGCCGCGCCCCCTGTGGTTACTGGGGTGGAGGGCACCGGGGAGAGCCAGGAGGCCGATATCGCAGACCTCGCCGTTGCTGCACACCTTCACACCTCTCACGCTTCTGGGGTTATTCCCGGTGGTTCTCCCTCGCTCTCTGGTGGGTTTTCCGGCGAAGGCCGCGATGGGAACGGTGATCGGCCGGAGCGCGCGTGCGCACGCGAGGACCGGGCCCCAGACGCTGCTGGCACTGACGAGCTGCGCCTGGTCGACGGCGAGGGCGGCCCGCTCCGCGGGGAACAGCGCGAGAAGTCCCCGTCGATGAGCAGCGAAAACGGCGGCCGCGGGCCAGTGGCTGGCGCTTCGGTGCGGCCCGTGGACAGTGCGGGTCAGAGCAGGCAGCAGCGAGGGAGGGTGCCGCTGCCGCCCGAAGACCTGCGGGTGATCTTGGAGCCGGTCCGGCTGGTGTGGGCGCGTCTGGAGCGTCCGGCCGCCCGGAAGCTCGTGGAGGCTGCGACCCGCATCGAGCTGGACCTGGTGGCGGGCTTCACGGGCCGGGCCGACGGGCCGAAGGTCCTCGCCGACCGGCTGGCCCGGCGCCTCGAGGACCAGCTGCGGCTGAGCGGTCCGATCAAGGACCCGGTGGGCTGGCTGGTCGGCCGGGGCCTGCCCCAGCGCCAGGAGTGCGGCGACAAGCGGTGTGACGAGGGCATACTGCTCGACTCGGGCCAGGACTGCCCGCGGTGCGAGGACAGGCGGGAGGGCCGCCGTGCCGAGCGTCACGCGGCTGCGGCCGCCGTGGACGCGGCGATGCCGTACGCCTCTCCGGAGGAGCGCCGTACGGCGACCGAGCGGCAGCTGCACGAGGACGTGACCGCCCAGGCATGGGCCCGCGAGCACCGCTGGGAGCAGGTCAGGGCCCGGCAGGCGGCGGCCGCCAAGGCCCGCACCAACGCCGCGGCCACGCACCCAGCCATCAAGGAGCCGGCCGACTCACTGACGCCAGTTGCGCTGCCCGCTCCCCGCCCGGCACCCGCGCCGGAGCCGGAGGACGTCGTCGTCGACCAGGAGCTGGTCCTCGAGGACCTGACCCGCGAGCAGGTCCTGGACTGGCGCACCCGCGCCGCCCGCGACCACGAGATCGTGTTCGCGCACATCGACCGGTACGGCGAGGTGTCGGCCAGGCGCCTGTTCACGAGCGCGTTCGTCGACCAGGTCACCCGCCTGTCCCGGCTCGGGCACCTGTCCCTCGGCTACACCACCTGGGAGCGGTCATGAGCGGCGGCGAGTTGTCGGGCGTCGACCTGGCACGGGTCGCGCTGCGGGTCGCGCTGGAGAGCGCGCGCAAGAACGGCGGCCGTACGGCGGCGTCGAAAGCGAAGCCGCGCACAGCGCCGGGGGCCCGGCGCGGCGGGCGCGAGCCGATGGGGCTCGGTGCCGCGATCGGCGCGCTGGTGACCGAGCGGGCCTGGGAGCTCCCGGCCGCCGGCGCGACGCTGCGGGATCGGTGGGCGGCCATCGCCCCCGAGCTCGCCGGGCACGTCGCCGCGGTGTCGTACGACCCTGACTCCGGCCGGCTCACAGTGTGCCCGGAGTCGACGGCCTGGGCGACGAAGATGCGGCTGGAGCAGCGCCGGGTCGTCGCGGCCGCCAATGAGGCCGCGGGGCGTACCGTCGTGCGCGCCCTGCGGATCCTGCCGTCCGGCGCCGTGCCCGCCCCCGATCCGGCCGACGTCGCCCCGGCAGCCCCGGCCGACGCCCCCACGGGCCCGGTCAGGACGCGGGAGACGGCGTGCGAGGGCTACCGCCGCGCGCTCGCCGCGCACCAGGAGGTCGCGGTGCCGTCCCGGGTGGACCCGGCATCGCGGAAGCCGTGGAGCGGCAGACCGCCGCGATGCGCGAGCTGAGCCGCCGCGCCTTCCCAGAACTCGAGGCGCCCTCGGAGGAGCAACCGGCCCCGATCGAGGCGGCCCGTGTCCAGCGCCGCCGTGAAGCCGAGGCCACCCGCGCCTTGGCGCTGCGCCGGGCCCGTGCCGAACGAGCGGCCCGCCAGGACGGCGGAGATAAGACGGCCTGCGTTGACACTGACCGCTTTCCGACCGTGCCACGTGCGTGCGCCCTGCCGATTGTCAGTGCCGCGCCCTACTGTCCCTTTGCTGAGGTTTCATGACAGAAGGGTGGTAGCGGGTGGCCAATACCGTCTGGCACACGAAGTTGCGGGTCTACCTGGATCTGATCCGGGATGATCTAGGACATCCGGAGTTACCGGATCTGTGGGAGACCGTCTACCGCACTGACCGGCTGTATGCCGCGCGTGGTGTGCCGGTGGCCGGGCGGGATCTGCAGTGCGGTGGCGTCTGCCAGGAGGCCGGGGTGGAAGCCTGGATGCACTTGCGGCTCCGTGCGGGGCGCCGGGAAGCCGTCCACGAGAAGGCCGAAGACGAGGAACGTCACACCCTGCCCATGAGCGACGAGCACAAGGCGTATCAGGAGCGCATTGTGCGGGTCGCGGAGGAGGACGGCTTCCGGGCCGACAGCGAAGTCCGCACGCGTGTGGGCCGCAGCTGGATCCAGACCGACACCCTCGTCGAAGGCGCCGACGGACGCCGAATCGGCTGGGAGGTACAGCTGTCGTCCGCAGGTGTGCACGGGCCCCGCAGCGTACGCGCCCGCGCGGCGAAGGCCGAGAAGAACGGGATCACTCCCGCCTGGCACACCGATCGGGCCGACTACGCGCGCCGCAACGACACCCAGTGGACCCGCAGCGACAACCTGCCCGCCTATGTCATTGCCAAGACCGGTGACCTGCGCGTCGTCTCCGGCTTCCGTGCCCTGGACTTCTGGCGCTGCGACGTCCGCGCCGTGTATCCCTGTCCGAACGGTGTGCGCCGGTGCGGCCGCTTCCACGCCACGCCCAAGCCGCGTGACGTCCTGTTCGACGACCTGGTGCGTCGGACGGCGGCCGGCACCATCGTGCCGGTGCAATTCCGTGTCGGCGGTACGACGCACCGCTTCTGGGTCACCGACGCCGACCGGGATCGCCATGAGGCTCTCCGCAGCGACGACACCCAGCTGCCGCCTGTACCGGAGCCCGACCCGTCTGCTCGTGCGAGTCGTAATCGGCCGACCTGCAAGCCGTCGCTTCCCGCCCTGAGTGCTCCGGCCGCCGGCCCGGAGCTCCCTGCGGCCGGGGTCCCGGCCCAGCCTGCTCCTACCGTTGCCGAGACGGCGGTCCAGTCCCGGGGAGGTGCTCAGCGTGGCCCCCATCCGGCGCTGCACCCAAGCGGCCTCCCCGATCAGCTCGTTGCGCTGCAGCAGACCGCCACCGACGCTCACCTCCAGCTCCAGCAGCTCGATGACCTTGAGGAGCGGGATCGGCAGCGCCGGGTATGGCTCGAAGCCGCTGTGGTGGTGCAGGCTGCCGTTACCCAGTACGCAAGGTCGAAGGGTCTCAATCGGTACGAGGTGGAAAGGCGGCTGCGACAGGTCGTCCGGCATCCGGAGACGCAGCCGGGCACGCCGCTGTAACCACACCTGGCACTCCGGTCGCGCCACACCGGCGCCGCGGAGGGGAAGGTTCCACCGCCTGCCGCGACCGGCTCGCCCAGCAGTCCAGCAGCGCCAGGAACTGAAGGCAGGTGTTCGTGCGCTTCCTCTCCCGGCTCGCCGCGATGCGCCGCCTGCAGCACGACCGTTCCGTCCTGCGGGAGGCCGGTGCCCCCGAGGGAGGCGGAGCAGGCGGCGACCAAGGCGCCCGTGCTCAAGTCGCCGTGTGCCGGGAGCCGGCGATCTGGGCGACCAAGCTGCGCTCGGAGCAGGCCCGCGTCGTCCAGGCGGCGGACGAGTCGGTGGGCCGCACGGTCGTGCGGGGCCTGCGGATCCTCGTGGCCGGGTCGGTGCCCGTGCCCGACGACGTGGCTCCGGCCGCTGCGCCAGAGAGGCCAGTGAGGAGCAGGGAGAGGACGTGCGAGGGCTACCTCGCGCGCTCGCAACGCACCAGGAGGCCCGCCCGGACAGCCGCCCGCGAGCTGAACAGCCCGCGGCTGCACCGCCGAGCAGATCGCCGCCCTCCTGCGCACCTGGAAGCCCCGATCCGCGACTCTCGCGTCCGGGCCGTCGCTGGCGATCTGCGGCGCAGCACCATCCCCGTACGGGGCAGTCGGTCGTCAGTGCGCTCTCACGCCGGTGATGTGCCTCCAGACGTGGCCTGCTCGGCCGGTTGGTCCAACTGCTGCTGCCGGCGGCGCTGCTCGTTGCGCAGGTCCTCCACGGCCAGGGTGAAGACGGCGAGCGCTTCCTGGTCCTGCTCGGGGCCGAAGACGCCGTACTTGCCGACACCGAGGGCAAAAGCGTTGGCTTCTTCTTCGATGGCGTCAGCGGTCTGCTGGAGGAAGTAGCTGCGCTCGCGGTACTTGTAGTAGCCGGTGAAGGCCGCCGCGAGGGTGATGGCGAAGCTGATGGTCACGATGGTGACGTTCTGCCAGGTCAGTTTGTCACCGGAGTCCAGAGCAGCCACTGTGGTCGTGGCAGTGGATCCGATCATGATGAGGGACTGCAGGGTGTTGTGGACGGCTCGGTAGCGGCGGCTTTCCGCCTGGTACTGCTCGATGAATCCCGCGACGTCCTCGCGGTACAGACTGCGCCGCTCCCCGAGTGACGGATAGACGAGGGTGCTGTAGAACCGCAGCGCCTCCCGGTTGGAGTCGAGTTCATCCTCCAGTTCAGCTCGTGATGGCAGATCTCGGTGCCGAAATCCGACACCCCAAGCCGCCGCAGCAGCGAGGACCAATGCGGCTCCGCAGACGATGTCAGCCTTCACATAACGGGAGGGCGATCCCCACCGCAGCAGGGTCCAGCTTGCGGCGGTGACCACGGCCACCGCCGCAATGGCGGCAGCCCAGCGGCGTATTCGGTTGATCAGACGCCGGCGCGCGAGCTCCCGCTCGCCCCGCCGCCCCTCGCGTCGCAGGGCGCGTACTTCGGCGAGCTCTTCGTCACGCGCCTCTCTCTGTTCCGCAGAGAGGTGTTCATCGGCTGCTCTCATCCGGCTGGCTGCGTCATCGTCGAAGCTGCGGGGCACGCTGCGGCTGCTCCTCTTCTCACCGGACGGAGGGGGTCAACAGATTGGCCGGCCGGGTCACGGGCCGACTTCCAGGTGGGTGCGGCGGGTCAGCACGAGGTCCCGCCACCGCGCGCGAACGACATCAGCGCCGTCGACCCACTGGGCGCCGGCTGTCTCCTGGACGGTCAGGTTCGCCATGTAGCAGGCGATGTCGGCGTAGTAGGCGTAGTCGCCGCCGATCGTGTTCGCCTGGATCCGGGCAACCGTTGCGGCCGCCTGTTCGTGGTCGGCGCGGACGGCGTGGTGGAAGGCGAGGGTGAGGTCCAGGGCGAGCTCGAGGTAGGCCACGCCCGCTGTACGGATCTCGGTGCGCAGGACCTGGGCTCGGTCGTCGACGTCGGCATCGGTGCGGCCGGCGTCGCGGGCGAGCGCCGCGATATGGGTGATCAGGGTGGTGGCGCGCAGATCCACGCCGGCCAGCAGCTGCTCAGCGAGGGCGAGTTCATCGTCGACGACGTCCGGGTCGGTGAAGGACAGTGCGAAGGCGCGGTGTGCCTGGCTGTTGCCGCGCTCACCGGTGACACCGTGGTGTTCGGCTTCGTCGCGTGCGGTTGCGTACGCGGCGGCGGCGCGGTCCATGTCGCCGTGGGGCCACCAGATGTCGCCTTCGACGCGATGGTGGCGGCCTTCCCAGCCCAGGGTGTAGGCGGTGGCCAGAGCGGTGGGGAAGTCGCCGGCCATCCGGGCGAGATGGGCCAGTCCGCGGCGGGCAGCGGGGGCGAGTCGGCCTTGGCCGTCTGCGACGGCCTGCATGCCGGCGCGGGAGGCCGGGCTGTCCCCGAGGTCGCGGTGGGCCTTGGCCCGGTAGTACAGCGCCATGTCTTGAAGGTCGTCGGGGAGTAGGCGGCTGTCGATGACCGTGGTGAGGCGGTCGACGGTGTGCGAGCGGTGCTGGTGCTGGCGGCGGGCGAGCGCGCTGAGGAGTTCGACCAGGGCGTCGGCGGCCGTGTCCAGTCCCGTGCTGCCGGTGTCGGGTGGGGCGAGGGGTTCCCACACAGAGTCGCCGACGTAGGTCCAGGCGGCGGGCGTGAGCCAGCCGAGGTCCAGTCGGTGGTCGCGGGCGAGGCGCAGGCCCTGGCGCAGGAAGGCGATCAGCAGGAGCCGGTCCGGTCCGGGTGCGGCCTGGTGTTGCTCGCCCAGGGCGGTGAAGGCCCGCTGGGCGGCCTGCTGCCAGTCGGTCTCGGTCCAGCGGTCGTCGGTGGTGTCTTCGGCGTTACGCACGGCGGAGCGGATCAGGCCGTGGAGGTGGAAGGGCCACAGGCTGAAGGGATTGTCGCGGACGAAGGGCCGCTCGGTCAGCCGCTGGGCGGGGCCTTCGTGGGCGAGGCCTGCGGCCCGGGTGGCGAGGGGGACGTCGAAGGCGTCCAGCAGGCTCACCGAGCGCAGGACGTGGCGTTCGTCGGGGGTGAGGTCGGACAGGGTGCGGGAGACCAGGGCGGGGAAGTCGTGGTCGAAGTCGGCCGGCTGCGGGGTGCGGCCGCTGCGGCGTAGCTCGAGGAACCGGGCGACGGACAGATCGAGGTACAGGGGCAGGCCGTGCGAGCGGGCGGTGATGATCTGCCGGATGGGCTCGCCGATGAGGGGCTGGCCGTCGCGGGTGAGGCGTCGGGCGAGGTAGTCGTCGCAGTCCTCGGGGGAGAAGTCGCCGATCAGCACCTGCCGTGCCGCGCCGGTGTGGGTGGGGGTGCGGGCTGCGGGCACGGCGGTGTGGGCGAGGCCGGGCCAGGCGGCGGGGCCGGTGTAGTCGAGCTGTCCCTGCAGCGCTGGGTCGGCCCACTGCAGGCGGGAGCGTCCGGTGATCACCCAGAAGGCGTTCGGCAGCAGCCACACCGTTCGCTGGATCAGCCGCTCCAGATCACGGCGGGTGCGGTCGCCGATGTCCTCGAATGTGTCGAGCAGGATGACCGGCACGACCTTCTTGCCTTCGGGGAGTCGGGCGAGCTCCCAGGCCAGCAGGTGCGGGTAGAAGGACAGGGTGTCCAGGTCGGGTTCGGCCTCCAGCAGGTCCGCCAGCCGGGCGCAGCCCGCGAGCGCGCGTACGGTCTGGCGGCGTTCGCGCAGCGCACCGATGAGGGCGCCGGTGACCTGGCCGACGACCGAGCCGATGGTGCCGGGCAGCATGAGCGCCTGGGCGACGTCAGCGAGCGCGGACTGCATCTGCTGGGGCAGCGCCTGCCCGAACCGGGAGCCGAGACCGGCGCGGCGCAGGTACTCCTCCAGCGGTTCGCCGGGATGGTTGGCCTCCCAGTAGCGGCGCAGCGCCAGGTCGAAGGCGGGCAGCGGACGCCCGACCTTGGTGAGGGCGGCCCGGACGGTCAGCACGATCTGCTCGAAGTCGGTGCCGACGGAGCGGGCGAGGTCGATACGCACCGGCAGGATCCGGTCGGCCGGCCAGCCCGGCGCGCCCCACTGGGTGGGGCGGTGTCCGGCGTCGGCGAGCGCCGCTTCCAGCGTCCTGGACAGGGTCGTTTTACCGATGCCGCCGACGCCGTGGAAGACGAGCACGTGACTGCGGGGCGCCTCAAGGTCCTCGGGGTCGAAGCCGGGGGAAGCGACGTGGTGGAGGTGCTGGGTGAGCGCGGCCGCGACCGTCTCCCACTGCGTCTGCCGGTTCGTGAACGCCTCGGCGGCCTGCACGCTGCGGTCGTTCGTGCTGAACAGTGCCCTGAGATCCCGGCCGCCTGTCACATCCACCCCCGAAAAATGATCACTCGCAGGTCAACCTATGCCCGCCCTGCGGGATTTGGGGAGTCCGCCCCGCTGCCACGGCCCGGCCGGACGACGGATTCAGGCCTGCCCGCACCTCGGAGCGCCGTGGCGGCACCGAACCGGGCCGACGGGCCGGGAGGACAATGACCCATCCGATCAAGATCAGAACAATGAGGGGTTTGCCATGCCCGGTACACCGGATCAGCCCGATTTCTCCGGCCTGGGCGGAGGCGAGGACCAGCATGCGGCCGACATCGTGCAGGAGGTAGTGCACTGGTACACCGAGCAGATCGCTGCCGAGCGGCGGGCCCCGCTGCCCGATGAGGAGCGCCTTGCGCAGCTGACGGCGGGCCGTACGGCCGCCTACCAGGACCTGCAGCGTCTGGAGGATGCCGACTCGGAGGAGGAGGACCGCCTTGCTGCGCTCTACGCGGCGCGGCTGAGGGAGCTGGAGTCGTAGACCGTCCGCGGCAGGGGCAGCAGCCGTATGTCCGGGCGGTGCGCGGCGATCCGCAGACGTTGGAACCCGGCGGGCATCAGGGGGCGGGCCAGGGCGGCGATGTCGTCCAGTTCGTCGCGGTGCTGGGGCAGGGCCTTGCGCAGTCCTTGGTAGAGCTGGATGAAGTGGGCGGCTTCCTGCTCGGTGTAGGGGCGCTGCCGTTCGGCGGTCAGCGCCCATGGGGCCCTGCCGGGTGCGGCGGGCTGCTCCTGGCGCAGCAGGGCGTCGCCGTCGCGGCGGATCACCGTCACCGCGGTGATGGCCGGGTGGGTTTCGGCGGCCGCCGTGAGGTCGGCGACGGCCCGGTAGCAGCGGTCGTGCCCGGCGCGGGTGGTGAACCGTCCGGTGATTCCGGCTTGCAGGGCCCGGGCGTAGCGCAGGGCGGTGGCCAGGCGGCTGTCCGCTTCCCGCACGGCCAGCACCACCAGCTCCACCGGGTAGCCGGCCCGGGAGCAGGCGAGGGCGCTGTCGAGGACATCGTCCGCGCCGCCCGGGGCGGACTCGATGAGCAGGTCGCCGCGCCGCGTGCGCACATACTCTTCCGCCTGAGCGAACCACGCTTTGTAGTCGGTGCGGATGGCCGCGCCAGCGCCGCGGGGATCCTGACGGAGCATCTGGCGGTAGTCCGGATGTGCGGCCTTGAAGTCGTCGCCGACCAGCTTGGTCGTGCCGGGCCGCATCGCGCGCCGGACCATCCTGGCGGCCAGCAGCTTGCCCGCCCCGGGCTGGCCGATCACGTACACGGCGCGCGGATCGTCCCGGGGCGTGACGTTCGCCAGAACGGTCGGGGTGATCAGTTCGTCGAAGATCCAGCGGTGTTCGTCGGCGGACAGCCGGTGGTAGGCGACCCCGGGCGGCGCCGCGGTGGGCTGTGCGGTGCGGCGGACCGGCTCGGACCAGGCGGCCGCGCGTTCGCTGTCGCGCTGTACAGCCAGGCGCCTGTCCTCTTCGGTCAGCTCGGTGTGCACGCGCCGGTCGGTGCGGGCGAGTTCACGTCGGAAGACGGCAGTCTCGGGGGCCGTCCATGGCCGTGCCCGTTCCACCCGCACCGCCCGGTCCGCCGCGGGGCGGCGACGCCAGTCGCCGTCGGGCGTGAGCTCGTTGGCGTACAGCAGAGTGCCGTCGCGCCGTACGACGGTGACGCGGTCGGCGAGCTGTTCGGCCTCGATGACGGCCAGGGTGTTCAGCAGGTTCTTCGCGCAGCTGTCGTGGTTCTCCCAGGACACGTACCGGCCGCATCCGGCGGCGGCCTCGGTGAGAAAGCGGTCCACGATGCCCAGTTGGCTCAGAGCTTCGGAGGTGGCCACGGCGACGACCTCGATCCGGTGGCCGACCGCGCGGTAGGCGCTGGAGGAGTCGCGGAAGTCGTCCGAGTCGGCGAGCGCCGACTCCACCACGGCGTCGAAGCCCATCTCGCGGACGTGGGCTTCGACAGCGGCCTGCCACCGCACGGTGTCGGGGCGAACCAGAGCTCCGGCCGTACGGACGTCGGCCGCGAGGGCGTGGGCGTAGTGACGGTGGACCGGCTTGTACAGGTCCCGGCCGACCCGCACCGCGCCACCGCGCCGGTCCAGCACCGCCTGGACGAGGTCGGCGATCCACGTCTTACCGGCGCCTGGCTGCCCGGCGACGACGACCACGACCGGCCGGGGCTGGGCGACGGCGTCTTGAGTCGCAGCCGGGAGGATCACGCGGTGCAGCACGTCGAAGCTTTCCTGCTCGGAGAGCACGACCGAGCCCCCATCTCGTCCTGGCACCACGCCTCCTGTCTCCCGCCACGCGCTGCGCGATCAACGTAACATCATGAGCGATCTATGCGCGAATTAATGAGCGATCCAATGCGCGATTGGTGTAGGGTGTCTAGTGGAGGTGAGCTCTGTGCCCACTGAGAACGAGCTGCTCAGCAACGTGGACGCGTTGCTGGAACAGGTCGCCCAAGACGACCTGCCGCCGCCTGCCGAGCGCAGGCGTCTACGCGAGGCTGCCGGGCTGAGCCAGGCTCAGGTCGCGAAGGCTCTCGACACTCGCCGTGAGGCGGTCGGGAACTGGGAGGCCGGCCGGACCGAGCCGCGGCCGCCGCAGCGCGCCGCCTACGCGAAGCTCCTGGAGAAGCTGGCCGAACGCTTCCCCGCCCCCGACGGCGATGCGCCCGGCGAGCCCGCTGTGCCGGAGACGTTCGCTGCCGAACCCGCCCCGGCGGCACCGGCCGGGACTGTGTCGGCGCCGGACGCCGCGAAGCCGCCCGCCCGACCGGCGGCGAGCACCACCAGGCCCACGTCGACGTCGCGGCGCCCGGGCGCGAAGAAGGCCGCAGCGAAGAAGACCACCACGGCGGCCGCCGTGGACCCGCGCTTCGAGAACGGCCCGCTGGCAGTCGTCGACTGCGAGGACGGGCACGTGTCGGCGTACTGCGTCGGCGGCCTGGTCCTAGACGTGCCCGCCAAGTCGCTGCCCGCCCTGGTCGACTGGACCATCACCGAGGCGAAACTCGGTCAGCCCCGGCTGCACCGCAACGGCCGCGACGCCGACCCAATCCTGGTCCTCACCCCGGCCGCGCTGGAGCGCTACGGCCTGCCCGCCACGCTCTCGGATGAGGAGCGGCGCGCGGGCCGGCTCAAAGACAGCCACAAGGTGGTCAAGCAGCTCCAGCGCGCCGAACTCCAGCTCACCCAGCGCGGACTGGGGCCCTGGGCGCGCGTCTTCCGCGACCCAGAGGGCTCGAGGCGGCGCTGCGTGCAGCTGTGCATCCCGGCGTGGAACGCGCTGGACGCCCGCGAGTGGGACAAGAAGGACGACCCGCAGCTGCCGGGCATGCACCCGGCCGACCTCGCCCGGTACCTCGGCACGTACGCGCAGCGGGTGATGACGCCGCGCGGCACCACGTCGACGACCGGCCTCGAGCTGATGACCGCGCTGCGCCCGCCGACCCGCGCGGAAAAGGACGAGGCCACCGGCACCTTCAAGCCCGCGAAGAACGCGGACGCGCTCACGGCGGTGTACGAACACGTGGAGTGCGAGGTCCCGGACGAGCACCCCAAGCTCAAGGGAAAGTTCGAGCGCCACCACCTGCGGACCCCGGCAGAGATGCTGATGGAGGAGCCGTACGACTGGTGCCGGCCGCTGACCGACGACGAGTGCATGCTGCCGTACCTGGTCGCGATCGACGTCAACATGGCGTTCGCGGCCGCCACCAACGGACTCACCGTCGGCCTGGGCGCCCCCACCCACCTGACCGGCAACCCGGCGTTCGACCCCAAGGTCCCCGGCTCGTGGCTGGTCGACCTCTCCCACGTCGACCTGTCCCGCGTGCAGACCGGCGGCCGCACCCTGGACGCCGACCTGCTGCCCTCGCCGTTCACGCCGAAGGGCGAACGCCCGACCGGCCCGGCCTGGTACGCCACGCCGACCGTCGCGTACGCGCAGGAGCTCGGGTTCGAGGTCGCCCCGATCGAGGCGTGGGTGCGGCTGGAGTCCGGGCGCTACCTGGACCCCTGGTACAACCGGCTGCGCGACGCGTACATTGCGACGATGGCCGACCTCGGTGTCACCACGAAGATGGGCGGCCAGGAGTTCCTGGACGCCATGGCGGTGCACAAGCAGGCCGACCCGACGATGGCGCTGCTGCTGAACGCGATCAAGTCGACCGCGAAGGGCGGCATCGGCAAGCTGCGCCAGCGCAGCCGGGGCCAGGTGCCGTACTACGAGGAATGGCCGGCGCTGAAGCGTGAGACGTGGCGCCCCGACATCCGGGCCGCCGTCCTGGCCACCGTCCGGATCGGGATGCACCGCAAGATCCTCAAGACCGCCGCCGCGACCGGCCGCTACCCCGTCGCGATCGGCACGGACTGCATCGTCTACCCCTCCAGCGGGCCGTCCCCGCTGGACGTACTGCCGTACACCGACGAGGGCAAGCCGGTGCCGGGCACGTTCCGGCTCGGTGTCTCGCCGGGCATGGTCAAGCACCAGGGCACCCAGACCGTGCTGTGGGCGGAAGCCCAGTTCGAAGAGGCCGGCGCCGTGTTCAACCTCGCCAACCTCATCAAGACCGACCAGAGCGCCGGAGAAGGGGAGTAGCCGACCATGGCCGACTCGATCGGGGACAGCCTGGACGCCGCTCTGGAGGGGGCCTTCACCCGCCGCATCCCGCAGAGCGCCCAGGCGCAGATGAAATACCTGGTCAAGCAGCTCAAGGGCACCAAGGCCGCCGCGGACGCCCTCGGGATCTCCCAGCGCACCGTGGAGCGGTACGTCACGGGCAAGTTCAAGCGGCCCCGCCGCGACCTGCGCGACCGCATAGAGCGTGAGGTCAAGAAACGGTGGCAGCCACAGATCCGGGCGAAGGCCAGGAAGAAGGCCACGAGCACCGGCGGCCTGGTCGTCTCCACCCGCGCCCGCTTCGGGTTCACCGCCGCGCCGGGCACCACCGACGACGCCCGGATCCGCGACATCACCCAGGCCCTGCCGCCCCGCTGGGCAGACCGGTTGTTCGAGGCCCGCGACGCAGGCGCCAACGAGCGGCAGCTCCAGCGCATCGCCGCCGAAGGCCTTGCGGAGATGTACTTCCGCAACAACAACACCCGCGCCCACGGCCTGGGCGTGGAGTTCACCGACGTGGAGCACATCCAGATCGAGCTGTAGTTCAATCCCCGCCAAAACGCCTCGTCCCCGGCATTGAAGCTGCCGGGGACGAGGCGTTTCGCATCCTACGGGGACCAGCCTGTGACGTGGCCCATGGTCGTTTTTGAGACCGCCTGGGACTCGGCGAAACTCACTTCTCCTCAGCAAGGCTCACTCCCCATCGCCGCTGTCAGACGGCCGGAATCGGAACAGACGACTGAACAGGGGTGCGATAGTTCTTCCGCCCCGGGGGATCGGCAGAAGTCTCAGCGCCGTGCTTGACCAAAAGAGTGACACGCATCACAGAATGTAGATTCCGACCTGCTGTTTTCCGCCCGGCAGCGTACTGAGGCTGTAGCCAGACTGTAGATCAGAAACCTCGTTAAACGCTGTGCTCAGGCCGCGAGTTACAACGTCTAGATCACCCCTCGATAGACTCTCAGAACGCGAAAGGAGCCCTGCGCCCCAACGGGTTTCCTAGGCCTCAAGTTGGGAGGGCTCCTTGCGCGGTGTCCCCAAACGCAAGAAAACGAAAGGAACGCCGTGACCGAGCCTAGCGTGAATTCACGATCCGTGAACAGATGGCTGGCATCCACCCGCAGTCACCTGCGGAAATGGGCTGGCCGTGGTGAACACACTGTTCACCACCACTTCCTCCACGGGATGGCCTACAAGTTGGGCAGCGGCGCCGTGACGCTGCTGATCCTGTGGTGGAAGACACGTCACTGAGCACGATGCGGGCCCGCAGTCTTCTACGGGCCCGCCCCCCTCACCAAGGGGCCAGGCGGCCGGAGTTCGGTGGGCATGAGGCCGTGTACCGCCTGGGCAGGAGGCCGAGCGCAGGGCCTTGGTGTGGGGACGAGGAGACTCGTGGGGTCAGGAGCTGATGGCCTTGCGTGCCGCGTCGACGAAGTCGATGCGAGCCTGGATGAAGCTGTCTCTTACGGCACCGACCTCGGTATTGGCGCGCTCGCTGCTGTAGGCGAGGAACGGCTCGGTGACGTTGGCCATCTGCGGCGCCAGCGCGGTGAGGCGAGGGAGTTCCTCCATGACTCTCAAGCCCAGAGCCTCCATCTGCGAGGCCCATACGGCCCCGGCGAAGAACCCGGTCACCGGGTCCAGAGGGGTGGCCGCGAGTTCGTCCGCCAGGGCGAGGTGCTGCTGTATGTCGTGCATGAGCCGGAGAGCCCCGTGCAGATGATCCGTCACCGCGGCCAGGGACTCCAGCAGAGGACTCAGCCCAGGGGGCAGATCCCGGCGGTCCACGTCGGCGGGCAACGGGTTCTGAAGCGTGTCGCGGAAAGTGGTGAAGATGCCCGTCATCACCGGGGCGGCCGAAGCGATCGCGGCCAACTGCTGATCAAGGCCGATCTGCTGGCCTTCTTCCACCGCCCGTACCATGCTGCGCAGTTCGACCAGGGCCATAACCGCAAAGTACGGCTCGACGAGCGCGGTGAGTTCCGGGTCCCCTGCCACCGCCCGGCGCAGGTCGTCGAGAGCTGCCGACGCCGCCGGTGGGTCGTCGAGGGAAACGGCCAGCCGGGCCACGTCGGTGGCAACGGCACTCCATCGCAGGGTGGTCTCAGCGCGTGCGCTGAACTCGGGTAAGCCGAGCGGGGCGGCGAGCCGGGCGTAGGCGGTATCCAGATCGTCCAGCGCGGCCTGCATGCCTTGCTGGTCCACGCTGCTCGCCTGCAGGGCGGCTCCGATCACCGAACTCTGTACTGCCGCGGCATCCAGGTGCAAGATCGCGCCAGTCACCTCCACCGCCGCGCTGTACAGCCCCTGGCCGGCCACCGTCAGCTCGTCCGGCCCGTGTATGGCGACGGCGGGCAGGGCGTCGTGCATCAAGCGCAGCGCCGCGCGCAGCGGCTCGTATAACGCCGGATCAAGGCGCTTCCGGGACTCGATGTCACGGCGCCGGGTATGCGCGTAGGCCGGACGCGCCACCGCCTCCCAGGCCGCGTCGGCCGACTCGATGAACTCGGTGGCGCCGTCGGCGAGCTGGCTGGAGGCGCTCTGGCGCTGGGTGCGTAACCACTGCGTGTGCTGGTCTTCGGCTTGTCTCCGGGCGACACCGCGCCCGACGGGGTAGGCGATCGCGGCGGTGACGAGGGTGGTGGGCACGCCGATGAGGGCGGCGAGGATCGTGGAGTCCATATCCGGCGATCATCGCTTACCGTCATGGCCCTGTCACCGATCGGGATGGGTCTGTGTATCACCAGAGCGCCGGAGGACGACGTCCGGCAACTCGCGGGAGCGCGCGGCCGGGATGAAGAACAGCCCGGCCATGCCCAGCCCGGTGAGCACGAGGCTCAGCAGACCGGAGGGCACCGTGGGATGGTCGACGGCCGCGACGCCGCAGAACACCGACACCGCGGCGATGAACAGCAGCACCGTCAGGGGCCACCGTTCCCGCAGCGGGGACGCCGCACGGTCCACCACGCTCGCCCACCACGTGTCACCGACCAGCACGCACAACACCACGGCGGCCGCCGGGATCAGCGTCGGCAGCGCCCAGCGGATGACGTCGCCGGCGGGCAGCCGGTGCTGCCCGGTCAGGTAGCCGACCCGCACCAGCCACACCACATACACCGGCACGGCAACCACGATCAGCACCCACAGCGCGATCCGCAGCGCCCGCCCCGTACCCCGCCCGCACATCCCGCCCCCTCCGTCGTCTGGCCGGAACGTACTGGCGGCCAGCCCGTGCCCGCCAGAGCGCATTCACCGCCACGGTTGGCCGGTTCCTCCTCCGGGCGCCTGGAGCCACTGGCGTGGACAGCGCCCCGGCTCGCCGTTTTACGGCCGCCGGCCAATATGGTCGTGGGCCCGGGACTGCACGACGGACCGGGCACCGCGGAAGCGCGCCTGGGCACCTCGTGTCCCAGGCAGCCATGCCAGGAGTCCGTTCCGGCGCAGGATGGTTCGCTCTTCCGGCGTGCGCCCCTCGATCGGGTGACGGCGGATCGGTTGTGCCCGGAATCGACACCAGCCGACGGGAGTACGACGTCTGACGCCCATTCAGCAGGGCCGGATGTGATGTGCGCCACCCATTCCGAGAACCTTCAATGCAGAACTATCGACCTTTCTTGCATTAACCCAGCTCAGAAGGCACGTACCGAACAGGAGTACCCAATGAACACTCACGTTCCGTTCGTGAAGGTGATCTGTGAGTAATAATTTCCGGGGGGTGCATGAGTCTCACGCCCCGAAAATCGACAGGGTGGTGCTCAAGAGCCCAGGCCAACTGAGCTCCCGCACGGGCAAGTTGACCTGTGCCATAACCTGCTCCGGTCCCCGTCACGCAAGGGCCGGCGCTCGCACCGCCTGGAGGCTCCATGGGCATCGGCGACGTCAGCACTGACGCCTCGCCCCAGGACGGCGGCCACGGCCAGCCCGTCCAGGCCCCTCCCGATCTGCCGCTCGACTTCGAGGGCTTCTACCTCGGACACCAGGAGTTCTTCCACGACTTCGCGGAAATCCACCTCGGCAGCCGCCGGGTGGCCGAGGACGTGGTCCACCTGGTGTTCCTGGAGATCCTCGGCAGCTGGGAGCAGCTGCTGCAGCAGGTCGACCTCGAGCAGCAGACCCTCGCCGTCCTGCACCGGGGCGTCACCCGGCGCCTTCAGGCCGACGGGCGCCCGCCGGCGTTCCTCATCAACGGCCCGATAGCGAAGAACCTTGAGGCCGTCCGCAAGCAGCTGGAGCTCGACAGCCGCGCTGGAGGCCTGTACGAGGCGATTCTCGAACTGCCGCCCCGCCAGTTCACCGTCATCGTCCTGCGCCACCTGCTCGGCTACCCCACCAAGCGCATCGCCCGCTACATGGGCCTGGACACCCGCACCGTCGACTACCACGGCCGCAAGGGCAAGGAACGCCTCCGTGTCCGGCTGGGACTGCCCGCCCCGGCCAAGACCCCCAAGAAGGGAGCGGGACAGTGAGCCCCATCGACGAACTCCTGGCCGACGCACGCATCCCCACCACCCCCCGCGACGGCTTCGACGTCGGCGCCGCCCTGCGCCGCCTCGCCCACGACGCAGCCGCCGCCAAGACCGAACCCGACCCGCACATGGCACACTCTGCCCAGGCCGGGCAGCGGCTGTCCGTGGTGTGCCGCTGGATCCTCAACAAGCCCGATGCCGCCGACCACGTCGACCGCCTCGCCCAGGAACCCGCAACCCTCCAGGACGACGGCTCCCTGGACGTCGACGGCGCCCTCATCTTCGCCTGCCTGCTCCACCTCACCGGCCACCCCGAGAGCGCCCAGTTCTGGTGGCAGCTCGCCGCCGGCGCCGGCCACCGCGCCGCAGCGTACTGCCTGCACCTGCACCACCTCGCCCTCAGCGAGATGCGCGAGTCGCGGCACTGGCTCCACCAGGTCACCGACGACGTCCTAGATCCCGAGGCTCCCGACTCCACCTTCCTGTACTTCCTGGAGGCCGTCGCGACGTACGTCCGCAGGACCGGCCTGAGCATGGCCAACCCGCCCACCGCCGGCCTCGAGATGGAAGTCGACCGCCTTGCCACCACGGAGACCGGCCCGTGCATCATCGTCCGGCGCCCCGACCAGCGCCTCGCCGACCACCTCCACGACTTCACCCGCCGCTGACCCCAGGTCTCCGTCGGTGCCCTGGCCGCTTCCTTCCCTTCAAGACATTCACGGCTCAGCACGACTCGGCGCAGCTCGGCAGGACTCGGTTGGCCTTGGTGAATCCGGCTGTCCGACGAGCGACGGCTCAGCGACACCGTGGCAGCCTGTGGCACGACCGTGAGTGCTCAACTCCAGGTCGTTCACGGCTGCTTGTGAAACCGCGGTCGCGCACGTACATTCCACCGCCACGAGCCGAAGCAAGGTTTCTGAGCACGGCATGTGACAGCCTGTGGCCGACGTCACATAGCGGCAGGGCTCAAGTCCCTGACCTTTGGATTTCTGGGGCATCTGGTCGCTTGAGGTCGCTACTGGTCGCTACTGGTCGCTAGGAAACGAACCAGAGTCAGCGACTTGCCCCCGAGGGGCACCAGCTGTCAATGCCGCTCATTAGACTTCCAGAACACGCAAAAGGAGCCCTACGGCCCCAACGGGTTTCTCAGGCCACGAGTTGGGAGGGCTCCCTGCGCGGTGTTCCAGCACGCCCATAAACGAGAGGAACTCCGTATGGACGAGAGTAACGCGAAAGACCAGCCTGAGCACCAGTCCCGGTGGGACCGGCAGCGCACTGCCATCATCCGCCACCTGCGAAAAGGGATCGGCCGACAGGGACAGATCGTCTCCGGCGAGTTCCTGAAGGGCGCCGCGTACAAGCTCGGCAGCGGCGCGGTGACCGTGATCATCCTGTGGTGGGAGACCCGGCGCTGATGCCCCGGCGGGCTCACCCCGGTGGGCCCGCCAGAAGCTGCCGCTCATACGATCTTGGACGGCAACTTCTACGTCAGGCTCTCCCATTCGACCTACCGGGCACCTTCTATGTCTCTAGGCTATGCCCCGTGACGGGGTGCCATCAGGAGCGGGAGAGCTGGTGGGATCAGTATGAAGACGTGCCGTACCGGAGCCAGCTCCGAACCGCGGACCTGACTGACATTGCGCACGGCTACGTCGTCCAACTCGTCTCCGGTGGCGGCAAGACCGTCATGGCGGGAGCACTGCTCGCCCTCAAGTTGCGCGCGGAACGACGCCGCAAAGAGATCAAACAGCAACGGCAACAGCTTGAGATAGATCGGCGTGTCTGTCTGCGGCTGCGCAGAAGCGCCCTGCTGGATTCCACGCCGCCACTCTTGGTTGCTGTCCCGAAGCTGGAGTCGGCGAAGGTCACCGTGGACTTGAACCGCGGCAATTCTTCGCTGCCCTGGTGCGACGAAGAGTGGCCGCGAAACGTATCGCTCGACGCTCGCCTGGCCCTGGAAGACGCTTTCCAAGCACTGGTCTCCGAGGTGGCGGGCGCGTTCCTGACGCGGACTCTGTGCGGCCACCACTACGAGTTCCTGGACTCTGTGCCTCCGGTGGCGTCATCGCCGTGCGGAGTGCTTCGGCTGTGCAGCTCGCATGTGCCCCGGGCCCCGGGCGGGAGCGGACATACGTCAAACCTGTCCGTAGAGGACGCCCTGGTCGGGTAGGTGTACGCGATCTCGGGCGTCCATCCCTTCCCGAGGTTCACGTGACGATCTCCTTACCTGAGGCCATAATGCACACATTTGCCTCCTCTCTTCCCGAATTTCTGGGGAGCCTCATGGCTACCTCCGTACTCGCAGCTGCCAGCTGGGGCGCTCGGAAGTTTCGTGCACGCAGCCGTATGAGACAGGCCGACGTTCTCCAGCCTGCTCGTGAGGCCGAAGACGACGAAGGCCAGCCGATGGCGTAGCACACGCTGTGGGCCATCCGAGCAGTGCGGACGGCCCACAGCACAGCGCGAACCTCGGAGGGGGCTCGAGGGGGCACCGAGTGACCGCCTTCTCTCAAGGACTCTCCGAAAACTCGCCGTCAGAGGAGTGTTCCGCGCCCCACGGAAGGCTCGCCCATGCTTCGTCCAGGATCGGATTGATGACGGGCCGTCCGTCGGCGAGGGCCCGCAGGGACCATCCCGCGGCCGGTGGCTGCTCGATCCGGGCCAGGATCGCCTCCTCCAGAGTGGGGTCCGTCGCGACGACCGCGTCCTCCAGTTCGCTTGCCGAGGCCACCACCGTCGGCACATCCGTGGCCGGCAAGACGTTCCGGAACTCGGGTGTGTTGACCAGGTGGTACGGCTCCATCGTCATCACGATTCCGAACATCGGCCGATCGTGAGGGATGTGGGCGAACTTCGGGTGCCGGTCCCGGATGAGCTTCGCAGTGTTCGGGATCTGCTTCCCGATGGCCTTGCCCAGCTTCTGGTTCAGCTCTTCGCCGAACGTCTGCTGCGGCCCGAGCCGCAGGCCTGCGGTGGGCCGGGCCGACTTGGCGTCCAGCAGCAGCACGAGGCCGGGCAGGACCACGATCCAGTCGACGCTGTTCTGTCCGCCGCCCTTGCCGTAGGCGATCTCGGGATGGACCTCGGCATCCGGGAGCAGCCGCAGATGCCGGCCCACGTACTGCTCGAACAGCTCGCCCAGGTCTCCCGCGAACCGCTCGAACGCCTTGCTGCCGCTGCCGAAGTGCTCTATCCCCGTGTAGTAGAGGCCCATCGGGCTGACCTTGCCCAGCACCGCGGGCGTCACCGGGACCAGGTAGTCGCACCCGAAACCCCGCACCAGGGGCCTGGAGCGCAGCGGGTTGGGCGTGTACCGCCGCATCAGCGGGTCGGACGAGATCAGTCCTGCGGCAGCACGGGCCCGTTCCTCCTCTGCCCCCGTGGCGAAGTGCTGCTCGAGGACCGCCTTCACTACAGCACGGCTCGTGAGCTCCTTGAACACGGCGAGCTCGTTCTCGGGCACCCAGTCCAGGTCGACCCGGCCCTGCCGGTGGATCGCCACGGTGAACAGCATCTGCCCCAGCCCCACGTAGTCCGAGACGGGGCAACCCAACACCTCCTGCTCCCAGCCGTCGACGAGGGCGTTCAGCGGTTTCGTCGGCTCGGTCTGGACCAGCAGCGCCACGCTGCGGGCGAGCTCGGAGAAGTCGTCCTCCTGCCAGGTGAACTGCTGCCCGGCCATCCGCAGCAGAAATCCCGACAGCCGCTCACCGACGGGCAGGTGCCGGTAGAGGTCGTCCAGCGCCACGTACTGGGCGAGGATCTCCTCCAGGTCGTCCACGGCCGCCAGCCGCTGCCGATGCTCGTTCCCGCGGGTCAGTGACACCCACGCGGCGTCGGCGAACGCCCACGGCCGGTATAGCCCCTTGGCGCTTCGGTGCCGGTTCAGCCTCACCCAGTCCTGCTGCCAGTCGACCTTCGTCGGCAGCAACGAGCTCACCTGCGCGATCAGAGGCAGCAGCGAACTGGGCGGGTGACGGCGGACCCGCTGGACGTACTCGCGGTCGGAGATGGGGAATCTGGACGAACGGACCATACGCACGATTCTCCCCGCGTCGGCCCGCCGGACAGGCAGCATTTTCCCTGCCGCAGATACTCAGCCGTGCGAGGGGAAGCCGCGCTCGATGCCGTGCAACAGCGGCTCCAGCTCCTGGACGGCGCCGCACAGTGTGCACAGCTGAACGCCTACCTTCTCGGCAGCGTCCAGGACTTGGTCCACCGTCAGCACGGGTGCGCCCTGCGATGCCTCTTCACAGTCGGGGACATACACGAGGCCGCGGTCGGGTCCGCGCTGGCCGTCCAACTTCTGCAGGACCCAGCCGGTCGGGCGGCGCGGTCCGAGGATCATCCATTGGGCAGCGCTCTTCACCCCCAGCCTGGACGCCTACGCCTACCGCGAGTTCTGCTGGGGCGCCGACCTGAAGCGCACGGATACCGGCTAGGGGCTGCTCCTGACCTTCGACGATGACACCTAGGAGGAGTTCACCGCCGTCGTCGACGATGTCGAGTACGTGCGGCTCCTCTCGCAGTCCTCCGGGGTCGCCGTGCCCGCCGACCAGGTCGCCCACGTCCTGCGCGACTGACCGGATCTGCGTCCCGAGGCCGGCACCGTCTGGCCCTGATGTGCACCGCGACTGGTCAGGCTGCCGGTCCGGCCGGTTCGCCGCGCAGCAGGTCGGGGCGGGCGTCGGCGAGGGCGAAGGCCCGCTGGAGTCCGGCCACGAGGACGTCGTCGATGCGATAGCGCCGTGCTCGTTCGTCCCGTTGGAGGAGCGGACCGGCGCCGTCCGGGCCGGTACGGCGCTGTACCGCCTTGACGCTGGTCAGGGTGCCGCCGATCTTCGATGGCGGGATCGGCAGCGTCGGATGGTCGGCGAAGTGCTGCTGCACGTCCTCGTACGAGGTGGCGCCGCCCAGCTCGGTGATCCTGCGCAGGATCGCCCGGGCCCCGGGCACCAGCGAGGCGACCATTTGGAACAGCAGCTGGTCCGTCCAGCCGTCGGCAAGGTCGTCGTCGGCGAGGTCCTGCGGGCCCGGACGCGGGTCCGCGGCCGGCGCGTCCGGCCAGGCGACCGGAACGTCCGGACGCAGCCCGTACGCGGCCTGGACCGCGGCGATCGCCTGCTCGTAGGTGTCCGTCGCCGTGTCGATCGTCAGCCGCACGACGCCCCCTCCTGTGATGATATGCCCGCCTCCCATCCTTCCTGGCGCCCGGCGTCCACTGTCCACAGGGGAGAGGCTTGACCCTCCCGGCATGAATGATCAGCACACGAACCTGGCGTCGGCCACGCTCCGGCACAAGCTCTTCGACGGCCTCGGACGGGCCGAACAGGCCCTGTTCACCCGTCCCGCCCCGAAATCCGCGCGAGCCCTGATGAAATTCCTCCTCACGTGCGCCAAGGGCTCCACGGCGGCCGTAGCCGAGCGACTGGGCGTCTCCCGCCGCACCGTGGAGCGCTACGCTCGGGCGCCATCAAGAGGCCCCAGAAGCGCCTTGAGGCGGCTTTGGTCCAGGAGACCGAGGCGCAGTGGCAACCGCAGGTCAGGGCACAGGCAAGGCAGCGCGCCGCCACGTCCGGAGGGCTCGTCATCTCCTGCCGGGTCTACTTCGGATTCGGCCCGGAGGGGTCCTCGGACGCGGGCCGGATGAGGGACATCATGACCGCCGTCTCGCCCGCGCACGCCGACCGAATCCTGGCCGCCCGGGAGGACGGAGCGACGGATGATGAGCTGCACGAGCTGGTAGCGGAGGCCATCGCCGACGCCTATTTCCGCAAAGAAGGCGGCGGGCGCGCGGGCGTACACGTCGAATTCAAGAACGTGGACCGGCTCGATATCTCGTTTTAGCCGCACGGAATCCATGGCTGCTATAAACCTGTCTACGGCTGCCGCGCCCACCGCGCGGCAGCCGGATTTCCTGTCACCGTTCCCTCGATGATTGGGAGGCTCGTGTGAGCACCCCCGCACCCCGATCCCAGCGGCGCCCGCGCGGGTCCGCCCACCGCACGGCCGTGCCCCGCGAGCCGATCGACTGGGCGAAGGTCGGGCGCCGCTCGGTCCGCCGGCGGGCCCGCGGCATGAGCCACCCGGAGGCGGCGGCCGCCCTCGAGGAAGCCGAGCTGCAGCAGCACATGGTCCGCGACCACGAGGACCTGGCTGGCGATGAGCGCGGCCCGGCCGAAGTCGCTGAGTGGGCACGCATCGTGCAGCTGCTCGCCGATGTGGGCGGCGTGTACGACCCGGACGCCGACGCCGTGGTCCAGGACGAGCTCGCCGTCGACGCCGAACGCGAGCGCGACCGGCAGCTGGAGGACGAGCGGCGCCTCCAGGAGGAGGAAGCCGAAGCCACCCGCCGCGTAGCCCTCGCCCCCGACGTCCTGCGCCACGCCCTGCTGCGCACCCTCGCTCGCACCGGCCTGCTGGACTCGCTCAGCGAGGACGAGCGGGCCGCCGTCGACCGGCTGCCTGACTCCGACCCCGCGGCCGCGCTCACCGTCAACGCCCTGCTGGCCCGTGCGCACCAGGTCGGCGCCGGCCTTCGCTCCGGGGACCGTGTCGTGACGGGCGACGCCGACCTGACCTGATGACAGCGGTCGGCCGGTGGCTGCGGCTCATCAGCCTGACCTTCCCGGCCGGAATGCGCCTCGTCCGGGTGCGGTTCCGTCTTGCCCCTCCCCGTGCTGTACGCCCTGCTGTACGGTCGGGACATGTCGAAGTCAGTGACGATCCGGGTCCCCGAAGACCTTCACGCCCAGCTGCAGGAGCGAGCCGAGACCGAGGGCACAACAGTCACCGCGCTCATCACCGAGGCCGCACGCAACGCAGTCCGCGACCCCCGCCTCGAAGGCGCCGCGGACGTCTTCCGTCAGTTCGTCGCCGACAACGCCGACGCGTTCGACGCGGCCTTCCCCGACGACGCCCCCGCCCGCCTGGATACTGCCGAGATCCCGGGGCGGGCGGCCTGAGGTGGAGCTCCACATCGACATCCGCTGGCTGCTGGAGCGCCAGGCGGACGTGCTGCCCAAGCAACCTTCGGTCCACGACTTCTCCAACCTCGTGGCAGCCGTCGCCCGCCACCGCGTCAACACCCCGCAAGTCGGGGTCACCGTCGACAACGCCTGGCGCGCAGCGGCCCTGATGCACGCCATCATCCGGCTGCGCCCCCTCCCGGCCCGCAACGCCCTGTACGGCGCCGCGATCGTCACGGCGTACATGGACGCTGCGGGCGAGGCCGTCGACCCGCCGTACGGCGCGCTGATCGACCTTGCCCGCGACATCGACGCGGGCCGCGCCGATGGCTACGACGCGGCTGACCGCATCCGCTCCTGGCGGATCTGATCTCAGGGTTGCGCGGTGCATGGTGCCGTGCCGGTTGCAGTGGGGTCCGTTGCTCGGTGTTGTCCAGCTGCTGCTCGTCGGCGGCCGGGGCGCTGCTCTGGATGCCGGAAGACGTTGACACTCCGGCCCGCGGGCCAGGCGGCACAAGGGCGCTGCACGGCCAGCGACCCGCTGCTGCTCGGGCTACTCCGTCTCGCCAGTGGCCCACTGCTCCATCGGGCTCGGGGCCTTCTTCAGCAGCGTGTCGCGGCGGGACTGCGCGGTGGCCCGGGTGACGCCCATGGAGCTGGCCAACGCGCCGTACGAGCCGCCCTGTGCGGCGTGCTGACGTACTGCGGCGTCCCGGATGCCCCCCAGCCGGTTCATCAGCCCGGTGGACATCAGGATGGTGTTTGCGAGGTCTTCGGTGCTCGTCTCGCCGGCGCGCAGCTGCGCGAGGCCATGCAGTACCGAGCCGAGCCGCATGGCGAGCTGCCCGACATCGTCGCCCAGGGCCCGGGCGTCGGCGGTGGAGAGCGGGATCGTCAGGTCGGGGGCGGGGTTGGTGTGCTCGGGCTCGGTGGTCATCGGGGCCTTCCCATGGGGTGGTGGCGGGTGTGGGGCGGGCTCTAGAGCCACTCGAAGGCGCGCCGGACGTCGCCCGCGGCCCCGGCAAGGTTGTCGGCGTGCAGCCGCACGTCGAAGTCATACGGGTCGTCGGCGGCCTCCATGACGCGCTCGGAGGCGGCGTCAAAGACGCTGGCGAACGCCTCGTGGACCCCGGCGGCCTTGAGGTCCTGGACGATGTCGTCGTGATCAGCGCCGCCACGACGGACGGCGTCGGCGAGCAGCCCCAGCGCGGCGGCCGCGGCCGGGGCGAGCACGGCCACGTCATCGCCGCCGGTGGTGCCGGCGGTCCGTTCGGCTGACGTCTCGACGCTGCTGATCCGGGCGAGCGCCTTCGACTGCTGCTCCATGAGAACTCCGATCGGGTGCACGTGAGAGGGGCGGCGGTGGTGTGTGGGGCCTCCGGAGAGCGTTGACACTCCGAGCCGGGGCCCCGGCGGCACACGGGTGTGGCGAGGTCAGGCGGTCCGGGCGAGGTAGCCGGCGGCGGTGTCGACGAAGGTGTCGTGGGCGACCTTCGCGGCCTCGCGGGCGGCGGTCAGCTCCTGGGCGGTGGCGTACGCGTCGCGCATCGCGTAGGTCAGCGTGACCATGTGGTCGGCGGCGGCGCGCACGGCCTGGTCCTCGATGAGGACGCGCAGCGCCACCAGCGGGCGGGTGACCGCGCTGCGGGTCATGTGGCTTTCGCCGCGCAGGGCGTCGATCCGCTCGGTGCCGGCCTCCTTGAGGACGGCGTCGCCGCGCATCCACATCGCCCGGCGGTGGTCGCTGATCGCGCATGCGAGCGCGGTAACGGCCTCCAGCCGGTCGCGGCGGATCGCCTCGCCGTGGCTGGCGCGGACGCCGCGTTCGGCGGCGCGCTCCTGGAAGCGGCCGGAGACGATCGCGCCCAGCAGGGTGGCGACGATGGCGAGGGCGGCGGTGACGAGGGTGGCTAACAAGGCGGGTCCTCCCGTAGCTGTATGGACTTCAATACACTGTATTGAAGTCCATACGCCGAGGGAAGAGAGCCGCTCATGATTCTTTTCGCCCTGATCCTGACTTGGGGGTTTCCCGCCTGCCGGAACCGTGCGTCCCGATCCGACACTCACCGCCCGCACCACGAAACCGGCGCCGCGCACCAGGCTGTCCCTGCACGCGGGGACCTTTGTCCCTCCTGGCAGGGACCTCTGGTGTCGACACCGACACCAGACACACGAACGGCGCTGCACCGTGAGGGTGCAGCGCCGTAGTGCCAGCCCGGCCGGGCCGGGTGGCGGGGTCAGGAAACGGCTTTGAGGTTCTGGCGACGCTTGGCGTCTTCCCGGCGCCGGCGCTTCTCAGCGAGCTGGTCCTGGTAGGCGGCGACAGCCCTGCGGTAGCGATCGACGAAGTCGGTGGAGTTGAGGCGCTCCTCCTTCGGCATCGCCTTGACGGCCGCGATGGCGTCCTCGGGGGAGGCGTAGGCGGCGAGCATGGCGTTGAGCTGGTAAACGCCGGCGCGTTGCTTCTTCACCAACAGCGCTAGGTCCAGGTCGCGCAGCGCCGCGTTGACGGCCGTCCGGCTCAGGTTCAGCATCTGGGCGATGGTGCCCTGGTCGATCTCGATACGACCACCGGCCTCGCTGTGGGCGCGCAGCTTCAGCAGCACGCGGTAGGCCGCGGGCAGCAGATCGAGATCGGCAACGATGCCTTCCGCGTTGACGGCGGCGAAATGCAGACCGCTCACTGTTCGGCCCCCTTCTCCTTCAGCTGCGCCCGCTCCCGGCGCCGGCGAGATCGCTCGTCTGCCCGTTCCTTACGCAGCCGCTCGATCTCCTGCCTCATCTTCTCCAGTGAAGGGAAGCGCACCAACTCGGGCAGGCTCTGGTCCGCGCGGATCTCCTTGAGGGTGACGTACTGGTCGACCTTGATGTACTCGGGCTCCATGGTCTCGGTGCCCGGGATGAACTCCGCTACGCGGTAGCTGTAGGGCGGGTTGAACTGGTACACCCCACGCTTCACCCGGAACACGATGCCGTGCGACATGATCTCGCCCAGGGCCTCGGTCACCTTCGTGCGCGCCACGTCCAGGACGGTCGCCATCTCGTCCTGCGTCAAGGGGATCCGCCCGCCAGCCTTCTGACAGGCGATCATCAGCAGGATCAGCCGCAGCGGCAGCGCCTCGCGGAAGAACTGCGCGATGACCAGGAAGAACTCCAGGCTGTCCATGGAGAACGCGTTCGGCCGCTCCGGCGTCCCGTAGAACTCCATCGGCTTGCGCTGCTCGCCCAGCGAGAGCTTCCGGCCCGGGTACTGCCGTGCGACGTCATCCAGGTCCTTGACGGGCCGCAGGGGCCGATTCCAGGCGTCGGCAGGATCGTCCAGCGGCAACTTCGGCTGCGGCGCCCCCTTGGCGCTCGGACGGCTGCGCTGCGGCTCAGTCGGCACGAGGCTGCTCCCACGTTGTTGATCTCCGGACGCGCAGCAGTATGTCAGCTCTGCTTGAAACCGATGTCGCTCCGACACGACATGCCGCGCAAGTTGTGTCCCCCCAGGGGGGACAGATCTCCCCCCTGCCCGCCCGGCGGTCGACCCGCCAGCAACATCCGCCCCAGATGTCGCCTGTACTTGACACAGGCGCTCCGAAGGTGTCGCCTCTAGTTGACATTGACCGGCCGATGTGCCCCCTCAGTCGAGACAGATCGACCGCGATATGTCCCCCCAGCCGTTACATATCGCGCGATCTGTAACGCGCTGACCTGCGGGTTCTTGATCTCGGTAAGTATCAAGTGGCTGAGGTCTTCCCGCAGGCGCCGGCCGGACCTCCCGTGGCTGAGGCGGCTTCGCGTGCGGGCCCGTGGACCCGCGCAGACCGTAGGCAGCATCAACGGCTCTGAGTCTCGGGTGGCGCCGGCCGTGACGGAACAAGCAGCAACAAGGGCGTGGCGGGCGCTTTTGGTGGGTTCCGCCGCCCGGCCCGGGGGGCCGTTCGGCTCCGGTACCTCCGCACGTCGAATTTCGAGTTTCCCATTTCTGAAGTTCCGTTCTGTGGTTAAGGTCAGCCCAGCGAAGGTGAATTCTGCGGCCTTTATCTGTGCTGGCTTTAGGTGAAAATACAATGGCGAAACTCAGGGGCCTTTATCAGGTGCAGTGGTGCGCCCTATCGTTTCCAGACTCTATCTAGTGCTTCAAAATGATGCACGCGAATCGCAGCCGATCACCCGATGGGAGTAGACACACCCCAGCAGCTCAGGTTCCCCGACCCTCAATCACCTCCCCTCGCTCTGTCTGGACTTGTCCCGCCCTCAACCCGCACCCCG
>NZ_JBFBJL010000047.1:0-72655 GCF_040686075.1 Streptomyces sp. NPDC086519
GGAGGGGGTTGCGGGTGCCGTCGGGGCGTTCCTTGAGTACGCCGCGGTCGATGTAGTCCTGGACGGAGGCGACGTGGAGGCGCAGTCCATGTGCGCTCACCACATGGTCGCGGTAGTCGAGGACCTCGGGGAAGTTGTGTCCGGTGTCCACGTGGAGGAGGGAGAAGGGGATCGCGGCGGGGGTGAACGCCTTCAGTGCGAGGTGGAGCATGACGATGGAGTCCTTGCCGCCGGAGAAGAGGATCACCGGTCGTTCGAACTCGCCCGCCACCTCGCGGAAGATGTGGACCGCCTCGGACTCCAGCGCGTCCAGGTGCGACAGGGCGTACGGGGTGCCCGTGCCCTCCCCGTGCGCCGCCACGGTCGTCGTCATGCCAGTCCCTTCCCGCTCAGCAGGGCGTACACGGACGCCGCGGACTCCTGCACGCTCTGGTGCTGCGACTCGATCCGCAGATCGGGCGTCTCCGGCTCCTCGTACGGGTCGTCCACGCCGGTCAGCCCGGTCAGCTCACCCGCGGCCTGCTTGGCGTACAGACCCTTCACATCGCGTACGGAGCACACCTCGACCGGGGTCGCCACGTGCACCTCGACGTACGCGGTGCCGTTCTCCGCGTGGCGCTTGCGCACCGCGTCGCGGCTGTCCGCGTAGGGGGCGATCACCGGGACGAGCGCCTTGACGCCGTTGCGGGCCAGCAACTCGGCGACGAAGCCGATGCGCTGCACGTTGGTGTGCCGGTCCTCGCGGCTGAAGCCGAGGCCCGCCGAGATGAACTCGCGGATCTCGTCGCCGTCGAGCACCTCGACGCGGTGGCCCTCCTCGCGCAGCCGGCCGGCCAGCTCGTACGCGATGGTGGTCTTGCCGGCACTCGGCAGACCCGTGAGCCAGACGGTGGCTCCGGTCGTCACGTTGTTCTCCTGGTTCGTCGAAAGCCCGATGGCCGTCATCCGTGCAGTCCGCACTCGGTCTTGGCCCGCCCCGCCCAGCGGCCGGCGCGCGCGTCCTCGCCCTCCAGCACCCGGCGGGTGCAGGGGGCACAGCCGACGGAGGTGTAGCCGTCCATCAGCAGGGGGTTGGTCAGCACCCCGTGTTCGGCGACGTAGGCGTCCACGTCGTCCTGGGTCCAGCGGGCGATCGGGGAGATCTTGACCTTCTGCCGCTTCTCGTCCCAGCCGACGACCGGGGTTCCGGCCCGGGTCCTGGACTCGTCGCGGCGCAGCCCGGTCGCCCAGGCGGTGTAGTTCTTCAGGCCCCGCTCCAGCGGCAGCACCTTGCGGAGCCTGCAGCACAGGTCGGGGTCGCGGTCGTGCAGCCTGGGGCCGTACTCCGCGTCCTGCTCGGCGACCGTCTGGCGCGGGGTGAGGGTGATGACGTTGACGTCCATCACCGCCTCGACCGCGTCCCGGGTGCCGATGGTCTCCGGGAAGTGGTAGCCGGTGTCGAGGAAGACGACGTCCACGCCCTTCTGGACGCGGGACGCCAGATGGGCCACCACGGCGTCCTCCATGGAGGAGGTCACGCAGAAGCCCTTGCCGAAGGTGTCCACCGCCCACTGGAGGATCTCCAGGGCGGAGGCGTCTTCGAGGTCACGGCCGGCCTGCTCGGCCAGCGCCCTCAATTCGTCGGTGGTTCGCTCTTCCTGAGCGGTGGTCATATCTGTTCCCCTCCAGCTTCGGAGTGCTTCAGCCCCCGGGCGAGCAGCCCGAGGAACTTCAGCTGGAATGCGCGGTTGCAGGCGGCGCATTCCCAGGCGCCGTGGCCCTGCTCACCGGGACGCAGGTCCTCGTCACCGCAGTAGGGGCAGTAGAAGGGGGCGGCCCGCTCGCTCATGAGAGGGCCTCCTCGCCGGCGCGGGCGGCCCAGGCGGCGAACCGCTCGCCGTCCGCGCGCTCCGCCTGGAAGCGCCGCAGCACCCGCTCGACGTAGTCGGGCAGTTCGTCCGCGGTCACCTTGAGACCGCGCACCTTGCGGCCGAACCCGGCCTCCAGGCCGAGCGCGCCGCCCAGGTGCACCTGGTAGCCCTCGACCTGCTCGCCCTCGTCGTTGAGGACCAGCTGGCCCTTGAGACCGATGTCCGCGACCTGGATACGGGCGCAGGCGTTCGGGCAGCCGTTGAGGTTGATGGTGAGCGGCTCGTCGAACTCGGGCAGCCGGCGCTCCAGCTCGTCGATGAGCGAGCTGCCGCGCTGCTTGGTCTCGACGATGGCGAGCTTGCAGTACTCGATGCCGGTGCAGGCCATGGTGCCGCGCCGGAACGGGGACGGCTTGGCGGTCAGGTCCAGCGCCTCAAGGGCCTCGACCAGCGACTCGACCTGTGCCTCCACCACGTCGAGGATGATCATCTTCTGCTCGACGGTGGTCCGCACCCGGCCCGAGCCGTGCGCCTCGGCGAGGTCCGCGATCTTCGCCAGGGTGGCGCCGTCCACGCGGCCGACGCGCGGGGCGAACCCGACGTAGAAGTTGCCGTCCTGCTGCCGGTGCACGCCGACGTGGTCGCGCCAGCGCTGGACCGGCTCACCGGGGGCGGGGCCGTCCACGAGCTTCCGCTTGAGGTACTCGTCCTCCAGCACCTGGCGGAACTTCTCCGGGCCCCAGTCGGCGACCAGGAACTTCAGGCGGGCGCGGGTGCGCAGCCGCCGGTAGCCGTAGTCCCGGAAGATGCCGACGACGCCGGCCCAGACGTCCGGGACCTCGTTCAACGGCACCCAGGCGCCGAGCCGGACGCCGATCTTCGGGTTGGTGGACAGGCCGCCGCCGACCCACAGGTCGAAGCCGGGGCCGTGCTCGGGGTGCTCGACGCCGACGAACGCCACGTCGTTGATCTCGTGGACGACGTCCAGGAGCGGGGAGCCGGAGATCGCCGTCTTGAACTTGCGCGGCAGGTTGGAGAACTCCTTGCTCCCGATGTACCGCTCGTGGATCTCGTCGATCGCCCAGGTGCCGTCGATGATCTCGTCCTCGGCGATACCGGCCACCGGCGAGCCGATCACGACACGCGGGCAGTCGCCGCACGCCTCCGTGGTGGAGAGCCCGACCGCCTCAAGACGGTTCCAGATCTCGGGCACGTCCTCGATCCGGATCCAGTGCAGCTGGATGTTCTGCCGGTCGGTGATGTCCGCGCTGCCCCGCGCGAACTCCTGCGAGATCTCGCCGATCACCCGCAACTGCCGCGTGCTGAGCCGGCCGCCGTCGATCCGCACCCGCAGCATGAAGTACTTGTCGTCCAGCTCCTCCGGCTCCAGGACGGCGGTCTTGCCACCGTCGATGCCGGGCTTGCGCTGGGTGTACAGGCCCCACCAGCGCATACGTCCGCGCAGATCGTTGGGGTCGATCGAGTCGAAGCCGCGCTTGGAGTAGATCGTCTCAATGCGTGTCCGCACATTGAGACCGTCGTCGTCCTTCTTGAACTGTTCGTTGCCGTTGAGCGGGGTGTGGTGACCCATGGCCCACTGCCCCTCGCCGCGGTGACGGCTCACCTTGCGGCGCGGCGCGGAGGCAGCGGGGTTCTGAGGGGTGGCGGCCATGGCGATATACGTCCTTCGGACAGGTGGGAGGCTCTGACCTGCGCCTGCGGGCGCATACGGGCACAGGCGCGCAACATTGCGCGGGGAGAGGTCTGGACAGGGCGGCGCGGCGGTGCTGTGCTCTCAGCCCGCCGGACAGATGGCGCTGGACATGCGGCCGAGATCGACGTGGCGTCGACTCACCAAGGCAATTCCAGTTCCAGACATGACGGAAGCGTGTCACGCGGATCTCCGGGCAGTCCACCATCGTCCGCGATTCGGACTCATCTATTCCGAATAATGAGACGGAGTGTTGTGGGTCACGCCCCGTCTCACGCGGTGGTGTGCGCCCCGGGCCACGGTCCGGGCGCCGAGACGTCCGGTTCCTCCGCGACTTTGGTGTCGAACAGCCGGAAACCCCGCCGCTGATAGTTCGCCATCGCGTGCTCGCCGTCCAGACTGCACGTGTGCAGCCACACCCGCTTCGTCGGCGGCCGCTCCGCCCACCGCTCCGCCAGGTCCCAGGCGCGCGCGGCGCCGTACGAGAGCAGGTGACCGCCGATGCGGCGCCCCCGGAACGCCGGGATCAGACCGAAGTAGACGATCTCCACGACCCCGTCGTCCTGCGGGTCGAGCTCCACATAGCCCGCCGGGGTGCCCCGGTCGTACGCGACCCAGGTCTCCACGCCCGGCCGCGCCAGGTGCTGCTGCCAGCGGGCGTGGCTCCAGCCCAGCCGGTCGGTCCATCGGATGTCACCGCCGACCGAGGCGTACAGGAAGCGGCTGAACTCGGGGGAGGGGACCTCGGCGCGGACGATCCCGACCGTGTCGCCGTCCGGGACGGCGGCGGGCCGGAGGTCGGCCGGGGAGGTCTGCTCCAGGGACCAGGTGGTCACGACGATGCTGCTCATGGGGCCAGGCAATCATCCCGGTCCCGGACATGTCGACAGCCGTTATCCGAAGGACGCGTCGATCGAGCGCAGCGGGACCGAGAACAGCATGCGGTCGCTGACCGACCACACCTCTCCGGTGTCCGGCGCGTAGGAGAGCGATCCGGTGCCCTCGGCCCAGCAGCGGTGCGAGGCGTCCGAGCCGCAGTCGGCCGCCCGCGCGCCCTTGGCGTCCTGGCGCCACAGGCTGCCGTGCCCGTCCATGGCGCCGGGCAGGTGCCCGACGTACCACGCGGAGTCCGTCGCGCCCGGCGGCCGGTACGACAGGACACCCCGGATCTCCGAGGCCCCGGTCCGGTACGCCTCGACCGCGTCGGCCCGGCCGAAGGTGTCCGTGGCGAGCAGTCCGCCGCGCCCCGGATCCTTGTCGAACGCGTACCGCCACAGCCGGGCGTGCTGGTCACTGCCGGCGGACGTCCACTCGCCGAGGACCAGGCTGTCCGGGGCCGTCCCCCGGTCCACCGAGAGCGCGCTCGGACAGGGCGGCCCGGTCGGGGAGCAGGCCCCGTCGGTGAACCGGTACGAGCCGACGGCCGGCATCACGTACCGGAAGCCGTCGGCCGACCAGCCGCCGCGCACCCGGCCGATCGCCCCGGTCAGCACCGAGGTCCGCTGGATGCGGTTCAGGTCGTAGACGTAGAGCGCTTCGGCACTGCCCTGGACGGTGGTGACCAGGAGCTTGTCCTGGTACCAGGCCATGCCGGAGATCTGCGAGGTCAGGCCCCGGTAGGTGCTGCCGTCGGCGCTGGGCACGGTCAGCAGGACCCAGGAGTAGGAGGGGTGGGCGGGGGCGTTCGCGTTGATCACCGCGATCCTGGCCAGGCCCCGGGAGGCGGCGGGGCCGCTGCCGGTGCTGTGCGTCCAGCCGGCCAGGACGACGCGGTTGGCGCCCCACAGGCCGTCGTCGTCCGCCTCCGAGGAGGTGGTCACCGAGGCCGGCTGCCAGTCGTCGGTGAGGGTGTCGGCGGGGTCCCAGCAGTACGCCTCGGTGGCGGCCGGGGTGACCGGCAGCGAGTCCCGGTCGTCGGAGCCGCAGTCGGCCGCCTCGCGCAGGGTGTGGTCGGACTCGGCCAGCACGTCGGTGACCCCGACCGTGCCGCCCATCGCCGAGGCGAGCCGGTCCAGCGAGCGGCGCGGTACGAGGCGTTCCTGGAGCTGGAGCCGGGCGGTGTCGGCGGTGGAGGTCAGTGGCTTCAGCGCGCCGGGGTTCTCGGCGACGGTGGCCTGCGAGGCGCTGACGATCGTGGCCGTCGCGGTGAGCGCCAGCGCGGTCCCGGCCAGGGCGGCGCGCAGCGCCACACCCCGTCTGCGCCGCCGGTGTCTGCCGCGATGCTTCATGTGTCCTCCCGAGGCGGGCCAACTGCGCCTGATGGTCCCAGCGTTGATCAAGGAGCAGGTGGGGAGGCCCGTACTCGGATGCTACGGCAGCCGGAGTCGCCGTGCGTCGAAGTCCGCGCAAATATGCGGAAGATACCTCCTCGGATGACCCGGATGCCCGGATGCGTTGCATACGTTCGGGAACTGGGACGTTCAGCGGGGGCGAGGCGCCCGGCCCGCCGTCACGGCCGGGGCCGTCGAGTGCGGCAGCAGGTCGCTCGGGTCGTCGGGGAGCACCACCTCGATCTCGGCGTCCTCCCTGAAGCGGTACGGCCGGTGTTCGAGAAGTGCCCCGAGATACCGCCGTATCCTGGACATCTCAGCGCGTACGGTCACGGTCCGCGAGGCGTCCCCGAAGATGTCCTCGGCCAGCCCGGCCGCGCTGCGCCCGGCGCGCCCCACCGCCAGCAGGTACAGCAACTCGGCGTGCCGGGGACTGAGTTCACGGGACCACGAGCCCGTGCCGGCGCCGACCGTCACCGAGGGCCGGCGCGGCCGGGCCAGGTCGAGCACGAGCCGGCCCCCGCCCACCGGCGCCGGTTCGTCCACCGCCCGCAGCAGCCAGCCCCCGGCCAGCGGCTCCACCGCGCACAGCCCGAGCGCGGGCAGCCACCGGCGGCCCGGCGACAGCGACTTGGGCAGCGTGAGCCGCCGTGGATACGGCACGCCGGTGACCGCCGCGGTCCAGCCGTCGGCGTCCACCACCAGCGCCCGCCCGCCGAGCCGGGCCAGCACCGGGGCCGCGACCGCCCGCAGCGACTCCAGCGCGTCCAGATGCAGCTCCCGCAGCCGGGCCTCGGCGAGCTTCGCCACCGAGTTCACCCAGGCCAGGGTGGCCGGATGCATCGTCTCCAGCGGGCCGCTGACGTCCACCACACCGAGCAGGCTGCCGTCCCGGGGGTCGGTGATCGGGGCGCCGGAACACGTCCAGGCGACGTGTGAGCGCGCGAAGTGCTCGGCGGCGAACACCTGCACGGGCCTGCGCACCACCGCCGGGGTGCCGACCCCGTTGGTTCCGACGACGTCTTCGCGCCAGTCCGCGCCGAGTTCGAGGCCGAGCCCGTCCGCCTTGCGCAGCACCGGAGAGGATCCCTCCCGCCACAGCACCCGGCCGTCGGCATCGGCCACCACCATGATGTGCCGGCCGGTGTCCGCGACCGGAAGCAGCCCCTCGCGCAGCACCGGCAGTACGTCCTTGAGCGGTGACTCCTCGCGTCTGCGCCGGACTTCGTCGGCGGACAGCAGCCCCGAACGGAAGTCGTGGTCGGGGTCGACGCCGCTGCGCAGCATGCGCCCCCAGGACTGTTCGATCACCGGCCGGGGCGCCAGTCGCCCAGGCTGTCCGGAGAGTCTGGCCTCGCGTACCTCGTTCAGTACCCGCGCCGCCTGCGCCGCGTCCTTCGCGGCGAGTCGCGCCAGGTCCATCGGCGGGTTCCCCACTGAGGTCCTCCCGGATACGCCTCGAAAAGGCATCGATGAGTCGCTGTCAAGCCGTCCGGGCGGCGGGTTCCGGTCCGACTGCGCGTCTCATACTGCCGTTTTCCGGTGCCGGAGGCACACAGTCCGCACACAGCCGTCGATATGTTGCAACCCCTTGCAACCCTGGTGGACGGGCGGGGGGTGGCCGAAACTTGAGCGGACGCCGCGGCGTCAGCGGCCTGACATGGGCCGAAGGGGCGGGGGTGGTGCCGTGTCGGCGCAGCACCACCCCCGTCGGCCGGTGCGGGCCGGTCGCAGCAGGGGGCGCGTCACCAGGTGCCCCGGCGGCTCACGGTTGTGGTGGGTTGCTCGCGCCCACGCGGCGGAGCCGCATGTCAATACGGCCTCGCGCCCCTGGGGAGCTGCGGGGAGCGTCCTCAGCAGGCCCGGGCCCGGTCCACTACCGCCGTGAGGTCCAGGCCGCTCGGCAGGGTGCCGAACGTCGAGCCCCAGTCGTTGCCCAGCCTCGACGCGCAGAAGGCGTCCGCCACCTCCGGCGGCGCGAAGCGGACCAGGAGCGAACCCTGGAGGACCGTCGCCAGCCGTTCCACCAGCCGCCTGGCCCTGCCCTCCATGCCCTCCAGGTCGGCCAGTTCGGAGAAGAGGTCCTTGACCGCGCGGTCCAGGCGGTGGTCGGCGCCGTGGGCGCGGCCGATCTCCTGGAGGTAGGCGTCCAGCGCGCCCGGTTCGCGTTGCAGAGCCCGGAGCACGTCCAGGGCCTGGATGTTGCCGGCGCCCTCCCAGACCGAGTTGAGCGGGGACTCGCGGACCAGCCGGGGCAGGCCCGACTCCTCCACGTAGCCGTTGCCGCCCAGGCACTCGGCGGCCTCCACGACGAGCGGCGCGCAGCGCTTGGTCACCCAGTACTTGGCGGCCGGCAAGGCCAGCCGCAGCAGGGCCTGTTCGGACTCGCCGCCGTCGTCGTAGGCGGCGGCCAGCCGCAGCGCGAGGGCGGTCGCGGCCTCCGACTCGATCGCGAGGTCGGCCAGCACGTTGCGCATCAGCGGCTTGTCGGCCAGCCGCCCGCCGAACGCCTCGCGGTGCGTGGCGTGGTGCACGGCCTGCGCCACCGCCTGCCGCATCAGCCCCGCCGAGCCCAGCACGCAGTCGAGCCGGGTCGCGGCGACCATCTCGATGATGGTCCGCACCCCGCGCCCTTCCTCGCCCACGCGCCGCGCCCAGGTCCGGTCGAACTCGACCTCGGCGGACGCGTTCGACCGGTTGCCGAGCTTGTCCTTGAGCCGCTGGAGGAGGAAGACGTTGCGGGTGCCGTCCTCCAGTACCCGCGGGACGAGGAAACAGGTGAGCCCGGCGGACGCCTGGGCCAGCACCAGGAAGCCGTCCGACATCGGTGCCGAGCAGAACCACTTGTGGCCGGTGAGGGCGTACGCGCCGGCCTCGGCGAGCGGAGCGGCGGCGGTCGCGTTCGCCCGTACGTCGCTGCCGCCCTGCTTCTCCGTCATGCCCATGCCGAACAGGGCGCCGGCCTTCCGCGCGGCGGGCCGCAGCTCACGGTCGTAGATCACCGAGCTCAGCAGCGGCTCCCACGCGGCGGCCAGCTCCGGATCGGCGCGCAGCACGGGCACCGCCGCGTTGGTCATCGACAGCGGGCAGCAGGTGCCGGCCTCGACCTGGGTCCAGACCAGGAACGCGGCGGCGCGCCGGACGTGCCCGGACGGCCGGATCCAGCCGGTGGTCAGGCCCGCGCCGACGCCCTTGCCGAGCAGCCGGTGCCAGGCGGGATGGAACTCGACCTCGTCGATCCGGTGGCCGTAGCGGTCGTGGGTGCGCAGCCGCGGCGGGTGCTCGTTCGCCTGCGCCCCCCACTCCTGCAACTGCGCCGAGCCGGCCGAGGCGCCGAGCCCCGAGAGCTCTGCGCGCACCTCGTCGAGCAGCTCCGGGGCGGTGTGCCGCTCGACGGCCTCGACCAGGGCCCGGTCGGCTCCGAACAGGTCGTACCCGACCAGCGGGGGCGGCTGGTTGGTCACGGTGTGCGTGGTGTTGCCTGCCATGTCTGTGAACCTACCCGGGGCTGCGGCGGTGGTCTCCAGCCTGACACAACGGCCCCGCTCGACGAGTCCGCCCCGGCCCGGGCCCCGTGAGGTGAGGAGGGCCCCGGGCGGCGGATACCGTTAGGGCGTGCAGTCAGCAAGCGACACTCCCGAGCGGCCCTCCGGCCGGCTCCACCGGGCCAGAGCCCTCTACCGGAACGTCTCCAAGCGCAGGACGGCCTGGCTGCTGCTCAAGGACACCGTCAATTCCTGCATGGAGTACCGCATCCTCGGCCTGGCCGCCGAGGCCGCCTTCTTCACCCTGCTCTCCGTACCACCGCTGCTGCTCTCGCTCATCGGACTGCTCGGCTACGTCGACGACTGGACCGGCGCCCACACCATCGCCAGCCTGGAGGCCAACCTCCTGGAGGCCTCCCGCACGGTCCTGTCCGACAAGGGCGTCAAGGAGATCGCCGAGCCGATCCTGAACGACGTGATGAAGGGCGGCCGCCCCGACGTCATCTCCATCGGCTTCCTGTTCGCCCTGTGGTCGGGCTCCCGCGCGGTGAACGTCTTCATCGACACGATCACCGTGATGTACGGCCTGGACGGCGTCCGGGGCATCGTGAAGACCCGGATCGTCTCCTTCCTGCTCTTCATCGCCGCGCTGCTGATCGGCTCGGTCGCGCTGCCGCTGATGGTGGCCGGCCCGGACGCGGTGGTCGGGATCGTGCCCTGGTCGGAGACGCTCGTCCAGGTCCTGTACTGGCCGGTCGTGATCGTCCTGTCCATCGTCTTCCTGACCACGCTGTACCACGTCTCCGTGCCGGTGCGCTCGCCGTGGATCGAGGACGTGCCCGGCGCTCTGGTCGCCCTGGCCATGTGGGTCCTCGGCAGCTTCCTGCTGCGCATCTACCTGACCAGCACCATCGAGGGCGCGACGATCTACGGCTCCCTCGCCGCGTCCGTCGCCGTGCTCCTGTGGATCGGCGTCTCGGCCTTCGCCGTGCTGGTCGGCGCCGCCGTGAACGCCGCGATCGACCGGGTCTGGCCGGCCGCCGCGACGGCCGCGGCGCGCGCCGCCAACGAGCGGCTGCGGGAGGCCCAGGTCGCCGAGTACGTGGCCCGTGCGGCCGCGGCGCGGGAGGCCGATCCCGGGGATCCCGACGACCCCGACATGCCGTCGGAGTTCCCGGAGCGGTGGTCCCGGTTCCTGCCGCCGGAGGACGTCACGGCGCGGTTGCGCGCGCATGTGAAGAGCAGCCATCCGCCGCCGCGGAAGCCGGAGGCGTGAGGCCGGCGCCGGGTTCGTCGCGGGGGTTCGCGACGGGGCGGGGTGCGGGGTCGTCGTTGCTGGTCGCGCCCACGCGCCGGTGGCCGCATGTCGGACAAGGCCCCACGCCCCTTGGGGCGCGATCAGGCCGCCGCGTCGAACAGGGCCCCGCGTCCCTGACGGGGCGCGTCTAGGCTGGCGTCCGTGTACAGGGAACGGGCGTCTCGGATCTCCGGTGCGGTCGTCTGGGTGAACAGGACCGACGAGGGTGGCGCCGGGCGGGTGCTGCCCGACGGGTGTATGGATCTGCTCTGGCATGAGGGGCGGCTGCTGGTCGCCGGGCCTGATACGCGTGCGTACCTCACTGAGGGCGTCCCGGGTGTGTGGGTGGGCCTGCGCTTCTACCCGGGTACCGCGCCGGCCCTGCTCGGCGTGCCGGCGTACGCGCTGCTTGATCAGCGGGTCGAACTGAGTGACCTGTGGCCGGCTGCCGACGTGCGGCGGCTACGGGCCCGCGTCGGAGGGGCCGTCGATCCCGCCGCCGCGCTGGAGGAGATCGCCCTGGAACGAACCCCGCCTCCCGACCCGTCGCTGCGGCGGCTCGTCGAAGCCCTGGACGCCGGGCGGTCCGTGGCGGCCGCCGCCGACGAACTCGGTCTCGGCGCCCGCCGGCTGCACCGGCGCTGTCGTGCCGCCTTCGGCTACGGGCCCAAGACGCTCGCCCGGGTGCTGCGGATGCAGCGGGCGCTCGCGCTCGCCCGGGCCGGGGTGCCGCTCGCGGAGACGGCGGTCCGGTCAGGGTACGCGGATCAGCCGCACCTCTCCCGGGACGTACGGGAGCTGGCGGGTCTGCCGCTGACCGGGCTACTCGGCGGGTAGCGGGGCGAACAGGTCGACGCCGTTGCCGTCGGGGTCGTGCACCGTGGCGTACCGCTGGCCCCAGAACGCGTCCCAGGGTGTGAGCTCGCCGTGGTGGCCGGCGCCGACCAGGTCGTCGTAGAGCGCGTCGACCTCGGCGGGTGAGGCGCAGCGGAAGGAGAGTGACACCCGGCCGCCGCCGGACGGCGGGCGCCAGCCCGGGTGGAAGGAGCGGATCGTCTCCTCCGTGTCCAGCGCGAGGGTGAGCCCTCCGGGCAACTCGGCCTCGACGTGCGGCTGTTCCTCGGCACCGGGCGGGAACCGCAGGCCGAGGCGGCGGTAGAAGGCGAGGGAGGCGGTCAGGTCGGAGGTGACGAGGCCGAGCACGGCGAATCGTGGAGTCATGCCGTCACCGTAGGCGGGGGCCGGTCGCCGGTCTTGAAGGAATCGGACACCCGGCTCAGCCACCCGGCTCGGTGAGAGGTCACCGGGCCGTGCGAGCGCCGCCGGTGAAGGAGAGCGACACCGGGCCCTCGGCAGGGTCGGAGCTCTGCGGGGGCGAGGGCGGTCGCCGCCACCGCAGGCAGCGGGGTGACGGGCAGGCCGGCGGCGGTCGGGCGCGGCGAGGCGCCCCGGTCGACGGGGTGCGGGTCCCGAGGCCCGGACGGGCTCCGCCGGGGATGGGTCTCACCCCGGTCCGCCGGGTGAAGCCGGCGACGGCCGCGGCGAGATCGGGCGTCACCGGCATCGAGTGGTCGAGGAGTGGTCGAGGAGTGGGGGGAGGAGTGGGGGAGTGGGGGACCGGTGTCCGGTTCCGGCCGCGGCCATCCGCTCCCGGTGCGGTACGGGGGCTCGGCACGCGGGAAAACCGCTCCTCTGTGGAACACCTGTGCGGCACGATGGGCGCATGATCCGTGCCGTGCGCGTCCTGCCGCCCCTGCTCCTCGCGACCGCCCTGCTCACCGGCTGCGGCACCGAGAAGGCGGGCTCGCGAACTTCCGGGGATTCCAGTGCCCCCGCCGACCCGGCCGAACTGGCCTCCAGGGCAGCGGCGTCGGGGATGGCACCGGAGCTGGTCTACGTCACCGACGCGCCGGGCTTCACCCTCGCCCAGCAGTCCGTCGGCGTGCAGGGCGACGACGGCTTCTCCGCCGCGTACACGGACCGGACCGGCGCCGTCATCCACCTCTACACCGACCGGCCGCGCCATGCCGGGCACCACAAGTACGAGGTGGACAAGAAGGACTGCGTGGTGTGGCTGGAGGGCGAGGGCGGGGTCTCCGGCGCGGTGCTGGGCAAGGCGCTGCGCGCCGTGCACCGTCCCACCGCCGGCGAACTGGACACCCTGTTGCCCTCACCCGACCCGGCCTTCACCGACGACCAGCCGGTGCGGCGCGGTGACCTGCCGACCGACGGCGACGGCGGCCCGCCCGACAACAGCGTGCCGACGCCGGGTCTTTGAGCCGCCCCGGCTCTGGGTGATCATGCGGACATGGCCCCTCGACTGCTCGTCCACACCCGCACCACCGGCTACCGCCACGACTCCATCCCCGACGCCGTCGCCGCCGTACGGGAGTCCACCGGGTTCGACGTCGACGCCACCGAGGACCCGGCCGCCCTCGAACAGCCCCTGGACGGATACGCGGCCGTCGTCTTCCTCTCCACCAGCGGCGAGATCCTGACGCCGGCCGGGCGTGCGCGGCTCGCTGCCTACGTGGCGGCCGGCGGCGGCTTCGCCGGAGTGCACGCGGCGGCCTGCACCGAGTACGACTGGCCGCACTACGGCGAGCTCCTCGGCGCCCGCTTCGACCGCCACCCGGCGTACCAGCCGGGCCGGGCGCTCGTCGAGGACCGCGACCACCCCGCGACCCGGCACCTGCCCGCCGTCTGGGACTTCACCGACGAGTGGTACGACTTCCGCGACAGCCCGCGCGGCCGGGTGCGGGTGCTGCTGAGTGCCGACGAGACCTCGTACGACGGAGGCGGGATGGGGGACGACCATCCGCTGGCCTGGTGCCGGGAGCAGGGGGCCGGACGGGTGTTCTACACAGCCCTCGGGCACGCCCGGGAGGCCTACCGGGATCCGGCCTTCCTGGCCCACGTGCACGGGGGCCTCGCCTGGACCGCCCGGCTCGGCCAGTGACGTTTCTCCGGTGAAACCGATCCGCCATTGGAGTGAGTAAAGGTCGCGCACGGAGATGGTCACGTGTGTATCTAGAGATGCTCTTGTCTTGGCAAAGGGCTGTAGAGACGCGGCGGCCGCTCGTGCTGTCGCGCCACCCACCCACCGGAGGAGCCGGACCTTGACTTACGGGAAGAAGCTGCGCGAGCAGATCGCCAGGCCGGGGACCACCCCGCTGATCGGCGTGTACGACATGTACTCGGCGTCGATCGCGGCCAAACACTACGACGGGATGTTCGTGTCGGGCTTCGGCTTCGCCGCCTCGTACTACGGCCTGCCGGACATCGGGTTCATCGCCTGGCCCGACATGGTGGCCTTCGTCCAGCGGCTGCGGGGCGCGTTCCCGCACCACCATCTCCTCGTCGACATCGACGACGGCTACGTCGACCCCGAGGTCGCCTGCCACGTCGTGGAGGGGCTGGAGCGGATCGGTGCCTCCGGGGTGATCCTGGAGGACCAGAAGCGGCCGCGCCGCTGCGGGCACGCCGACGGCAAACAGGTGCTGCCCCTGGAGGAGTACCTGGACAAGCTGGAGAAGGTCCTGGAGACCCGCCAGGACCTGGTCGTCGTGGCCCGTACGGACGCCACCGACGAGCACGACATCCTGCACCGCGCGGAGCGGCTCGCCGCCACCGACGCCGACGTGATCCTCGTCGACGGGGTGCGCAGCGAGGAGTGGATCCGCCGCATCCGAGGGGTCGTCGGCGACAAACCGCTGCTCTTCAACCAGATCGCCGGCGGCAAGTCACCCCGTCTCTCGCTCAGCGAGCTGGACGACCTCGGCGTCGACGTCGCGATCTACTCCACGCCCTGTCTGTTCGCCGCGCACGAGGCGGTGGACTCGGCGCTGAGCGAGTTGAAGTCCGCGGACGGCAGGCTGCCGGTGGTCGACGCGGCCGGCGGCGTCGGCGTCAAGGCGTCCACCACCCTGCTGGAGCGCAACATCGCCCGGGAACGGCGCCACGAGCCCGCCCCCGCCCCCGCGTCCGAGGGCGTGGGCGTGTGACGCGGCTGCGAACCGCCGCGGCCGTCACGGCGACCACGGCGGCACTGCTCGCAGGGGCCACGGCACCCGTGCACGCGGCAGGCGGTCTGATCACGGTGATCGACAACTCCCACGCGGACTCCATCCTGGAGGTGGACCGCACGGCGAACGTCCAGGCCGGCCGGGGCACGGCCGGCAGCGATCACGACGGCAGCGCCGTGGACGCGATCCAGGCCATGCTCGGGAAGCCGCGTCAGAGCGGCGACGACTGAGAGACCGGCCGGTGGGGCACCGTGCGGCCGTCGGGGCCGACCCGTGCGGCGCCCCGCGCCCCTGACGGGGGCGCTCCCGCTCAGTCCTCGCCGAGGTCCGGGCGGCCGTTCTCGTCCAGCTCCACGTCCTCCTTCGGGTCGTGCTCGTCGGCCGGGACGGCCACCGTGGCGTGGTGGCGGCCCGGGGCGAGGGTCAGGGTCGTGGCCCGGGCGGTGCCCAGGACCGTGGCCGCGGCGGCTGCGGCCAGGGCGCAGGCCACCGCGGTGCGCAGGGTGAGTTTCATGCCCTGGAAACGATCTTGATGAGGGCGCGGTCACCGTCGTACGGCCGAACGGGCAGGCGGAGGCGCCGTACTGGCCCGCTCCACCAGCCTGGTCGACAGCTCCGTCCGGGTGCTCTCCGGACGGTCCCCGTGCATCAGCCGCACCAGCAGCCGCAGCGCCGTCGCCGCCATCTCCGCCAGAGGCTGGCGGACCGTGGTCAGCGCCGGGGTACCCCAGCGTGCCTCGGGCAGATCGTCGAAGCCGACCACGCTGACGTCCTCCGGCACCCGCAGCCCGCGTTCGGCCAGCGCCGCGTACGCCCCGAGCGCCATCCGGTCCGAGCAGGCGAACACGGCGGACGGCGGCTCCGGCAGGTCGAGCAGTTCGTGCATACGGTGCCGGGCCGTGCCCCCGTCGAAGCCCGCGTGCCGGACGTACTCGCCCCGATGGCGCACCCCCGCCGAGGCGAGCGCCGAGCGGTAGCCGGCCACCCGGGCGGCACTGCACATCCGGCGCCGGTTTCCGGCGATCACCGCGATCCGCTCATGGCCGAGCGCGAGCAGGTGCTCGGTCGCGGTGACCCCGCCCTGCCAGTTCGCCGCCCCGACGGAGACCACGCCCGCCGGGGGTTCGTGGACCGGGTCGATCAGCACGTACGGGATGCGGTGGTGGTCCAGCCAGGCGTACTGCGCCTGGGTCAGCTCGGCCAGGTTGAACAGCACCCCGGAGGAACCGCGTGCGGTGAGCTTGTCCAGCCAGCCGCGCTCCGGCCGGCCGGCCCGGCTGCGGGCCAGCCCCGCCGACACGACGATCTCCAGCCCCGCCTCGTGCGCGGCCTCCTCGACACCGTGCAGCACCGCCCCCGACCAGGAGCTGTCCAGCGCGTGCACGACCAGGTCGATCAGGGTGGGGGCCTTCGTCGCGTCGAACCGCGGCCGGCGGACGTAGCCGAGCCGTTCGAGGGCCTCGGTGACCCGGCGGCGGGTCTCGGGCGCCACGTCGTCGCGCCCGTTCACCACCTTCGAGGCGGTCGGCACGGAGACACCCGCCTCGCGGGCCACCACCGCCAGCGTCGGACCGGCCGCCGCCATGCTCGTACCCCCGGCACGGACCATGGGGAACCCGCCTCTCCGGCCCGCCCTTGGGCCAACGAAAGTAACGAAAGTTGCGACCAACGCTGCTTCCGCGGTCTGTGTGCAAGCCGTCCAGTAAGCGCTTCCTACGATAGGTGCGCGTCAACACGGCGTGAAGACCTGGGAAATCACGGGATCTTCGCGGGCGCGACTTTCGAAACTTCGAACAAGGCGGCCGGGGTTATGCGGGGGTGCAGGTCACTCGGAAATCGGTGAAGTCAGCGGTGAAGGAGGCGTCGACGAGGTCTACGGCGTGGAGCACCACCGCAGACCGCGGTCTCCGGCTCCGCCGGACCTGAGTCTGCGACGCTCCGCGTCGCCACTGCCAGATTCGCCTCACCCTCGGCCTGAAGGCCGATGCACTGCGAATGAATCCGGTAGCGGCCCGTAGCCGCCCGTATCCGCCCGGCCACGTGTGTGCCGGAATACCGGGAGCAGATGTGATGCTCTTGTCATACCGGCGTACTGGCGCACGCGGCGGGAGGAGCTGGTGGGCGGATGACGGCAGAGCGGACGGACCCGAAGGATCCCGAGGGCCCTGTGGAGCCTGTGGCCGGCACCCCGTACGGGGCGGTGCGCGGCAGGTGGGAGCACGGAGTCGCCGTGTTCCGCGGTATCCCGTACGCGGCCCCGCCCTTCGGAAGACACCGGTTCCGTCCGCCCGTGCCTCCCGAGCCCTGGGACGGCGTCCGGGACGCGGGCGCGTTCGGGCCGACGGCGCCCAAGCCGCCGTACTCGGAGGCCTTCGCGCAGTACCTGTCCGACCCGGTGATCCCCGGCGACGACTGCCTCAACCTCAACGTGTGGACCCCGGAGCCCGGCCCCGGAGCCCGGCTCCCGGTCCTGGTCTGGCTGCACGGCGGCGCCCTGACCAGGGGCTCCTCGGCCGTACCGGTGTACGACGGGCACGCCTTCGCCCGGGACGGGGTCGTCTTCGTCTCGGTGAACTACCGGCTGGGCGTGGAGGGCTACGGCCTGTTCCCGGACACCCCGCCCAACCCCGGCCTGCGCGACCAGCTCGCCGCCCTGCGCTGGGTCCACGACACCATCGCGGCCTTCGGCGGCGACCCGGCCCGCATCACCCTCTGCGGCCAGTCCGCCGGCGCCATCAGCACCGGCGCCCTGCTCGCCGCGCCCCAGGCCCAGGGCCTGATCCGCCGGGCCGTCCTGCAGAGCGGCCCGCCCGAGGCCGCGGAGCGGGACAGGGTACGGCGCATGGTCCGCCGGATGGCGAACCGCCTGCGGATCCCCGCGACCGCCCAGGCCTTCGCCGAGGTCGACCGTGACCTGCTGCTGCGCGCCCAGGCCGAGGCGGGCAGGCTGAGCAGCCCCGTCCTCGGCGGCCCCGCCTTCGGGATCGTCGTCGACGGCGACCTCGTTCCCCGCGACCCCTTCCAGGCCCTCCTCGACGGCGAGGCGGCCAGGGGCGTCGACCTGCTGATGGGCTGGACCCGCGACGAGTACCGGCTCTGGCTGGTCCCCGGCGGTCTCGTCGACCACGTCGAACGGCTCGGCCCGGTCGCCTTCGCCGGCGCCATGGCCCGCTGCCGCGTCGGCCCCGAGGTGCCGCGCGGCTACCGCGCCCTGCGTCCCGACGCCGGCCCCGCCGAGATCGTCGGCCAGCTGGTCACCGACCACCTGCTCCGCCTCCCGCTGCACCGGCTGGCCGAGGCCCGCGCCGGCGCCGCCCACCTCTACGAGTTCGCCTGGCCCTCCAACCGCCCGGGCCTCGGCGCCTGCCACGCCCTGGAACTGGGCTTCGTCTTCGACACCGGGGAGGACCCCCACTCGGCCCGGCTGGCCGGCGAGGGCGCCCCGCAGGAACTGGCGGACGCCATGCACGGCGCCTGGGTCCGCTTCGCCACCACCGGCGACCCCGGCTGGCAGCCCTGGGACGACACCCACCCGGTCCGCGTCCTCGGCGACGGCGAACCCCGCACGGTGTCCGGCCCCCGGGACGCGGAGTTCGCCCTCTGGACCCGCCAGGCACCGTCGGCCCGCCCCGAGCGATCAGCCGAACTGACCCGCGGCGTACGCCGGCTGCGCCGCTCAGTGGCCGCCGTGCGCCGCCACTGAGTCCCGTACGACCACGTGCGTGCCGAGCAGCAGGTGTTCGTCGGCCGACTCGGCGCCGTGTCCGAGCGCGGTCCGCACGGCGAGCCGCCCCAGCTCCTCGTAGGGCACGTGCACGGTGGTCAGGGCGGGGTGCAGATCGCGGGCGAACGGTATGTCGTCGTACCCGGCCAGCGACACGTTGCGCGAAGGACGGCCCGGTGATGTCCTCCGGCACGAAGGCGAGCGTGGGCGTACCGGCCCCGGCCACGGCCTTGGCCCGCGCGTCGGCGACATAGTCCATCTCCCGGACGGCACGCAGCACACGGGTACGGGTGGCCGCACTGACGGGGTAGTCACCGCCCAGCACCCGGGACACGGTGGACGCGGACACCCCGGCCCGAGCGGCGACGTCGCGTATCGTGCTCCGCCCGGCCTCTTCACTCTTCCTGGTCAACCCCACCCCCGCCAACCGGTTCCCACGGGGACCTCAGCGCCCCAGGGGACGCGGACAGTGTGCCTGCGCGGCTCCGCCGCGTGGGCGCGACCAGCCCAGGTCGGCCCGCACCCGCCCACGGTCAGCCCCCCGCCGTGAACAGGCGCCCCTCAGACCACCCGGGCAATCCCGGCGATCGCCTCCGGCCCCACCCGGCAGCACCCCCCGATCAACCGGGCCCCCGCCTTTCGCCACCCCTCCACCTGCTCGGTGTCGAACAACGACCGCCCGGTCCACGCCCGTGCCTGCGCGTCCCACACCTCCCCGCTGTTGGGATAGACGACCACCGGCTTCCCGGTCACCCTCGCCGCCACCTCGACCGCGTCCGCCACGTCCTCGGGCGCACAGCAGTTCACCCCCACGGCGATCACCTCGTCCGCCTCGGCGGCCAGGCCGAACGCCTCCTCCAGCGGCTGCCCCGCCCGGGTCCGCCCGCCCGCCACGCTGTACGACAGCCAGGCCGGCACCCCCAGCCCCCGCACCGCCCGCAGCAGCGCCGCCGCCTCGTCCGCGTCCGGCACGGTCTCCAGCGCCAGCACATCCGGCGCCGCCCCGGCCAGCACCTCGAGCCGCGGCCGGTGGAACCGCTCCAGCTCGTCGACGCTCAGCCCGTACCGCCCCCGGTACTCGGAGCCGTCCGCGAGCATCGCCCCGTACGGCCCGACCGAGGCGGCCACCCACAACGGCCGTACGATCCCCTCCGCCCGCGCCCGTCGTACCGCGTCGCGCCCCAGCTCCACGCTCAGCGCGAGCAGCCGGGCGGCCTCCTCCTGCGGGATCCCGCGCCTGCCGAAGCCCTCGAAGGTGGCCTGGTAGCTGGCGGTGATCGCGACATCGGCGCCCGCCCTGAAGTACGCGAGGTGGGCGTCGCTCACCGCGTCGGGCCGATCGGCCAGCAGTCGTGCCGACCACAGCTCGTCGCTCAGGTCGTGCCCGGCGGACGCCAGCTGGTTGGACATGCCGCCGTCGAGCACGACCGTCCCGGCGGTGAGGGCGTCGGCGAGGCTGGGGGAGGGGTCGCTGGTCATGCCCCGACGCTAGTCGACCCGGCACCGGACGACCGACTGTGTCCACTTCGTGAACAGATCGCCCATGATGCGGACCTCGGAGTGCGGTCGCCGACCCCCCTGCCCCTTGGGGAGCCGCCCGTCCCAGAAATCGCTTTCCCCCTTGTCTCGTCAGACCCGTTGACCTCCTCGTAACACGCCCGTACCTTTTCGGCGATCACAACGTCCGGCATGACAAATGCCGTTCGGAGTCCCGAACGACCGGGTCGAACCATCCCCCAAGGAGCGTGTCTGACATGAGACGTGCGTACGCGATCCTGCTGTCCCTCTGTCTGGCGGTGATCGGCGCCCTGGCCACCGCGGGACCGGCCGCGGCCGCCTCCCAGACCGTCACCAACGGCACCCAGTTCACCGACACTTCGGGGAACATCGTCCACGCCCACGGCGGCGGGGTCATCAAAGTCGGCAGCTACTACTACTGGTTCGGCGAGGACCGCAACTCCGACAACACCTTCAAGTACGTGGACGCCTACCGCTCCACCGACCTGAAGACCTGGGAGTTCCGCAACCACGTCCTCACCCAGTCCTCCGCCTCCGAGCTCGGCACCGCCTACATCGAGCGCCCGAAGGTCATCTACAACGCCGCCACCGGCAAGTTCGTGATGTGGATGCACAAGGAGAACGGCGTCGACTACAGCGAGGCCAGGGCCGCGGTCGCCGTCTCCGGCACCGTCGACGGGACCTACACCTACCAGGGCAGCTTCCAGCCGCTCGGCCAGTACATGTCCCGGGACCTCACCACCTTCGTCGACACCGACGGCACCGCCTACATGGTCTCGGCCGCCAACGAGAACGCCGACCTGCACATCTACAGACTCACCGCCGACTACACCGCCATCGACAGCCTGGTCGCCAACCCCTGGGCCGGCGCCAGCCGCGAGGCCCCGGCCCTCTTCAAGCGGGGCGGCGTCTACTTCATGCTGACGTCGGCGGCCACCGGCTGGAGCCCCAACCAGCAGAAGTACGCCACCGCCACCTCCCTGGCCGGTCCCTGGACCTCCTGGACCAACGTCGGCGACGCCACGGCGTACGGTTCCCAGACCGCGTACGTCCTTCCGGTCAGCGGCACTTCGGGCACCTCGTACCTCTACATGGGCGACCGCTGGGGCAACTCCTTCGGCGGCACGGTCAACGACTCCCGCTACGTCTGGCTGCCGTTGACCTTCCCGACCGACACCTCGATGTCGATGTCCTGGTACCCCGAGGTCTCCGTCGACACGGCCGCCGGCACGGTCAGCGGCACCGGCGCCACCTACAACACCCTGATCGCGCGGCACAGCGGCAAGTGCGCCGACGTCCCCAGCCAGTCTCTCTGGGAGGCCGTCGCGATCAGCCAGTACACCTGCAACAGCGGCACCAACCAGAAGTGGTGGTTCAAGGACCTGGGCACCGGCTACTACGAACTGATGGGCCGCGGCAGCTCGCTCTGCCTCCAGGAGAACGCGAACGACGTCACCCAGCAGGACTGCACCGGCGCCACCGCCCAGCAGTGGTCGGTCGTCACCTCGGGGTCGTACGTGAACATCAAGGCCCGTACGACGGGTGAGTGCCTGGACGTGTCCGGCGCGTCCACCGCCAACTCCGCCGCCGTCATCACGTACACGTGCAACGGCGGCACGAACCAGCAGTGGACACGCGGAACATGATGAGACCTCAGCTCATGCCAGCAGGTCGATCGCGTCGATCGCGGTGCCGGCGCTGAGGTAGGACGTCGTCCCCGAGCCGCTCGCCACGTAGATCTTCAGCGTGTTGTAGGCGCTGGTGTCCGTCAGCCAGGCGGACGCCGGAACGCTGTAGGTGAACGTGTGGTTGTTGCCCCGGTACGAGCCCACGGTCAGCGACCGGGTGCTCGGCTGGGTGGGCGGGGAGGGGACGGCGGAGGTCCAGGTGTCGTTGACGACGACCTGCGGCCGGCCGTTCGCGTAGGCCGTCGTCACGCCGATCCTCAGGGTGTGCGCGGCGGCGGCCTGGGCGGCCGTGAGCCTGAAGTAGACGATGATCCCGCTGTTGACGTCCTTCCACAGGTAGCAGGGGAAGCCCGAGGTCTCGGTGCCGCTGCCGATGACCACGTTCCCGGTCCAGGACGCGGCCCGTACGTCCGACGGGTGCATGTACGTCATCAGGTCGGCGTTCTTGAACCCGCCCGGCGTGCCGTCCCAGTTGTTGATGCGCCAGATCGCGGAGGCGTTGCTCGGATCGTTGGAGGACGGGATCGCGAGGGTGTTCAGGGTGGTGGTCGAACCCGCCGAGACGCTCACCGAGCCGGTGTAGACGGCCAGTTCGCCCTTGAAGACGGTGAGGGTGTACGTCCCGGGCAGCACCCCCGCGATCGAGAAGTAGCCGTCCGACGAGCGCGCCGAACCCCAGTACTGCGCGGCCGAGTTGGCCAGCCCCACGGTGTAGGCGTACGCCGTGTCCCGCCCCGAGATGCCGACGCCGGCCACCCGCCCGCGCCCGCCGGCCGCCACGTACCCGGAGATGCCGAGCGAGTCCGCCCACGACGTGGTGAGGGTGCCCGGGTACAGGGACGAGGAGGGCGCGCCGCCGTCCGTGAAGGCGATGACGTACGGGCCCTGGAGGCCGTAGCGCTCCGACTCCGTCTGGTTCTCGCCGTAGTACAGGATCTCGTACAGGCCACCGCCGTCGGCGCTCTGGTGGCGCAGCAGCGAGCGGTAGAACGGGCCGCCGGAGGCCTTCTCGTGGTTGCTGCGCACCATCCACAGGCCGACGCTGCCGGTCGTCCAGCCGATGCAGTCGTAGTCCATCACCCGCAGCCTGGAGTAGTGCTTGGCGCGGGTCTGGCCGTCGGACTTCTCGAAGACGTCCGCGGACTCGATGACGGTGGGCGCGTAGGTGTAGGAATCCGGCTCGTCGTTCAGGAACAGGCCGGCCTTCACGCGCACGATGTACCGGGTGGCGGTGACCGACGAGTCGGCCTTGTTGGTCCACAGGTAGACGTTGTTCTCGCCGCTGCGGGCCGCGTAGTAGTGCTTCAGCGTGCCGTACGCGACGGCGACCAGGATCGTCGAACCCGACTGGGCGATGGTCACCGTCGAGGTGCCGAGGCCCGACTCGACGTGCGAGTTCTTGCCGCCGTAGCCCTGGTACTCGGTGCCCTTGTAGACCAGCGAGGTCAGGTCGCCGTTGGTCTTGCTGACCTTGAAGACCAGGCTGGCGCCGGTGTCCACGACGTAGTTGGAACCGTCGTCCGACCAGCCGAAGCCCGCCGCCGAGGCGGTGGCGGCCAGCGGGCCGGTCAGGGCGGCGGTACCGGCGGCGGCCGCGCTGCCGAGGACGAAGGTGCGGCGTCCGAGCGGTCTCCCGGTGGATCCGGACATGGGGGTGCCTCCTTCGGTGGGGCGGGGGTGCGGGTGAGTGTGAGAGTGGCAGTTGAATCGATTTCGCGAAAGGGCTTTCGCAGTCATGGAGTTGGCAGTTTGCAGAAATCGGTCCATGGGCTAGAAAGCGCTTGTTGATTGGCGGTACGGTCCGCGCCAGGCCATGTCGCCACGACGGAGGAGTCCCGGGTGAGACGTTTCAGCAGTGTTCGCGTCGCCGCGCTCGCGGCGGTCGTCCTCGGTGCCTGCCTGACGGCCGCGCCCGCCGCCCAGGCCCATGACCGGCAGCCGCCCCTCGGCAGGGAGAACTGCACGGAGACCGCCTGCCACTTCGACGTCCCGCCGGGCGACTACGACGTGACGGTGCGGCTCGGCGGCCCGGCCGCGTCCAGTACGAGCATCAGCGGGGAGACCCGGCGCTCGCTCCTCCCCGAGACGGCCACGGCCGCGGGCCGGCGCGTCACCCGCAGTTTCACCGTGAACGTCCGCACCCCCGAGGGCGAGCCGACGGGCCCCGACGGAACTCCGGGGCTGGACCTCACCGTCGGCGGCTCGGCCCCCGCACTCGCCGACATCCGCGTCACCCCCTCCTCCCGCCATGTCCGGCAGATCTTCCTGGTCGGCGACTCCACCGTCTGCGACCAGCCCGCCGACCCCTACTCCGGCTGGGGCCAGCAACTCCCGCAGTACCTGCGCAAGGGCGTCGCCGTCGCCAACTACGCCGACTCCGGCGAAAGTACGGTCACCTACCTCCAGAACCCCCGGCTCTGGGGTACCGTCCAGCCGTTGATCCGCCCGGGTGACCTGGTCCTGATCCAGCTGGCGCACAACGACAAGACGACCGACGAGGCGACCTACCGCGCGAACCTGGAGACCCTGGTGGCCGGCGTACGGGAGCAGGGCGGCAGGCCGGTCCTGGTCACGCCGATCGTGCGCCGCTGGTTCAATGCCGACGGCACGCTGAACAACGACATCGCGCTTCTGGTCAACGGGCTCGGCGTCAATCATCCTGAGGTGATCCGCTCGGTCGCCGCCGCCGAGGACGTTCCGCTGATCGACCTCACGGCGAAGACCAAGGCGCTCGTGGAGTCCCTCGGTGTGGCGGGCTCCAAGGCGCTGTACCTGTACGACGAGAAGAAGGACAACACGCACACCTCCGCCCACGGCGCCACCGTCTACGCGGGCCTGGTGCGCGACGAGCTTCTCGCCCAGCACCTGGTGCCCCACGGCACCGTGCGGGTGGGATGAGCCCCTGGGGCGCCCCGACCGGAACCGGGGCGCCCCAGGTTCCAACGGCACGAGGCCCGGTACGAGGTTCGGAACGAGCGAGAAAGAGCACCGATGCAGCTGCCTCCCGAGGACCGCGGCCCGAGCCCGCGCACCGGCTACACACGCGCCCACTGGGAGGCCGCGGCCGACGCGCTGCTCGCCGCCGTGGAGCCGTACGCCACCGCGGACCGCGCCCTCTATCACCTCCCCGGCGACCACCAGAGCTGGTCCGGGCGCCTCTCCGACGGCCTGGAGGGCTACGCCCGCACCCTGCTCCTCGCCGCCTTCCGCCGCGACGAGACCGCGCTCCAGCGGTACGCGGACGGACTCGCGGCCGGGGTGTCGGGCGCCTGGCCGCGCATCGAGGACCGCAGCCAGCCGCTCGTCGAGGCCGCCTCGATCGCCCTCGCCCTGCGCCTGACCCGGCCCCTGCTGTGGGACCGGCTCGACGACGCCGTACGGCAGCGCGCCGCGGCCTGGCTCGCCGACGCGCTGACCGCCGAACCCTGGCCCTGCAACTGGGAGTTGTTCCCGGTGACGGTCGGCGGCTTCCTGGCCGAGATCGGCCACGAGCCACAGGCGGCGCACCGGGCGGTCGACCACGGCCTGGCCCGCATCGAGGACTGGTACGCCGGCGACGGCTGGTACACGGACGGCGACGGCCGCAAGTTCGACTACTACAACGGCTGGGCGATGCACCTCTACCCGGTGCTGCACGCCTGGCTCGCCGGTGACGAGAAGCTGCTCGACCTGTACGGCCGCCGCCTGGAACGCCATCTTCGCGACTACGCCCGCCTGTTCGGCGGCGACGGCGCCCCGATGCACCAGGGCCGCTCCCTGACGTACCGCTTCGCGACCGCGGCCCCGCTGTGGCTGGGCGCGCTCACGGGGCGTACGCCCCTGTCCGCCGGCCAGACCCGCCGACTCGCCTCCGGGGCGCTGAAGTACTTCCTCGACCGTGGCGCGGTGGACGCCCACGGCCTGCTGACCCTCGGCTGGCACGGCCCCGACACCGCGCTGCTGCAAGGCTATTCGGGCCCGGCGTCCCCCTACTGGGCGAGCAAGGGCTTCATCGGCCTGCTGCTCCCGCCGGACCACGAGGTGTGGACGGCACCGGAGGAGGCGGCCCCGGTCGAACGAGCCGACGCGGTCACCCCGATCGGCCCGCCCAACTGGCTCCTCCAGTCCACGAGTTCCGACGGCGTGGTCCGCCTCCACAACCACGGCAGCGAGGACGTCCGCTACGACCCCTACTACACCCGGCTCGGCTACTCGACGGCGACCGGGCCCTCGGCGTCGTACGACAACAGCGTGATCGTCGGCGGCGACCCGAGCCGCACGGGCATCGAGCCGCTGGGCGTGGGGGACGGATGGGCGGCGTCGCTGCACGCGGCCGGTGCGGGCGCCCGGGTGACGAGCGCCGTGCTCGTGCGGGGGGCGGTGGAGGTGCGGGCCTTCCGGGTGACGGGAGCGGAGCCCGGCACACCAGTACGGGTCACCGGCTGGGCCGCGCCGAAGGCGCTGCGGTCCGAACTGCTTCCCGTCGTGGGCCTCGATGACGCGCTGACCGGGGTCACGGGGGCGGGCCCGACCCTGTTCGTGGCGCTGAGCCGCCTCACCGGCGCGGCGGACGCCGTAGCGCTGGAGGAGACGGTGACCGTATGCGCGCAAGACGACCGGGAACTGACCGTCCTGTGGCACGACGGTCCCGGACTCCGCGTCCGGTGGCAGGACTCCGGCGTGGACGTGGAACACACCGCGCGGGCCTGAGCCCCGTCCGGCAGTGTGCGGATCACGGGTCTGCCCGCAGCCGCGCGGTGACGGCGGCGGACAGTCGTTCGGCCGTGGCCCGATGGTGTCACCTGGCGGGTGGTGCAGACGGTGCCTGCCCGGCCGCGAGCAGCGTCTCCCCGAGCCGGGCCGCGAACGTGGCGGGGTGCTCAAGGGTTCCCAGATGGCCGCCTGGGAACTCGGCGAACGCGGCTCCGGTGTGCTCGGCGGTGAACTCGGCCGTGCGGTGCAGGAGTTGACCGCGTGAGTCGAGGCCGGCGGCCAGGGTGAGGCGGGGCAGGCCGGTCGGTGGGCGGTACGCGGTGAACGGGCGCAGGACGTGGGCGAGGAAGACCGAGTACGGGGTCGGTTCGCCGGATTCCGGGTGCCCGCCGCCGAGTTGCTCGATCAGTTCGGCCCGCAGGCGTTCGCCGTCCGGCAGCAGGGTGACGCAGGGCGGCTCGTGCGCGATGACGTGCCGGAGCCGGTCCGGGTGGCGGGCCAGCAGGTCGAGGGCGGCGATGCCGCCGGCACTGGTGCCGAAGACGTACGCCGGCTCGCCGTCCGCCACCACCTCCCCGAGCACCCGGTACGCGCCCTCGCTCCAGTGCGGTACGGCCTGGTCGGCGACCGGGTCCCCGAGGTGGCCGTGGGCGAGGCCCAGTGGGTCGTACGTCACGACCGTGAAGTGCGGGGCGAGCCGTTCCGTGAGCGGGCCCAGGCCCATGGGGTGCCCGGCTCCGCCGGGGAGCACGAGCAGCACGGGGCCGCTGCCGGTGACGTCGTAGTGCAGGTCTGACATGGTGGTCGGTCTCCTCGCGGGGCCAGTTCTCCAGTGCGGTGTGCGGGGCGTCGATCGCCCGGTCCCAGGACGCGCGGACGTCGCGCGGGGCGTTGTGCGCACCCCGATCCGTGGCGCGGGGCGTACCTGGCGGACGCGGGGCACCTCAGCCGTTCACCCCCGTGTAGTGCCCCAGCGCCCACCGCCACAGCCACCGGGCGGCCAGGTAGGCGAGCAGGCCGAGGAGCGGGGAGGCGGCCGCCAGCCAGTAGGGGACGCCGGTCGAGTGGCCGTGGCCGGTGAGGACGGCCGCCGGGAAGTAGGCGACGAAGGCGAGCGGGAGGCCGAAGGTGAGGAAGCCGCCGACCGCCCTCGGAAGGACGTTCAGGGGGTAGCTGCCGAAGGTGCCGAGGAGTTCCTCCAGCCACCGGCCCCAGTAGTCGGCGGCCGGGAAGCGCAGGGAGGCCGAGGCCACGACGGTGAACAGGGCGGCCTCCAGGAGCATGCCGCCGAGGACCGCGGCGACCAGGTACGTGATCCGGCCCGCCGACCAGTCCAGGTGGCTGCGGCCGAGCGCGCCCGCCATCAGACCCGCCGCCACGGTCAGGTCGCCGATCGCGTTGGTCGGGAAGAACTCCAGCTGGACCTGGCGGTAGACCGGCAGGGGGCGCAGCAGATAGGCGTCGATCTTGCCCTCCTGGATGTGCCGGCCGAGACCGTGCACCCGGCCCAGGAGGAGCACGAACAGGCCGTGCGCGAGCATGCGGGTCGCCGGGATGAGCAGCACGTCCGAGCTGTCCCACCCGCCCATCCCGGCGAACCGGGTCAGCAGCACGGTCGCGAACACGATCACCGACACCTGCCAGACCGCGCCGATCGCGATCATCATCAGGAACTCGGTGCGGTACTCCAGCTGGGCACGGAAGTTGAGCTGCGTGACCCGCCAGATGATCCGTACGGCGTTCATGGCCTCAGCCTCCCTGGGAGACGACTCGACGGGCGGCGCGCCGCCACAGGAACCGGGTGAGGAAGCGCAGCGCCACCAGCCAGGCCGCCTGGACGCCGAGCTGGAAGCCCGCGTCGGAGAGCGGGATGCGGCCCACGTACAGCGACAGCGGCACGTTGAGCGTGGCCTGGAAGGGCAGGAAGGAGCTGAGGACCAGGAACCAGTGCGGGAAGAACCACAGGGGCGCGTAGACCCCGGACATCAGGTTCTGCGCGAAGATCAGGATCAGCAGGGCGGCCGTGTTGCGCAGCGTCCAGAAGCACAACTGGTCGATGAGCAGCATGACGTAGTGCAGGACCCACTGTCCGAGGAGCAGGCTGAGCGCGAAGACCGCGGCCACGGCCGCGGATGCGGGCGGCACCACGACACCGGCCGCCAGGCAGATCGCGTATCCGGTCAACGCCCAGGCGAATCCGTAGAGTTGCTCGCCAAGGGCGCGCAGCGCGTAGTAGCGGTGCGGGGACAGCGGGCGCAGGTACCAGTAGACGATCGTGCCGTAGTACATGTGCTGCACGACCGTGTCCCGGGCCGCGTACTGGTCCAGCTCCCGCAGCCGGGAGGCGAGTACGGCCAGCACGGCGAAGGTGACCGCCTGGTCGCGGGAGAGCCCGGCGGTCGTACCGGTCTGGGCGTACAGGCCGTGCCACAGGGACGCGACCAGCACCACCTGCACGGTCAGCCGCAGCAGCGCGGCGGTGACCCGGGGCGGGGTGTACAGCTCGCCGAGCGGGGTGACCCGGGCGGCGCGCCAGGCATAGGTCAGGGTCGTCATCACGCCGCCTCGGCCCTGGCCCTGGCCTCGGCGTAGGCCGCCCGCATCACGTCCTCCAGGTCCGCCTCGTCCACCGCCACACCGGTCACCTCGTACCGCTCGATGACCAGCTTCAGCGCCTGGTGGACGGTGGGCGCGGCCGGACCGTCCGGGCCGAACACCACCTGGGGCCCGTCATGGCTCACCAGCGCGATGCCCGGCAGCGCCCCGACCGGGGTGTGCGGGTCGGCGAGCGTCGCCCGCACCTGCCAGGTCGAGCCGAAGTCCCGGCGGACCTCGTCCAGGGTGCCGTCGAGCACCAGCCGCCCGTGGTTGACCAGCACCACCCGCTCGGCGAGCCGCTCGACCTCGGTCATGTCGTGCGTGGTGAGCAGCACGGTACGGCCGCGCTCGGCCACCTGGTACCGCAGGAACTCGCGGACCTGCTCCTTCACCACCACGTCCATGCCGATGGTCGGCTCGTCGAGGAAGACGACCGGCGGATCGTGGAGCAGGGCGGCGGCCAGGTCGCAGCGGACGCGCTGGCCGAGCGAGAGGTGCCTGACCCGGGTGTCCCAGAAGGCGGAGAGTTCGAGGAGTTCGTCGAACTCGCGCAGCCGCGCGGCGTGTTCGGCCTTCGGTACCTCGTAGATGTCCCGCAGGATCGCGAACGACTCCCGCACCGGCAGGTCCCACCACAGCTGGGTCCGCTGCCCGAACACCGCGCCGATGTTCCGGGCGTTGCGCTCCCGCTCCCGGTACGGCACCACGCCCGCGACCCGGGCCTCGCCGGAGGTCGGGGTGAGGATGCCGGTGAGCATCTTGATGGTGGTCGACTTGCCCGCGCCGTTCGGGCCGAGCAGGGCGAGGAGTTCGCCCGGGGCGACGTCGAAGGAGATGTCGGAGACCGCCTGCTTCTCGACGCGCTCGGGGTTCACCAGGGATCGCAGGGCGCCCGCGAGACCCGGGCGCCGGACAGTGGTGTGGAAGGTGCGGGACAGACCGCGGACCTCGATGTTTCCGGCCACGCTGGGTACTCCCTCGTTCCGTGCACGAAGTGCGGCCGGTCGGCTTGAGAGGCCGACCGGCCGCGGATACGCCACGACGGTCGCAGAGTGCCGAGGAGCCCGGCAATGGATTAATCGAGCCGCGATTTGGACTGTTCGATCACCGGGAGGCGGGCGCGGTGCGGCCCGTGCGGACGCCGCCCCGCAGGCCCACCGACCGCAGGGCGCCCTCCAGCGCGAACGTGGCCGCGCCCAGGCAGACCGGGTCGGTGGGGATGGGGGAGAGGACGATCTCGGTGGCGGCGAACGGCCGTGCGAGCGCGTGCCGCCGGACGGCCTCCCGCACCTCCGTGAGCAGCGGCTCGCCGAGCCGGCGGGCCACCCAGCTACTGAGCACGACCAGTTCGGGGTTGAGCAGGTTGACCAGGTTGGCGATACCGGCGCCGATGTAACGGGCCGTGTCCCGGACGACCTTGACCGCGACGGGATCACCGTCCGCCACGCCGCGGGCCAGGGCGTCGATGGTCGCAGTCTGGTCCTCGGGGTGCAGCAGCGGGCTCTGCGGGCTGAGTTCGCGCAGGTTGAGCATGATGCCGGGGGCGCCGACGTACGTCTCGACGCAGCCGTGGTTGCCGCAGTGGCACAGCCGCCCGTCCAGCACCAGCGTCGTGTGACCCCACTCCCCGGCGCTGTTGCTCACCCCCCGGTGCAGCCTGCCGCCCAGCGCGAGCCCGGCGCCGACCCCGGTGCCGAGGTTCACCACCACGGTGTCCCCGCGCCCGCGCGCCGCCCCGAACCACTGCTCGGCCACCGCGCACGCCCGCAGCGGGTTGTCCAGGTGGAGCGGGTAGGCGATGTGCTCGGCGAGCAGGTCCAGCAGCGGCACGTCGTGCCAGTCCCAGTTGGGCGCGTACTCGGCGATGCCGGTGGCCCGGTCCACCTGCCCCGGCACGCTCACCCCGACCCCCAGCACCCGCGCGCCCTCGACGCCGGCCTGCGTCACCACCGCGCCGACGGCCGCGGCCACCTGGCCCACCACCTGCTCGGGGCGGTTCTCGCCGGGGCGCATGTCCTCCTCGGCGCGGGCCAGCACGTTCAGGGCGAGGTCGAACAGCTCGACGTGGACGTAGGTCTCCGCGATGTCGACGCCGATCAGCGCGCCCCCCGAGGCGTTGACCGCGACGAGGCCCCGGGGGCGGCCGCCCGCGGAGTCCTCGAAGCCCACCTCCGTGATCATCCGCAGTTCCAGCAGCTCCCCGACGAGGGTGGCGACCGTGGCCAGGCTCAGCCCGGTGACGGCCGCCAGCTCCTGCCGGGAGGTGGGGGACTCGGCGATGATGTGCCGTAGCACCTCATAACGATTGGCGGTGCGTATGTCACGTGATGTGTGCTTCACACGGCGCAACGCTATGGCCTGGGAAGCGCTTTCGACAAGCCATTACCTTAAGGGTTGGATTAAGTCCGTCAGCCGTGCAGGACATCCGCCACGAAAGGGTTCGTGAACTTTCCGTCCGGGTCGAGGTCCCGGGCCAGGGCGCGGAAGTCGCCGAGGCGCGGGTACCGCCGCCGGACCTGCTCCGCCGGAACGGCGAAGACCTTGCCCCAGTGCGGCCGCGGATCGAACGGCTCCAGCGCCTCCTCCAGCCGGCGCACCACCGGCAGTACGGCCGTCAGGTCGTCCACCCAGGTGAAGTGCAGCGCCACCGAGTCCCGGCCGTGGGCGGGGCTCAGCCACTGCTCATCGGCCGCCACCGTCCGCACCTCGCAGGTCTGTAGGACGGGGGCGACCGTCCGCCGGATGCCGTCGACCGCGTGCAGCGCGTCCAGGGCCGCCGGCCTCGGCAGCAGGTACTCCGACTGCAACTCGTCACCGCTGCTCGGCGTGAACTCCGCCCGGAAGTGCGGTAGCCGCTCGTGCCAGGGCCCCGGCACCCCGAACTGCTGCGTGCAGTTGCCCGCCGGCATGCCCGGCACCGGGTGCATCGCCTCCGTCGCGGGCGCGGCCCACGTGAAGTCCACGGCCGGCTGGTCGGTGCGCCGCTTCACCCACACCTGCCTGAAGCCCGGCTCCCGCCAGTCGGTGAACAGGCTCACGCTGTGGGCGGCGCCGGACACCGCGGCGAAGTCCAGTCCGTCCAGGGGCAGTTCGGTGTACACCGTCTGCGCCATGTCGTACGCCGGCTCCAGGTCCAGGGTAAGCGCGGTGACGGCGCCCAGTGCGCCCAGCGACGTCACCGCCCCGTCGAAGCCCGCGTCCCCCCGCGCGAACGTCGCCGTCGAGCCGTCGGCGAGGACCAGCTCCACCTCCCGGACGGGCGCCGCGAGCGACCCGTTGGCCACGCCCGAGCCGTGGGTGCCGGTGGCGACCGAGCCGGCCACCGAGATGTGCGGCAGCGAGGCCATGTTGGGCAGCGCCAGGCCGTGCGCGTGGACCGCGCGGGCGAGCTCGGCGTACCGGACGCCGCCCGCGACCCGGACCGTACGGGCCGTGGTGTCCACCTCGATGACCGGCGGCAGCTCGGCGATCGAGACCAGGACCCCCTGCGGGCCGGGGTCGGCGATGCGGTTGAAGGAGTGCCCGCTGCCCAGCACCCGTACCCGCGCACTGCCGGCCACCAGCGACCGGAGCGCGTCGAGGGAGTGCGGGCGGTGGAACTCCTTGGCGGTGTACGTGATGTTGCGCGCCCAGTTGGTGACCGTCTGCGCCGGGTCCGTCATCTCTGCTGTCCCATCCCTGTCGTCCTCCGGGGAGTGTCCGTCGTTCTCCGGGGTGTCCGTCGTTCACCGGGCAGTCTCCGTCCTCTTCGGGGAGTGCCTGTCCATTGACCCTCTCATTCGCCGAGACCTACGGTAGAGACCGGTTGCTATCCGCGCGTCACTGAGCCGGAAGGTCACTTCCTTGCCCGAGCGTCCTCAGGCATTGTTCGCCATGACAGCCCAGAACGTGCCGCAGATCTTTCCGCCGGAGGTGCTCGCGCGGCTGCGCGAGTACGTAGAAATCGATCCCACTCTGGTGGCGCACGACTTCACCGACCCCCGGGTACGGGACACGCTCGCCCGCACCGAGGTCCTGGTCACCGGCTGGGGCTGCCCGGTCCTGGACGCGGCCGTCCTGGACGCGGCGCCGAGACTGCGGGCGGTGCTGCACGCGGCCGGCTCGGTCAAGGGCTTCACCACGCCCGAGGTCTGGCGCCGCGGCATCGTCGTCTCCTCGGCCGCCGCCGCCAACGCGCTCCCGGTCGCCGAGTACACCCTCGCGATGATCCTGCTCGCCGGGAAGGACGTCTTCGCCTTCCGCGACCTGCTGCGTACCCGCCGCACCTTCCCGTACGGCGACATCGTGCCCGGCATCGGCAACTTCCACCGCCGGGTCGGCATCGTCGGCGCCTCCCGCATCGGCCGCCGGCTCCTGGAGCTCCTGCGCCCCCACGACCTGGCGGTCGCCCTCGCCGACCCCTACGTGGACGAGGCGGAGGCCGCCCGGCTCGGTGTCCCCCTGCTGCCGCTGGACGAACTGCTGCGCACCTCGGACATCGTCACCGTGCACGCGCCCCAGACCCCGGAGACCCGGCATCTCCTCGGCGCCCGCGAACTCGCCCTGATGCCGGCCGGATCGGTGCTGATCAACACCGCGCGCGGCTCCCTCGTCGACCACGACGCCCTGGTCGAGGAGCTGCGCGCCGGCCGCCTGACCGCGATCCTCGACGTCACCGACCCCGAGCCGCTGCCCGCCGACTCCCCGCTCTTCGACCTCCCCAACGCCTTCCTCACCCCGCACCTGGCCGGTTCGCAGGGCAACGAGGTGGCGAGGCTCGGCCTCACCGTCGTGGCGGAAGCCGGCCGGCTGCTGACCGGGGACGGCCTCCTGCACGCCATCGACCACTCGGCCCTTGGGCGGGCCGCGTGACAGCCCGTCCGCCGGGTGCCCGCGGGCGTCTCGTAGGGTGCGGCCGTCTCGTAGGGTGACCGGAACACATGGCGAAGGGGGAGTCGAGCGGTGGCGAAGCGGACGCAGCCGGCGCCCAACGGGGACGCCTCGACGGTACGGGACGTGGCCGCGCGGGCCGGTGTCTCCGCGTCGACCGTCTCCCGGGTCCTCGGCGGCACCTACCCGGTGGCCGCCGCCACCCGCGCCAAGGTCCTCAAAGCCATGCGCGAGCTGGACTACGTGGTCAACGCGCACGCCCGCGCCCTCGGCGGCGCCACCAACAAGACCGTCGCCTTCGTCGTGGACGACGTCACCGGCCCCTTCTACGCGCACATCGCCCGCGGGGTCGAGGAGCAGGCCTCGGCGGAGGGCCGGCTGTGCATGCTCTGCACCACGCACGGCGACCCGCGGCGCGTCCTCGCCGTCGTGGAGACCATGCGGGAGCAGCGGGCGGACGCGGTGATCGTGGTGGGCGGCGCCCTTGAGGACAAGGCCTACCACGACCGCATGACCCACTTCGCGCACGCCCTGGACCGGTCCGGCTCCCGGCTGGTCCTCGTCGGCCGCCCGCCGCTCGGCCCCGGCGTCCCGGCCACGGTCGTCGACTACGACAACGAGGGCGGCGCCTTCGCCCTCACCAGCCACCTGCTCTCCGGCGGCCACCGCCGCATCGCCTACCTGGGCCGGGTCCCGGGCCTGTCCACCAGCGCCCAGCGCATCGCCGGCTTCACCCGCGCCCACGAACTCCTCGGCCTCGCCCCCGACCCCGACCTCGTCCTCGACGGCGTCTTCTCCCGCTCGTACGGCTACCAGGCGACCCGCGAACTCCTCGCCTCCGGACGGAGTCTCACCGCGGTCTTCGCCGCCACCGACATGGTCGCCACCGGCGTGATCCAGGCCCTGCGGGAGTCCGGCCGCCGCATCCCCGACGACATCGCCGTGGCCGGCTACGACGACATCCCGGTCGCCCGGGACGTCCACCCCACGCTCACCACCGTCCACGTACCCCAGGAAGAACTGGGCCGCGCCGCCGTCCGCCTCGCCCTGCACCGCGACGAGCTGCCCGACGGGCAGCATCTGGTGCTGGGGACGCACGTGGTGCTGCGGGAGTCGACCCGGCGACCGCCGCAGGGCAGCTGATCCGGTCGCCGTGCAGCGACTTCCACGGCGCCGCCGCCCAGGCCGGTGACGCCATGACGGTCCGGCCCGGCCGAGCCCGCGCCGCGCCGCAGCCGCCCCCCGCTCTCACCTCCGCCGACGATGAGGCATAACGTGAGGAGTCGAACGCCTGAGCCGGGAGGAGACACGGGATGGGCAGCCGTACCGCGCTGGTCGAGGATCTGATGGAGAGGTTTCCGCATGTACCGCGGGAAGCCGTCTTCAAGGAGGACCTGCTCCGGGGCGGTGTGGCCTTCGACCCCTCCGCGCTGAGCGACAACGAGAGCGGCGAGGTCAAGCCGAAGTCGTACTTCATCTTCTCCTTCGACCACGGCACCCTGCCCGAACTGGGCGAGGCGGCGCTGCGCCGGCCCCCGGAGGAGATCATCCTCACCGGCGGGCCGTACGACCTGCGGCGGACCGTGGTGTCGGTGCGGGTGAACCCGGCCTCGCCGTACCGGGTGGCCGCCGACGACGAGGGCGTGCTCGGGCTCTACCTCGACGGGAAGCGGATCGCCGACGTCGGCGTGCCGCCGATGCCGGAGTACTACCGGCACAAGCTCACCAGCGGCAAGTCCGTGATGGAGGTCGCCCCGACCATCCAGTGGGGTTATCTCATCTACCTCACCGTCTTCCGGGTCTGCCAGTACTTCGGTGCCAAGGAGGAGTGCCAGTACTGCGACATCAACCACAACTGGCGCCAGCACAAGGCGGCCGGGCGGCCGTACACCGGTGTGAAGGACGTCGAGGAGGTCCTCGAAGCCCTGGAGATCATCGACCGGTACGACACCGCGAAGACCTCCACCGCCTACACGCTGACCGGCGGTGCGATCACCAAGACCGTCGCCGGGCGGGATGAAGCGGACTTCTACGGGCACTACGCCAAGGCGATCGAGGAGCGGTTCCCGGGGCGGTGGATCGGCAAGGTCGTCGCGCAGGCGCTGCCGCGGGACGACGTGCAGCGGTTCAAGGACTACGGGGTGCAGATCTACCACCCCAACTACGAGGTGTGGGACGAGTACCTCTTCAAGATGTACTGCCCGGGCAAGGAGCGGTACGTCGGCCGGGACGAGTGGCACAAGCGGATCCTGGACTCGGCCGAGATCTTCGGTGCCCGGAACGTGATCCCCAACTTCGTGGCCGGCGTGGAGATGGCCGAGCCGTTCGGGTTCAAGACCGTCGACGAGGCGATCGAGTCGACCACCGAGGGGCTGCGCTTCTTCATGTCGCACGGCATCACGCCCCGCTTCACCACCTGGTGCCCCGAGCCGACCACCCCGCTCGGCAAGGCCAACCCCCAGGGCGCCCCGCTGGAGTACCACATCCGGCTGCTGCAGGCCTACCGGCAGACGATGGAGGACTTCGGGCTCTCCTCCCCGCCCGGCTACGGGCCGCCCGGACCCGGCCGCGCCGTCTTCTCCGTCAGCTCCTTCATGGACAGTCTGCCCGCGGTGGAGCCGGCGGAGGCGTGACGCCGGGGCGGGCCCAAGAGACTCGCCGGAACGGTGAGTCGAAACGCGGTCGCTGTCCGTACTAGTGGCCGGAGTTGTGGGCCACGACGGGCACGAGGGTGTTCTCCGGGCGGCCGGCACAGCGGTTGACGTGACACCGGGGACCGGTGGTATGGGTGACGGGGAGGATCCGTGGCACGACCACCGGTAACCGGTATTGAATATGCCGCTTGTCAGTTGTGCAGGTGACGTGAAAAGCTCGGTCCCGCCGTGAGGTTCCCCCCAACTCCGTCGCCGATACGGTGAGTTGACCTCGCTTTGGATGCAGGAGACCCATGCCCGACCTGCCGACCCCTCAGGACGCCGCCGAGGCAGCGCTGTTCTCCGAATGCTGGGACGCGGTGCTCTCCTACGCCGACCTGTGCACGTCCGGCTCGCTGACGGCCAACCAACTGGCCACCGAGGCTTTCACGCTCGGCATGCGCGAGGCCCGTGACGCGGACTTCACCCCCGTCCGCAGCTCAGGACGGCGCGCCGCCCGCCTGCCGATGATCCCGCTGCTGCTCACCGCGGTACGCAACACGGCCGCGGCCTGGGAGGCCGGAGGGCTCGGGCACAAGCTCGACCCGGACCTCCGGCTCTGGCTCAACTCCGAGAAGGCGGAGCGCTATACGGGTCCGCCGTTGCAGCGACCCGTCGCGCTGCGCGGCATACGTGACATGCAGGACGCGGACGCCTCACTGCTGTGGCTGGCCGAGGTGGAGGCGCTGCCACTGCCCTCCGTGGCGCGCCGGCTCGGCCTCGACCCGGCCGTCGCCGCCCAGGAGCTGGAGCAGGTGCGCGGTCTCTTCCGGGACCGCTGCCACCGCGCCCACCTCGACACGCCGATGGCCGCCGAGTGCCGCAGCTACGCCCGGCTGCTGGACGCGGTCACCCGGTCCTCGGCGGCCGACACGCCCGAGGACCTCTCCCGGCACCTCGCCACCTGTGTGCAGTGCGCCGAGGCCGCCGCCTGTCTGCGGCTGCACGGCGGCGGACTGCCCGCGGCGCTGGCCGGCGGGGTCATCGGCTGGGGCGGCCTCGCCTACCTGGAGCGGCGCCGCCGCGCCGCCGAGGTGCGGCTCGGCCCGGTCCGCCCGGCCACCGCCGACAACGACGGCGACCCCAGGGAGGGCGGCGGCCGGGGCAAGGTGCTGCGGCACGGTCTGCTCGGCGCGGCGGTGCTGATCTCGCTGGTGGCGCTCGGCGTGTCGATGATGCCGATGGGCGGCGGCTCCGGTGACGACACGGCCACCGCCTCCCACGACGACCGCCAGCCGGTCGCCGACCCCACCGCCGACATCCCGTCGGCCGACCAGACCGCCGGGCACACCGCCTCCGCGGCCCCCTCCGCCTCGTCCTCGGCCACCGCCGGGAAGCCGGCCCACAAGAACCCCGACCCGGAGCCCCAGGGCACCTCGGCGGCCACGGCGGGCACCGGCGGCCCTCACGCCACCGCCTCCGCCGACCCCACCGACCCCGCGGCGGCCACCTGCCAGGTCTCCTACGACCTGGTCAACCAGTGGACCGACGGCTTCCAGTCCACCGTCACCGTCACCACCGGCCAGGCCCTGTCGGGCTGGCGGGTCCAGTGGTCCTTCCGGGACGGCCAGAAGGTCACCCAGATGTGGGACGCGACGGTCAGCCAGAACGGCGGCCTGGTCACCGCCGACGCCGCCGACTACAACCGGTCGGTCGCCGCGAACGGCACCCTGTCCTTCGGCTTCCTCGGCACCTGGAGCGGCCGGAACTCGGCGCCGTACGCCTTCTCGCTGAACGGCGAGTCCTGCTCGCTGAACTGAGCCGGGCCGCCCGCACGACCAGCGGCCGGGCGGACCCAAGAGGGTGGGTCCGCCCGGCCGCTGACCGTAAACCTGCGCTCAGCACTGCGACTTGTAGAAGTACTTGCTGACCGACGGGTCGTTCATGTTGTCCTTGGTGATCGCCACCATGTCGGTCCCGATCGACTTGGTCACCGACTTGCCCTCGAAGGCGTCGGCGAGCTGGTCCACCGCCTGCCGGCCGATCGCCGCCGGGTCCTGGGCGACCAGCACCTGGAGGGTGCCCGACTTCAGCGAGGCGACCTCGTCCGGCTCCGCGTCGAACGCGGCCACCTTCACCGCGCCCTGCTTGCCGGCCTGCTTCAGCCCGGTGGCGATGCCCTGACCGGTGTTGGTGTTGCCCGCGAACACCCCGCCGAGGTCCGGGTGGGCGGCGAGCGTCGACTGGATCTGGGAGGCCGCCGTGGCCGGCAGGTCGTTGTCGTAGAGCGTGGGCAGCACCTTGATGCCGGGGTACTTGCCCATCTCCTCGGTGAAGCCCTTGATCCGCGCGTCGGTGGTCGAGACACCGGGCTTGACGCTGATGACGATGACCGAGCCCTTCTCCTTCATCAGCTTGGCCAGCGCGTCGGCGGCGACGCGGCCGCCCTTCTCGTTGTCCGACGAGATCCGGGTGATGCCGATCGACGCGTCCGTCACCGTCGTGTCCACCAGCGCCACCTTGGTGCCGGACGACTGGATCTGCTTGAGCGACGGCGTCAGCGCGCTGGTGTCGACCGGCGAGATCAGCAGCCCGTCGGGCCGGGAGGCGGCCACCGAGTCGAGCAGCGGCCGTTGCACGGAGACGTCCCACTGCGCGGAGCCGTCGGCCGTGAAGTCCATCCCCTTGGCCTTGGCCTCCTCCTGCGCGGCACAGGTCATGGTGATGTAGAAGGGGTCGCTCTTCACTCCGGTGATCAGCCGGACCTTCTTGCCCTTGGCACTGCCCGAACTCCCCGAGCCGCCACTGTCGTTCGACGATCCGCACGCCGAGGCCCCCGCGCCGAGGGCCAGGACCGTGCCCACCGCGACCAGCAACCGGCGCCTGCTGCGAATGCTCCTCATCACAGAGTCCTCCTTCGTCACGAGCGATTCAGCGGTCATGAGTGATTCAGCGGTCATGAGTGATTCAGTGGTCATGAGCGGTCCGGTCATGCGCGTTCCCGGGTCTTCCTGCGCAACTGGTCGATGTAGACGGCCACGACCAGCACCACACCCACCGCCACGTCCTGCCAGTACTGCTGGACGCCGATCACGATCAGCCCGGTGGTGAGCACCGCCGGGATGAACACGCCGATCACCGTGCCCAGCACCGAACCCCGCCCGCCGAACAGGCTGGTACCGCCGAGGACCACCGCGGTGATCACCTTGAGGTTGTCGGTGGAGTGCCCGGCGATCGACGTCGTGCCGTACGAGGCCAGCCACATCACCGCACCGAGCCCGGCCAGCAGCCCCATCAGGCCGTACACCTTCACCAGTTGGCGGCCCACCGGAACGCCCGCCCGCCGTACGGCCGTCGGGTTCGACCCGATCGCGAGGGTGTGCTCACCGAACCGGGTGCCGCCCAGCACCGCGCCGAAGACCGCGGTCACCACGGCCGCCAGGATCACCATCCAGGGGATGCCGAGCACTTTGCCGAAACCGAGGCTGTCCTGCAGATGGGTGGAGGCCGCCCCGGCCGGGTCCTGGCCGCCGGTGGCGAGTTCGGCGATGCCCAGCGCCGCGCCCAGCCCGCCGAGCGTCACGATCAGCGGCGGCACCTTGCCGGTCGCCACCACCGCGCCCTGCAACGCGCCCCACGCCGTGCCCACCGCCAGCGCGATGACGACACAGAACGCCACCGTGCCCCAGCCCGAGGTCGCCCCGCCGTGGTGGATGTTGTACTCACCCGCCGCCACCGCGGCCAGCACCAGCACCGAGCCGATCGACAGATCGATGCCCGCCGTGATGATCACGAAGGTCATGCCGACGCCGAGCACCAGGTAGATGGCCGCGTTCACGGCGATCTGGGTGATGTCGTACGTGGTGAAGAACTTGCCCGGCGCCGCGACGGTGAAGAACAGGACCAGCGCCACCAGGATGACAAAGGTCCACAGCTCGTTGAGGGCTGCCGCGCGGCGCACCCAGTCGGGCACCGCGGCCCGGCCGCCCACGGCCGCCGCGGCCTTCTCGCTCTGCGCCGTCATCGTGCGCCCTCCGCTTCCCCGGTCCGGTTCGGCTCGTCCAGCGAGCCGGTCATCGCCCCGACCAGCTCCTCGATCGTCGTGTCGGCGGCGGTGTACGACGCGACGCGCCGCCCCAGCCGCAGCACCTCGACGCGGTCCGCGACCGACAGCACCTCGGGCATGTTGTGGCTGATCAGTACGACGCAGATGCCCCGGTCGGCGACCCGCCGGACGGTCTCCAGGACCCGGGCGCGCTGGACGACGCCCAGCGCGGCGGTCGGCTCGTCCATGAAGATGACCTTGTGGGCGAAGGCGACCGCACGGGCAACCGCGACGGACTGCCGCTGCCCGCCCGACAACGTTGTCACAGCGGCCGTCACATCCTTCAGTTCCACACCGAGTTCGGCGAAGGCCTTGACCGCCTCCCGGCGCATCGCGGGCCGGTCGAGGACGCCGAGGCGCCCGAGCAGCCCCCCGCGCACGATCTCCCGGCCGAGGTAGAGGTTGGCCGCCGCGTCCAGGTCGGGAGCGAGCGACAGGTCCTGGTACACGGTCTCCACGCCGTGCCGCTGCGCGTCCATCGGACCGGAGAACCGCACCGGCGCGCCGTCCAGGCGGACTTCGCCGGCGTCGGGGGCGAGCACGCCCGACAGGACGTTCACCAGAGTGGACTTGCCGGCACCGTTGTCACCGATGAGGGCGACGACCTCGCCGGGGTATGCCGTGAAATCGGCGCCCGAGAGCGCCTGGACGTGGCCGAAACGTTTGACCACTCCATGTGCGGTGAGCAGTGGTTCCCTTGCAGAGGCCATGTTGTGCCTTCTGGTTGGTATCGTTAACAGCTTGGCTGATTCTTGGGGCGCCCGCAGCGGGGTGTCAAGGGTGGTGCAGCGGTCGCCGCGCGTGCCGGTCGCACCCGCATCTCCCGTTGTGTGCAAGGCCGTTGACATGCACACGAGTTGGTAACGTTAACGAGTCGACGCTCAAACGTGACGCAGCTGGAGGACGTGGCGTGGCAGCCACCCGGCCGACCATGAAGGACGTTGCCGCGGAAGCGGGCGTCAGCACGATGACGGTGTCCCGGGTCGTCAACGGTGATTCGGCCGTCGCCCCGCGGACCGCGGCGCGGGTGGAGGCCGCCGTCCGCAAACTCGGCTACCAACGCGACGACGTGGCACGCCAGTTGCGCCGCACCCATGAACTGAGCCAGATCATCGGCCTGTTGGTCGACGATGTGACCGATCCCTTCATGGCCGCGGTCGCCTCCGCCGCCGAGCACGTCGCCCGGCAGCGCGGCAGCATCATGCTCATCGGCTCCAGCCGCGCCGACCTGCGCCGCGAACGCGAGGTGATCGCCGCGTTCACCGCCCGCCGCGTCGACGGCCTGATCCTCACCCCGGCCGCCGGCAACCACCGCTTCCTGCGCCCCGCACAGGCACAGGGCACGAAGATCGTCTGCGTGGACCGGGCGGCACCCGGCCTGGACGTGGACGCCGTGGTGGTCGACAACTTCGGCGCGGTGCGCGAGGCCGTGCAGCAGCTGGTGGCACGCGGGCACCGCAGGATCGGCTACCTCGGCGACACACCGAAGATCTGGACATTCGGCGAACGCCGGCGCGGCTATCTGGCGGCGCTCGGGGCCGCGGGCATCATGGCCGACCCGGCGCTGGTCAGGGACGGTGTGCGCACCGGCCCGGAGGCGGCCGCTGCCGTCACCGGGATGCTGGCGCTGCCCGACCCGCCGACGGCTTTACTCGCCGGCAACGAACTGCTGGCCCTGGGCGCCCTGACCGCGGCACCCCGCGATCTCGCCTTCGTCGCCTTCGACGACTTCGCGCTCGCCGCCCGGCTGACCCCGCCCGTCACGGTGATCGCCCAGGACCCGGTGGCCCTCGCGACCAGCGCGGCCCACCTGCTGTTCGCCCGGATCCACGGCGACGCCTCCCCGTCGCGCACCGTGGTCATGCCGACCCGGCTGATCCGGCGCGGGTCGGGGGAGTTGCCCGGGCCGTTCGCCGCGTAGGGCGGGCCCGCCGTCACGCGGCGGCGGTGCGGCGGTGGCGGTGCGGCGGTGGCGGTGCGGCGGTGGCGAGGGGGCCGAGCCGCCTCCCGTCGGAGAGGGAGGGGCCGGATGCGGCGCCGGCCGGCCGGATGTCGGGTGCGAGTGGGCGGGGGCTGGGCGCGCCGTTCCCCGCGCCCCTGACGGGGCGCTTCGCCGCCGCGTCGCCGTCGGTCGCCGAATCACGCCCCGCCCACCGGCTCCGAGGACAGGCCTCGGTCGGCCGCGCAGACGGGGTGAAGTGCGCTCCTGATCGGCAGCGCCCCGAAGGGGCGCGGGGAACTGCGTGACCAGCCACGGCGGTGCCGCGGGGAATGACAAACGCGCCCGCGGCACTTCCAGCCGAGCGATCAGGTGGCCGAGGTGCGGCGGCCGCCCCGGCGGCCCGAGCCGCGGCCGCCGGCGCCCCCGGCGCCGCTCGCGGTTCCGCCGGCCGGTGTCCGCGGGCGGGATCTGCGGTCGTCCTTCCCGGCCGCGGTCCCGGCGGCCGCACCGGCCGCGCCCCGGCGGTCGGAGCCACGACCGCCCGCGCCGCCGGCCCCGCCGGCGGTGGTCCCGGCGGTGCCGGTACGGCGGGAGGAGCCGCGCCCGCCGGCCGCGGACGTGCCGTCGGCCGCCGCCCTCCCGGTGGCGGCGCGGGAGCCTGCCCCCTGGCCACCTGTCCCGGTGGCGGCGCGGGAGCCCGAGCCGCGGGCACCCCGTCCGGTGGCCGTACCCGTCGCCGTACCCGTCGCCGCTCCCGGGCCGTCGCCGTTTCGGCGTCGGCGGCCGGACCGCCTGCCCGGCTTGGCGCCGGGCTCGCGGTCCGCGCGGGACGCGGTGGCCGGCGCCGGCTGGGGGATCTCGATGACGACGGGCACACCGGAGGGCTCGCGGGCGCCGGTGATGGTGGTCAGCTCCGCGTCTGCCGAGGTGACGCGAGCCGTGCGGGGGCGGATGCCGGCGTCCGACATGAGCCGGGTGACGTCCCGCTTCTGGTCGGGCAGGACCAGCGTGACCACGCTGCCGGAGCCGCCGGCGCGGGCCGTGCGGCCGCCCCGGTGGACGTAGTCCTTGTGGTCGGTGGGGGGATCGACGTTCACGACGAGGTCGAGGTCGTCGATGTGTATGCCCCGGGCCGCGACGTTCGTCGCCACCAGCGCGGTGACGTGGCCGTTCTTGAACTGCTCCAGGGTGCGGTTGCGCTGCGGCTGGGAGCGGCCTCCGTGCAGTGCCGCCGCGCGGACGCCGACGGCCAGGAGCCGCTTGGCCAGCCGGTCGGCGGACCGCTTGGTGTCGAGGAAGAGGATGACCCGGCCGTCACGGGCCGCGATGCGCGTGGTGACGGCCTTCTTGTCGGTCTCGTCCTGGACGTGGAGCACGTGGTGCTCCATGGTGGTGACCGCGCCCGCCGACGGGTCCACGGAGTGCACCACGGGGTCGGTCAGGAACCGCTGCACCAGGCGGTCGATGTTGCGGTCGAGGGTGGCCGAGAAGAGCAGGCGCTGTCCGTCGGGCCGTACCTTCTCGATCAGCTTGGTGATCTGCGGCAGGAAGCCCATGTCGGTCATCTGGTCGGCTTCGTCCAGCACCGTGACGCGTACGTCGCCGAGCACGCAGTCCCCGCGTTCCACCAGGTCGTTGAGCCTGCCGGGACTGGCCACGACCACCTCGGCGCCACGCCGGAGGGCGGCCGCCTGCTTGGTGATCGACAGCCCGCCCACCACGGTGGCCAGCCGGAGGTTCACCGCCGTCGCGTACGGGGTCAGCGCGTCCGTCACCTGCTGGGCGAGCTCACGGGTGGGCACCAGCACGAGTGCGAGGGGCGCCCTGGGCTCGGCGCGCAGTCCTGCCGTACGGGCCAGCAGCGCCAGCCCGAACGCGAGGGTCTTGCCGGAGCCGGTGCGCCCGCGCCCCAGCAGGTCACGGCCGGCCAGCGAGTTGGGCAGCGTGGCGGCCTGGATGGGGAACGGGGTGGTCACGCCCTGCGCGGTCAGGGTCTTCAGCAGCGCCGCGGGCATGTCCAGGGCGGCGAAGTCGTCGACGGCGGGAAGCGCGGGGGTCGTGTTTTCCGGCAGCCGGAACTCACGCGGTGCCGACCCGGACGGCGGGGCCGACGGGGCCGACGAGGTGCGTCTGTTCGGCTTCTGGGGCCTGCGGGACATGCGGTGATCTGCCTTCCTGGAAACAGCACAAACCGGGGTCCGCACCAGTGACGGTGCGGACCCCGGTGAGCGGATACGCGTCCGGCGATCAGGCGGGGACGATGTTCTCCGCCTGCGGGCCCTTCTGGCCCTGCGTCACGTCGAAGGAGACCCGCTGGCCCTCCTGGAGCTCACGGAAACCCTGGGACTGGATGTTCGAGTAGTGGGCGAAGACGTCGGGGCCGCCGCCGTCCTGCTGGATGAAGCCGAAACCCTTTTCGGCGTTGAACCACTTCACGGTTCCCTGTGCCATGACCTTCTCCTTCTGTAGGCAGAGGCCCCATCCGGAGACGCCGGAAAAACAAATAATGCGCCTGCAGGAGAAAACATTCCCGTCAGGCGCACATAGGTTCATGGGTACCACAACTGCAACTGAGCCAACTGTAGCACAGACTCACGCCCGGTCCGCGGCGCGAGTGGCCCCGGGCCGCTCCAGCCGGTCCGCCGCCGTCCTCCGCGGGGGCGTCACCAGCACCAGTGCGATGCCCAGCGCCAGGCCCAGCGCGGGCAGCACCGGGAACCGGCCGCCCGGCGCGAAGCCCTGCACGGCCAGCCGGCTCAGAGCGGCGACGCTCAGGGCCAGGCCGAGCCACAGCGGCCAGGCGCGGCGCAGGCCGGCGTCCGGGACGGTCCCGGACGGGACCGTCCCGGACGGCATGGTCCGCCCGTACAGCACGCCCAGTCCGCGGTCCAACGGCTTCAGTGCGGACACGACGCAGGCCAGGACGGCGCCGAGCACCAGCAGCCACGGCACGCGCAGCGCCCACCACGCCGCGGACCCGAGCGTCGGCTCGGGCGCGAGGCCGGTCAGGTAGAACGCGGCGGCGACGGCCAGCACCGGCAGCATGTGCCACAGATACAGCGTCATGCTCGCCGCGCCCACGGGGCGCACCAGGCGCCACACCCGCTCGCGGTCCAGCAGCCGCCGCAGCGGCGGCGCGACGAGGAGGCAGAGGCCGACCTGGGCGACCACCCAGGCCAGCATCGCGGCCGACGGCGGGTTGGTGTTGCCGGGGCTCTGCCCGGTCACCAGGATCAGGCTGACCGGGAACGGCCCGAGGGCCACGAGCGCGGCGAAGGCGAGCCCGCCGCCCGCCGCCATCGCGAGCGGCACCGGCAGGCGACCGGTCAGCAGACCGTCGCGCCAGCAGAAGCCCAGCTGATAGGCGACGCCCCACACGAGCACGTAGTCGAGCAGTCCGACCCAGGGGACGTGCGCCGTCACCACGAGCGCGTCGGCCACCAGAGCGACCGCCCCCAGCGCCGCCGGCACGCGCGGCCCCCAGCGCCGGTGCGCCGCGTACAGCGGCGGCGTCAGGGCGCTGAGCAGCAGATACACCGGAAGGAACCAGAACTGCATCCCCATCGCCCAGCCCACCAGCGCCAGCGTGTCCGCGTCCACACCGGCCGTCGTACACACACCGACGGCGAGCAGCACCGCAGCGCTGTAGACGCCCACCGGAACAAGCAGCCGCAGCGCCCGCCGCCCCAGCCACCCCGCGGGCGTACCCCCGGCCGACCGGGCCCGCGCCCAGGAACCGCCCGCGGCATGGCCCCCGGCCAGGAAGAACAGCGGCATGATCTGGAACCCGAGGGTCAGCCACTGGGTCCAGGGAACGGCCGCCAGCAGCTCGGGGGCGATGATCCGCCCGTCGGGCTCCCGGACCAGGGCGGTGATCAGCCAGTGGCCCAGCACCACCAGTACGATCGCCCAGGCGCGCAGGAAGTCGACGTAGCGGTCTCTGCTCATGGCCGTCATGCTCCCGCAGCCCCGGCGCCACGGCGGCACCACGCCCGGGCCGCAACCATTCCGTGCCCGGTACGACACCGTCCGTCGGCGAACTGCGCCCGCACGCCGACGAGTTCGGGATCGCGCCGAGCAACTCGTGGGCCCACCGGGCCCGACGCCCGCGGGCCCCTCGGGCCCCTCGGGCCGGTTCCGGCCGGGACGCCGCCGGGTGCGCCGAGCACCTGATCAACAGGCCCGAGGCCTGGCGAGGCGTCGCCACCCGCCACGACAGGACCCCGGACGGCTGCCTCGCGGGCCTGGACCCGCGTCGGTCGGTTCGGCATCGTCGAGCAGGATCGCCGGGTCGTTCCCGCCGAGTTCCAGGGTGACCCGGGCCGGCGAAATTCCGTGGTGCCGCGGAGCGCGTCTCTCTAGGGTGGGGCTTGCTCCTCGCGGTGGCCGTCGGCCGCCGCGGTCAGTCGTGTGCGGAACGGGAGGTGTGACCGATGGCTGTCTCTGTGACGGGCGCTGCCCGCAACCAGAAGTTCATCCATTCCACCTCCGTGGCCTCCGGCTGATCCTTCCTGTCCTCTGCGCGCCTGTGAGCGCGCGCGGCCGGGGCCGCCCTTGTGAAGGGTTCCCCTTGAATCGCTCTTCTCTTTCGGCTTCTTCCGCTTCGTCGCACCCTCTGGCCCCCTACGGCTGGGACGGGGGATGGGAAGCGGAGTTCGCTCCGTACGCCGAGCAGGGTCTCCTGCCCGGCCGTGTCGTACGGGTCGACCGCGGTCAGTGCGACGTCGTCACCCCGTCCGGCACCGTCCGGGCCGACACCGAGTTCGTCGTCCCCCGTGACCCGATGAAGGTGGTGTGCACGGGAGACTGGGTCGCCGTCGACCCCGAAGGCAGCGACCCGCTGTATGTGCGGACACTGCTGCCGCGCCGCACCGCTTTCGTGCGGTCGACGTCGTCCAAGCGTTCCGAGGGCCAGGTGCTGGCCACCAACATCGATCACGTCGTCATCTGTGTGTCGCTCGCGGTCGAACTGGACCTCGGGCGGATCGAGCGGTTCCTCGCGCTCGCGATGTCCTGCTCGAGCGGTGAGGCCCTGCTGCACGAGTCGGCACCCGCCCGGGAGTCCGGGGCGCAGCCGGTCGTGGTCCTCACCAAGGCCGACCTGGTGCCGGAGCCGGCGACCCTCGCGTACCTGGTCCAGGACGTCGAGGCGACGGCCCCGGGCGTGCCGGTCCTGACTCTCAGCGCGCACGCGGGCGACGGCCTGGACGTGCTGGTCGCCCTCCTCGGCTCCGGCACGTCGGTGCTGCTCGGCCAGTCCGGCGCCGGCAAGTCCACCCTCGCCAACGCGCTCCTCGGGGAGGACGTGATGGACGTCCGGGCCGCCCGGGACGTCGACGGCAAGGGCCGGCACACCACCACCACCCGCAACCTCCTCGCGCTCCCGGGCGGCGGCGTGCTGATCGACACGCCCGGACTGCGGGGTGTCGGGCTGTTCGACGCCGAGACCGGGGTCGGGCAGGTGTTCGCCGAGATCGAGGAACTGGCGGAGGGCTGCCGGTTCTCCGACTGCGGGCACGAGAGCGAGCCGGGCTGCGCGGTGCGCCTCGCCGTGGAGACCGGCGAACTGTCCGTCCGCCGGCTGGAGAGCTACCGCAAGCTGATGCGGGAGAACCAGTGGATCGTCGCGAAGACCGATGCCCGGCTCAGGGCCGAGATCAAGAAGGACTGGAAGCGGAAGGGCGCGGAGGGGAAGGCGGCGATGGAGGCGAAGCGGGGGCGGTGGCGGTAGCCGTAGCTGTAGCCGTGGCTGTAGCCGTCTGACCGTGGGCTGGGGGCTGGGGGCTGGGGGCTGGGGGCTGGGGGCTGGGGGCAGGGGGCAGGGGCTGGGGCTGGGGCGTCACGTCCGATTTCCGCCAGCCCCGCCCCCGGCCCTCACCCACACTTGAGGGGTGATGGACGAAGACACCAGGTACGAGGCGGTCCGCAGCCGTGACGGCCGGTTCGACGGCGCGTTCTTCTTCGCCGTCCGGACCACCGGCATCTACTGCCGCCCCAGCTGCCCCGCCGTCACCCCGAAGCGGCGCAACGTCCGCTTCTTCCCCACTGCGGCCGCCGCCCAGGGCTCCGGTTTCCGGGCCTGCCGGCGGTGCCGCCCGGACGCGGTTCCCGGCTCCGCGGAGTGGAACGTCCGCGCCGACGTCGTGGGCCGGGCCATGCGGCTGATCGGTGACGGCGTGGTGGACCGGGAGGGCGTCGGCGGGCTCGCCGGCCGGCTCGGCTACAGCGCACGCCAGGTACAGCGGCAGCTCACCGCCGAACTGGGCGCCGGGCCGGTCGCGCTCGCCCGGGCCCAGCGGGCGCACACCGCCCGGACGCTGTTGCAGACCACCGAACTGCCGATCACCGAGATCGCGTTCGCGAGCGGCTTCGCCAGTGTGCGGCAGTTCAACGACACCGTCCGTGCCGTGTACGCCACCACCCCGAGCGGGCTGCGCGAGGCCACGCCCGGCGGCCGGGGCGCACGGCGCGGATCCCCGGCCGCCGGGATCCCACTGCGGCTCGCCCACCGCGGCCCGTACCAGGCCGGCCCGGTCTTCGACCTGCTGGAGCGGGAGTCCGTGCCCGGCGTGGAGGAGGTCACCGGTGTCGCCGGGGCGCGCACCTACCGCCGTACCCTGCGACTCCCGTACGGCCACGCCGTCGTCGCCGTCGAGGAGCGGACCGGTGCGACTCGCGCGACCGGTACGGGCCTCGGCGCCCGTCCCGGCGGCTGGCTCGACGCCCGGCTGCACCTGACCGACCCGCGCGATCTGACCACCGCCGTACAGCGGCTGCGCCGGCTGTTCGACCTCGACGCCGATCCGTACGCCGTCGACGAGCGGCTCGCCGAGGACGCGCGGCTCGCTCCGCTGGTCGCGGCCCGGCCGGGGCTGCGGTCTCCCGGCGCCGCGGACCCCGCGGAGGCCGCCGTACGGGCCCTCGTCGGGACCGCCGGCGCCGAGCGGCTGGTCCGGAGGTACGGGACGGCGCTGGACGCCCCGTCCGGTGGCCTCACCCACCTCTTCCCCGAGCCCGCGGTGCTCGCGGGGGCGGAGCCCGACGGCACCCTCGGCGCGCTTGCCGCGGCGCTCGCCGACGGGACGGTACGGCTGGATCCGGGCGCCGACCGGGACGAGGCGGAGGCGGCGCTGCGGGCGCTGCCGGGGATGGACCCGGCGGTCGTCGCCACCGTGCGCGTCCGCGCCCTCGCCGACCCCGACGTCCCTCTGGCCGGGCTGGACGTACCGGACGAGTGGCGGCCCTGGCGGTCGTACGCCGTCCGGCATCTGCTGGTGGAAGGAAAGGCGGGGCACTGACCGCCGGCCTCGCTGTCCGTCCCCGGGCGGCGGGGCGGTCGGAGCGTGGCGGCGGGGTGACGGTTCGACCCCGGCCCGTTCCGGGCCGCCACCCTCCCCACGCCCGGCCCGCTCCGCCCCCGGCGCTCCGCCACCCGAGTGGTCTCGTGGTCCGGTTGCTGTTCGGGCCGACCCCCGTATGTCACCTTCCCCTCCAGTGGGCCTTCGAGAGGGCAGGTGTGGATGGGCAGGGTCGGGCGCGTGCTTGCGGTGGTGTTGTTGCTGGTGATGGGGGTGGCCGGGCGGGCCGGTGCCGACGCCGGGCCCGCGCTGTGGACCGGGAGCTGGGAGGCCGCGCCCTCCGGTACCGACCCGGCCGTGCCCGGCGCCGCGTTCCGCAACGTCGTGCACCTGAGCGTCGGGGGGAGCGCGGTGCGCGTGCGGGTCAGCAACCGGCTCGGCAGCGCCGCGCTGCGGCTCGGAGCGGTCACCGTCGCCCTGCGGCAGGGCGACGGACCGGACGCCGTACCCGGCTCGATGCGCGCCGCCACCTTCGCGGGCGCCGGCACCGCCGTCGTACCCGTCGGGCAGGACCTGGTCAGCGACCCCGTGCCGCTCGCCGTCGCGGCCGCCGCCGATCTGCTGGTGACCGTCGAGACCCCGGGCGACTCCGGGCCCGCCACCTTCCACCGGGTCGCGCTCCAGACCAGCTACCTCGCACAGGACGGCGCCGGCCGGGCCGCCGACGAGGACGGGGACGCGTACACCCGGACCACCGGTCACTGGTACTACGTCACCGGCGTCGACGTGCGGGCCGTGTCCCGCGGCAGTGTGGTCGCCTTCGGCGACTCCCTCACCGACGGCAACGGCACCAGCATGGACGCCAACCACCGCTGGCCCGACCGCCTCGCGGACCGGCTGCGGCCCTTGCGGACCGGCGTCCTCAACGCCGGGATCTCCGGCAACCGGCTCATGCGCGACAGCACCGGCGGACCGGGAGCCCTCGGACGCCTGGACGCCGACGGGCTCGACCGGAGCGGTGTGCGGACCCTGGTCGTCCTCGAAGGCATCAACGACATCAAGGGCACCCCGGAGGCCACGGACCCCGCCGACTTCGTGCGGGCCTACCGGACCATCGTCGCCCGCGCCCACCTCAGAGGGATCCGGGTGATCGGCGCGACGCTCACGCCTTACGCCGGGTACAGCGGCTACACCGACGCCCGGGAGGCCGTACGGCAGGAGGTGAACGCCCTGATCCGCACCCAGCACGTGTTCGACGCGTACGTCGACTTCGACGCCGTCGTACGGGATCCGCAGCGGCCCGGCCGCATCCTGCCCGCCTACGACCCCGGCGACCACCTGCACTTCAACGACGCCGGCACGCGCGCCCTGGCCGACGCCGTCCCGCTCGCCGACCTGCTCTGAGCTCAACCCCGGGCCCTTCGGCGGCGCCCGCGGACACCAGTGCCCGGTACGCCGGCTCGTCCCGTTCGTCCAGCCCCGGCGCGAACCCGGCGTGGCACATCACCGCCGTACCGCGGGCCGTTCTGCCGAGATCACCTCAATTCCAGCACTCCGCACGGGAAACCGGTCCGCCATGCACAGCTGACCACCAGGAAGTCCCGTCACAATCTGCCCTTCCGGCCGGCGCGGTGGCGTCCGGCCGCGCGAACGGTGACCCGGCCCCATGACGCGCACGCGCGGGGGATCCGGGGCCGGGTCACTCCGGTGTCGCCGGGCGGTCCTCCCGTGGGGGGTGGGACCACCCGGCGGCTCACACGTGTCAGCCTTCGTCATCCCCCTCACTCCCGGCTCCCTCGGTACTCCGGTCGGCCCCCGTCAGCCGCGCCTCTTCCGTGTCCGGCACGCCGTCAGTCCCGCGCGTGTCACCGATCCCCTTCCCTCGCACGGGTGTTCAGGATGTCCCTCGTCACGCCCCGCGGGACGAGGTCGGGTACGGGATTTTCCGGATGCCCCGTTTTCATCCGGCCCGCGCGGTGGACAATTAGGGGCATGAGCCAGCCAGGGGGTAGGTCCGCCCGTCATGAGGACGACTGGTGGGGGCAGTTGTACGAAGACTCCACCGACGACACCGGACCCACGGCCGCACCCGATTCCCTGGACGACCGCTTCGCCTCGGCGGAGAAGACGGTGGGGGGACGGCGGGGCGTCACCGCGGAACCGGGCGGCGAGCAGGCACCGCCGACGGTACCGGCCCAGCGGGCGCCCGCCGCCCCCGCTCCGAAGGCCTGGCCGTGGGACGAGGAGGACCAGGAGCCGCTGGCGGCGGACGACGACGCCCCGGCCGCCGCCGCCCACCCCGCGACCTGGCCCGACCTGACCGCCCTGCCCCCACGTGCCGCCCCGGAAGCCCCGGAAGCCCCGGAAGCCCCGGAAGCCCTGGAGGACCTGGAGCCCTTGGCGGCCCCACCGGTGCCACCGGCCCCACCGGCGCCGCAAGCCCCGCGAGAAGCCCCTTCGGCCTCCTCCGTCGACTACGTCGGCTCCGGACCGCCCACCTACGACGCCGAGCCCACCGCCCTGCCCGCCGCCGACCCCGACGAACTCGACGACCTGGTCGCCGACACCGTCCTGGAAGGCGCCCGGTACGGCACCTGCACCCTGCGGGCCGTCTCGCAGCGCGGCGACTCCGCCCGGTACCGCGGCGAGCCGCGCCGCGACGCCCTGCTCGTCGCCCGGTTCGGGGCCGGCGAACAGGCCCTGGTCCTGGTCGCGATGGCCACCGGCGCCCGGGCCACCCCCGGCGCGCACCGGGCCGCCGCCGAGGTGTGCGAGTGGATCGCCGGGGCCGTCGGCCGCAGCCACCAGCGGCTCACCGAGGACATCCAGGCCGCCCGGCGCGGCGACCTGAAGTCCGGGCTGCACCGGCTCACCGACCGCAGCCTCGGCAAGCTCCGCGCCGGCGCCGCCGAACGGGGCATCGCCCCCGAGGAGTACGCGGCCAGCCTGCGCTGCCTCCTCGTCCCGGCCCACCCCCAGTGCCGTACCCGCGTCTTCTTCGGAGTCGGCGAGGGCGGGCTGTTCCGGCTCCGCGACGGTAAGTGGCAGGACATCGAACCGCGCGTCGACACCGACGGCGTCGGCGAACCCGTGCTCGGCTTCGGCTCGCTGCCCTCCGAGACCCCGGCGGGCGACCGGCTCACCATGGACCTCGGCATCCCGACCCCGCCGAGCCCCTACGAACCGGCCCCCGAGCCGCCCCGTGACCCGTTCCTGTTCCGGGCCTCGGTAGCCCGCCCGGGTGATGCTCTCGTGATGTGCACGGGCGGCCTCGCCGACCCGCTGCGCGGCGAACCCGCCCTCTGCGCCTACCTGGCCCGACGCTGGTCCGGCCGCACCCCGCCGGGCCTCGCCGCGTTCCTCGCGGACGCCCAGGTACGGGTCAAGGGGTACGCCGACGACCGTACCGCGGCGGCCGTCTGGGAGGCGTGAGCGCGGTCTGTGTGGATACATGGAAGGGCGTCGCGGGGGGAAGCCGGAGATCCGCGCAGCCGAAGGGTGCCCGACCGCCATGGCCAAGCAGAACGTCGCCGAGCAGTTCGTCGACATCCTCGTCCGCGCCGGAGTGCGCCGCCTCTACGGCGTCGTCGGCGACAGCCTCAACCCGGTCGTGGACGCCGTCCGCCGCAACTCCGCCATCGACTGGATCCACGTCCGCCACGAGGAGACCGCCGCCTTCGCGGCCGGCGCCGAGGCCCAGATCACCGGCACGCTGGCGGCCTGCGCGGGCTCCTGCGGCCCGGGCAACCTGCACCTGATCAACGGCCTGTACGACGCCCACCGCTCGATGGCCCCGGTCCTCGCCCTCGCCTCGCACATCCCCTCCGGCGAGATCGGCCTCGGCTACTTCCAGGAGACCCACCCCGACCGGCTCTTCCAGGAGTGCAGCCACTACAGCGAGTTGATCTCCAGCCCGCGGCAGATGCCCCGGCTGCTCCAGAGCGCCATCCAGCACGCGGTCGGCCGCAGCGGGGTGAGCGTGGTGAGCCTGCCCGGTGACATCGCCGACCAGCCCGCCCCCGAGCAGTCCGCCTCGGCCGCCGTCGTCACCTCACGGCCCACCGTCCGCCCCGGGGACGAGGAACTCGACAAACTGGTCGCGATGATCGACGCGGCGGACAAGGTGACCCTGTTCTGCGGCAGCGGCACGGCGGGCGCCCACGCGGAGGTCATGGAGCTGGCGGAGAAGATCAAGTCCCCGGTCGGCCACGCCCTGCGCGGCAAGGAGTGGATCCAGTACGACAACCCGTACGACGTCGGCATGAGCGGGCTGCTCGGCTACGGCGCCGCCTACGAGGCCACCCACGAGTGCGACCTGCTGATCCTGCTCGGCACCGACTTCCCGTACCACGCCTTCCTCCCCGACGACGTGCGGATCGTCCAGGTCGACGTCCGGCCCGAGGTGCTGGGCCGCCGCTCCCGGCTGGATCTCGCGGTGTGGGGCGATGTGCGCGAGACCCTGCGCTGTCTCGTTCCGCGCGTGCGGGCCAAGACCAACCGGCGGTTCCTCGACCGAATGCTGAAGAAGCACGCGGACGCGCTGGAGGGGGTGGTGCAGGCGTACACGAGGAGGGTCGACAGACATCTCCCGATCCATCCGGAGTACGTGGCCTCGGTCCTCGACGAAATCGCCGCCGACGACGCGGTGTTCACCGTCGACACCGGCATGTGCAACGTGTGGGCGGCCCGCTACATCTCGCCCAACGGCCGCCGCCGGGTCATCGGTTCCTTCTCGCACGGCTCGATGGCCAACGCGCTGCCGATGGCGATCGGCGCCCAGTTCACCGACCGGCGGCGGCAGGTCGTCTCGATGTCAGGGGACGGCGGATTCGCCATGCTGATGGGCGACTTCCTCACCCTCGTCCAGCACGACCTGCCGGTGAAGGTGGTCCTGTTCAACAACTCCGTACTGAGCATGGTCGAGTTGGAGATGCTGGTCGGGGGGCTGCCCGCGTACGGTACCGCCAACACCAATCCCAACTTCGCCGCTGTGGCGCTGGCCTGCGGCGCCTACGGGGTGCGGGTCGAGAAGCCCAAGCAGCTCGCGGGCGTGCTGAAAGACGCCTTCAAGCACAAGGGGCCGGCCCTGGTCGACGTGGTCACCGACCCCAACGCGCTGTCCATCCCGCCGAAGATCAAGGCGGAGATGGTCACCGGGTTCGCGCTCTCCGCGTCCAAGATGGTCCTCGACGGCGGCGTGGGCCGGATGCTCCAGATGGCCCGCTCCAATCTGCGCAACGTGCCGCGGCCGTGACGGGGGCCGGGGCTCAGACCGTGACTCAGCCGGTGGGCACCCACTGGCGGACGCCGTCGACGAAGCCGTACCAGTAGTGCGGCAGGCCCTTGACGGAGCTGGTGCGGAACGGCCTGCCGTGGTCGTCGATCCGGACCGTGCCGCTGCGGCCCTGTGACGACCAGTCCAGTTCGAGGTACCAGCGGCAGTCGCAGCCCGTGGTGCTCGCCTTGACGCGCAGCACCTCGGGGTCCGTGGCGGAGACCCGGTAGGGCAGGCGCATCGTCGAGACGGTCCGCCCGTCGGGGCCCTCACCGGCCACCGGGCGGGCGATGGGGCGGTCCTTGTCCAGGTCCACGGCGAAGTAACGGGGCGTGAGCCCGCCGCCGCAGCCGTCGGCCATCGAGTACGCGATGCCGGGCGCGGGAGCCGTACGGCCGACGACGCGCACCCGCAGGTCCTCCAGGACGACGGCGGTGGACGAACGGCCCTGCACGGAGACGTCCACGATCGTGTTGCCGCCGTGCACCGCGCCCTGGGTGGCCGCCCAGGTGCCGGCGTCCTGCGGGGCGGGCGGCGGCGGGACCTGGGCCGGCTGCTTGTCGATGACGTAGTCGTGGTCGCAGCCCAGCTCCCACAGTTGCGAGTTCGCCGTCCAGGTGAGGGGGACGGTGGTCGGGGCCGGGGTGGTGGACGTGCCGTGGCCGGCGGGGGAGGACGAGGCGGCTGCGGACGACCCGGACGACCCGGACGACCTGGATAACGACGACGGGGTGGCCGAGGCGGGGTCCGGCGCCGTGCCGGTGGCGCCGCTGCGGTGGCGCTCGGCGTCGCCGGCGGCGGTAGTGGTGGTGGCGGCGGAACCGGTGTGCCGGGCCGCGGTGCCGCCGGCCTCCCGGTCGCCCGGCAGAGCGGCCAGGCTGCCCAACGTCGCCAGGAGCACGGTGACCGCCGCCGAGGCGACCAGCGTGCTGCGCCGCCGGTACCAGGGGCGGGCGACGGGGGACGCTTCCGACGCTTCCGCCAGGGGTTCGGCGGCGGCCCCGGGGCTCTCCACCGGTTCGGAGGCGCCGGCCGGCGCGGGGGCGCGGGGCGTCGGCTCGACGTTCTCCGCGGGCCCCGCGCTCTCGGTGGCGCTCGGTCGCCGGCGGGCCGCCACCGCGCACAGCCAGCGCTCGTGGAGATCGAGCCGTTCCTGCGGTGTCGCCCCGCAGAACGCGGCGAGGCGTTCCACCGGAGCGAAGTCCAGCGGCACCGCCTCGCCCGCGCAGTAGCGGTGCAGGGTGGAGGTGTTCATGTTCAGGCGGCGGGCCAGGGAGCCGTAGCTCCGGTCCGTACGGTCCTTCAACTGCCGCAGCAGCGCCGCGAACTCCTCGACGTCGTCGCGCACAGGCACCTTCCCCCGCTCGTCCGTATCCCAGGCACTCACATACCTGCACGTCAGCGGGGCTGGGATGGTTCCAGGCCGGTGAAACGGGCGGTGGCCGTTGCGGTTCGCCGAGGTGACGGCCGATGCTTCTGGGGTCGCACCGACCAGGGCCGGACCGACCATCCGGCGCCGTCGGCGGCATCCCACACCCATGCACCGACCCACGGGGGATCAGTCATGCCCAAGCGCACCCGAGCAGGCGCGCTCACCGCACTCGCCGCCGCCGCACTGGCCGTCGGCACCGCAGTCGCCGCCCCGGCGGCCGCCGCGCCGAAGCCGCCCGGCTTCCTCGCGGCGGCCGACCTTCCGCCGCAGCCGGGCCTGTCCTGGACGGCCGGCAGGGTCACCGCCGGAGTACCGGAGGCGGTCGAACGGGACACCTGCCTCGGCATCGCGCTCGGCGGCGGCCAGAACACCTGGTACCGGGAGTTCCGCACCGACCTCGACACCGGTGCCCGTCAGGTCAGCGCCGAACTGCCCAGCGTCAGTGCGGCGAAGGGCCGGTTCGCGAAGCTGGACGAGGACATCGTGTCCTGCGCCTACCGGATCGAGACGGACGACCCGCAGACCCGGGCCACCTTCCAGGACCACGGTGACCTGCCTGTCGGGGACGGCGCCCACGTCTACGCCCTGCACACCGTGACCTCCTGGGGCGCCAGTGACATCCGGCTGCTCTCGGTCGGCCGGGACGGCCGCACCGTCACGGTCGTGGACTGGGGGCGGCTGGGCGGCTTCGCGGACGCGCCGGTGAAGGCGTTCAAGAAGACGACGGCCACGGCCGTACACAAGCTCCACTGACCCACGGTCACCGCAGGGACGGGGCCGTCCCCCCGTTCGGGGGACGGGGGGACGGCCCCGACGGACCACCACCGCACAGCACATACGGCCGGTACGGCACCACAGCCCGTACGGCACACACAACACACACAGAACACGGGGAATCAGACATGAGCAGCAAGACCCGCGCCGTCCTCACCGCCGGCGTCCTCGCCGTGGCCCTCGGGCTCGGCGCCACCGCACAGGCCTCGGCCGGCGCTCCGCGCAGCGTCGCCGGCGCCCCGGCCGACAACATCACCCGCATCGCCGACTTCTACGGCGCCTACATCGACGCGGAGAGCGACGTCGACGGCAGCGGCGGCCTGACCAAGGCACTGCGCGCCTACTACATCGAGCCGACCTACCTGAAGAAGCTGGAGGCCTGGGAGGCCCGGGAGCACGCGGACGGGGTGCTGCGGGCCCAGAACACCCCGCTCAAGTGGAAGGTGACCGACCGCGGCACGGCTCGCTACACGGAGGCCGCCGTCACCCTCACCTGGAGTCGCAACACGTCCACCAAGCTGATCGTCGACATGAGCCGCTCCACCCACAAGATCATCCACATCGGCACCACCGGCCTCGGGAGCAAGTAGCCGGAAGGTCGGCTTTCGGCCAGGTTCACCGGTGCCGCGGACCGCGTGAAACAGCCCGGGGGGTTGCGTACGGGGCTGAATCACGCCGGGTCCGCGGCACCCTTGGCACGTACGGGACGGTCCGGGCGGCGGCGTACGCACCGGAGCGTTCCCGGGACTTGGCCGAACACCCGGTCGTCATCGACGTGACATGACTGGCCCGTGCCCGAGCGGGCATGGATCCCGTGAACGTGTTCGATCAGAAGGGGATCCGGTAACGGCGTGCGGGCGGGGGCCATGAACAGTCAGGCACGAGGGGGCGGTCCCGTGGCCATCGGGGCCTCCTCGGCGCAGACGGCGGGGGAAGAGACCGACACGACGGAACGGGGCCACCCGTCGCAGTTCAGGCGCCGGCTGGGGCGGGCTGATCTGCGGGCGGTGCCCGAGGCGCGCAGGGAACTGCGGGAACTGCTGCGGCACTGGGGGCGTCCCGGCCGCTCCGAGATCGCGGAACTGCTCACCAGCGAACTCGTCACCAACGCTCTGGTGCACACGGACCGCGAGGCGGTGCTGACAGCCGTCGTGGAGCCGAGCCAACTGCGGGTGGAGGTGCGGGACTTCGTGGGCCGCAGGCCGCGTGTGTGCGCCCCGGACACCGGCGACGGCACGCACGGCCGGGGCCTGGTGCTGGTGGACGCCTTCGCCGACGCGTGGGGCGTCCAGGCGCACGAGGTCGGGAAGTCGGTGTGGTTCGAACTGGACGCCGAGGCCGCCTGACGCCGAGACGGCCCAGGCCAGGGCCGCATACGCAACGGGACGGGGGCGTGACCCTGAAGGTCACGCCCCCGTCCCGAGATGCCGTACGGCAGGCAGCAGCCGGTCAGCCGAACTGCTGCTCAAGGTCCTTGAGCTTGCGCTCCAGGGAGTCCAGGCGCGGCAGCGCCATTGTGTCGTCCTCCGCGGTCAGGTCGACGGTGATCGGGTCAGACCCTTTGCGGACGGGCTGAAGGGAGGGCCGCTGGCGTACGGGCAGTTGTTCCGGCGCCGATATGGCAGGCTCCGCAGTGGGCTGGGAGGCGCGCTCCACCTGATGTACCTCGTCCTGCCGGCCGCGTCCGATGAAGCCGCGGTGACCCCGGCTGATGGCCTTGAGCTGGGCCCGCTCCAGGCGGTCCTGCTCGCGGCGGCGCATCCGGTTCACCTCGTTCTGCCGCTTGTCCTCGCGCACCTCGTCGACCGCCTCGTCCAGGCTGCGGACGCCCTCCAGGAGCATGAGCGACCAGGCCCTGTAGGTCTCGCGGGGGGCACGCAGCCAGCGGACGATACGGATCTGCGGCAGCGGGCGCGGCACCAGGCCCTGCTCACGCAGGGCGGCCTTGCGGGTCTGCTTCAGCGCGCGGTCGAAGAGCACGGCCGCGGAGAGCGACATGCCGGCGAAGAACTGGGGAGCGCCGGCGTGGCCTCCGCCCCGGGGAGCGTGCACCCAGTTGAACCAGGCGGACGCGCCGGCGAAGGTCCACACCAGGATTCGGGAGCCGAGCGCCGCGTCACCGTGGCTGGCCTCGCGCACCGCGAGGACGGAGCAGAACATCGCGGCGCCGTCCAGGCCGAACGGGACCAGGTACTCCCAGCCGCCGGAGAGGTTGAGGTTCTGCTGGCCGAAGCCGACCAGTCCGTGGAAGGAGAGAGCCGCGGACACCGCCGCACAGCAGAACAGGAGCACGTAGGCGGCGGTGGCGTAGATGGCCTCCTTGCGCCGGCGGCGCTCCTCGCTGCGCTCCCACGAGTCGTCCTTCGCGTGCTCCCCGCCGGACCGCTTGGAGCGCGTCAGTACCGCCACCGCGACCAGGATGCCCAGGAGCAGTACGGCGCCGGGAAGCAGCCAGTTCAGCGATATGTCGGTCAGTCTCATCTAGGGGTCCCTTGCATTGGGATAGGGCGTAACGCCCGCCATAGTGGCCCAATCCCACTGGCCCTCAGGGGGTTTCGGGGCAAGAGGCCGCCAAGGAAGTGCAAGGGGATGCCCCAGGGCGGCATTCTGCTCGAACTGCCGCATGAGGGGCGGGAGTTGAGTTCGATTAAGACTACCCATACGGGTGGTTCCTCGGAAAGTTCCTGCGGCGAGTGAGGAAGTTGTGAATTCCCTGTCTCCACAGGAGTGACCTTGCCGTCGGTGATCCTAGTGGATGCCGCGGCGTGCCGTGTCCCCGGGGGTGCCCCGAGCGGGCTGAGGCGGCCTCAGGCCGCGGCGGCCGCCGTGAGTTTGGCGATCCGTACGTCGTCGCAGGTGCGCGGGCAGGTGGCGCAGGTGTCCTCCGGGCGCAGGGTGTAGTACATGCAGCAGCTCGCCCGGTCCCGGGTGGGCAGCGGCTCCCCGGCCGGGCCGGTCAGCACCCGGAACGCGGCCGAGCCGACGTACGGCCTGGTCGCGCCCGGCAGCAGCTGTTCGAGTTCGCGTACGGCCCGCGCCTCGTCCCCGAGCAGTCCGGCGATGTACCAGAGCCCCTCGACGACCTCGTCCGTCGCCATGCCCCACAGGGCGCGGCCGCGCCGCCGCATCCGGGGGCCGAAGCCGCCGAGGACCGGTTCCAGGTGCTCGGCGACGGCCGCCCGCACCTCGGCGCGCAGCGCCTCCTCGCCGGAGACGACCACCGCGCCGGGCAGCGCCGCCGCCGGGTCGCCCGGGAGGCAGGCGAAGGAGGTGACGCGCACGGCCATCCGGCCCGCCGTCCGGTCGTACGACACCTCGGCCGCGGGGAGGCGGGGGACCCGGCGGCCCAGGAACCAGGGGAGGGTGATCAGGAGGCAGGCGGCCCAGGCGTAGCGGTGCAGGCCGAAACTCGCGACCACGTCGGGGCGGGCCGGCCTTCCCTCCGCCCGCAGGATCTGCTCCTCGTCCCAGGCCAGGAAGGCGTCCAGGGCGGCACCGCCCGCCGCCAGCTCGGCGGCGCCCACCCAGCCGCCGCCCCGGGGGGCCGCGTCGCCCGGGCCCAGTTCGGAGACGACCAGGTCGGGGCAGGCCTCGGCGAGGCGTGCGTAGGCGGCGGAGACGGGGGAGGGCATGGGCTACCACCGATCGGGTGCGGGCTGCGGACCGACTGCCAGATAAGTAAGCCTTACCTTACCTAGCCTTTCGGGAATTTGAACCAGCGCCTTGTGCGCCTAAGGTGCTTGACGGACAAGTAACAACCCGCCGTTAATGACCCAAGTGCCGATGACCCGGAGGAGACCCGTGAACCAGCGCGCGCACGCGGCTCCCGTCGAGACGGCCAGGGCGTCGGCGCGGTCGCGGTCCGAGGAGTCGGCGCGGGAGGCGCCCGGGTTCCCCGCCGACCCGCAGGCCGCGCGCGGCGAGCACACGCACGGCGAGCACACGCACGGCGAGCGGCCGGTCCCGCAGCCGCGGCCCGCCGTGCAGCGGGCGTCCGTGCGCGGGCAGATCCTCGACGCGTTGCGTACCGCGCTGGTCAGCGGAGACCTGGCGCCCGGCGAGGTGTACTCGGGGCCGGCGCTGGGGGAGCGGTTCGGGGTGTCCGCGACGCCGGTGCGCGAGGCGATGCAGCAGCTGGCCCTGGAAGGCGCGGTCGAGGTCGTGCCCAACCGCGGGTTCCGGGTCGTCGAGCGGGGCGCCCGCGAACTCGCGGAACTGGCCGAGGTGCGGGCACTGATCGAGGTGCCGGTGATGCTGCGGCTGGCGCGCAGCGTGCCGGCCGAGCGGTGGGCCGCGTTGCGGCCACTCGCCGAGGAGTCGGTGCGGGCGGCGGCGTCGGGGTGCCGGGCGACGTACGCGGAGGCCGACCGGGCGTTCCACCGGGCGGTGCTGGCCCTGGCGGGCAACGAGCAGTTGGTGCAGATCGCGGAGGACCTGCACCGCCGTGCGGTTCCGCTGCGCGGGGGCCGGGCCGACCTGATGTCGGACGCGGGGGAGCATGCCGCGTTGCTGGAGGCGTTGGTCGCGGGGGAGTTGGATGCGGTGCGGAGGCTGGTGGCCGGGCATTTCACCGGCGCGGGGTGAGGGGCGGGGCGGGTGTGCGCGGGGGCGCGCCGTGGAGGTGGCGGCCGGGGCCGGCCATCGCGATGCGGTGGGTGTCGGGGCACCGCCGTAGCGGTGCGGACCGAGTGCCGGGTGCGGGCACGCCGTGGCCGCTCGCGCCCACGCGGCGGAGCCGCACATGGAGACGGCCCCGCGCCCCTGACGGGGCGCTGCGGTCCCCGGTTCTTCCCAACTGCGGGCAGTCGTGCCTCCCCCAGTGCCTCAAGGACCTGGGAGGTGCCCCCAGGGCGGCACGGGTGGGCGCTGGGGGTCCCCCCGGCCGAAGGCTGGGGGAGGCACCCTGCCAACGCCGGTGAGTGACACTCCCCGCCCCCGGCCCTCACGCCGTGGCCGCTCCCGGAGACGGTGGGGTGAGCTGCCTTGCCAGCCACGTGGGCACACCGCCCAGGAGGCGGAACAGCCGGCCGGCCTCCTCCCGCAACCGCGACGCCTCCGGCTCGGACTCCGTGTCGGCCAGGGAGGCGAGGGCGGGGGCCGTGCCCACGAGGTAGCCCAGTTCCTCCCTGATCCGCAGCGACTCGGCGAAACCGTGCCGTGCCTCGCTCACATCGCCGTCCCGCAGCGCAAGTCCGGCCAGGTGTCGCCAGGTGGAGGAGAGCAGAAGGGGATCGGCGTGGGCCGAGGCGCCGGCGTGGGCGCGACGGTAGGCGGCGCGGGCGGCTTGCGGGGAGCTGGTGAGGTTCTCCGCCAGCAGACCCCGGCGGAAGTCGAGGAGCGCCCGCCCCGGCGCCCCCGGAGGGATCAGCGCCGCCGCCCTGCCGAGCGCGGCCCGCGCCTCGTCGGCCCGGTCGCGGACCCCGTGCAGCGTGGCCGCGTAGGCGAGTTGGCCGCGCTCGCAGGCGGCCGCCCCCCGCTCCTCGTCGGACCGGGCCGCCGCCTCCGCCGTCCGCAGCGCGTCCTCGGCCTCCTCCCAGCCCCGCTCGGTGTACAGGCACCGCTCGACCATCAGCCCCGCCCGCTGCAGGGTGTACGCCGGCGTGTCCGACGGCAGCAGAGCCGCCGCGTCGGCCCAGCAGGCCCGCGAGCGCAGCCGCCATACCGCGGTCTGGAGCGGATCGTCACCAGCGGTCGTTCCGTTCCCAGACATGGCGGAATACGCCACGTTTCCCTCCCCTAGCGCGCCGTCGAGCAGTGAAGTGGTGGCCGCATTCCAGCACCGATCACCGCGCGGGGCCAAGAGGGTGGGTGAATAATTTCACAAAGTCGTGGGACGGCGACGGCACTCGGCGGCAGCCGGTCGCACGCCCGCGTGACCTCAGCTCATCCGCAACGCCAAGAAGAAATCGAGCTTGTCCTCCAGCCGGGACAGGTCCCGGCCCGTCAACTGCTCGATCCTCCCCACGCGGTAGCGCAGCGTGTTGACGTGCAGGTGAAGACGGGTGGCGCAGCGCGTCCAGGAGCCGTCGCAGTCGAGGAACGCCTCCAGGGTGGGGATCAGTTCGGCGCGGTGGCGGCGGTCGTAGTCCCGGAGCGGGTCCAGCAGCCGGGCGGTGAAGGCACGGCGGACGTCGTCGGGGACGAAGGGGAGCAGCAGGACGTGCGACGCCAGCTCCTGGTGGCCGGCCGCGCAGACCCGGCCGGGGCGGGCGGCGGCCACCCGGCGGGCGTGCCGGGCCTCCTCCAGGGCGCCGCGCAGCCCCTCCGCCGAGTGCACGGCCGCGCTGACGCCCACGGTGACCCGGCCGTCGTCGTCCAGGCCCGCCGCCAGCGGGTCCCGTACCGCCGCCAGGAGGACGTCGGCGTGGACGCCGGCCGCGGGTCCGTCGTGCTGCTCGGCGGCGACGGCGGGCAGCGGGACGAGGGCGACCGCCTCGTCACCGGTGTGGGCGACCGCTATGCGGTCGGAGGGCTCCTGGCCGGTCGCGAGCGGGTCGACCAGGATCTCCTCCAGCAGGGACTGGGCGACCGGGCCGCCCGCCACCTCCCCGCCGTCCCACTCGACACGGGCGACGACCACCTGCCAGTGCGGGGCCGCGCCGAGGCCCGGCAGCAGGACCGGCGCGGCCACCCGCAGGCGGGCGGCGATCTCGGCCGGTGCCGCGCCCGTCTGGACCAGTTCCAGGACCTCCTGGGCGAGCCTGCGCCGCACCGTGCGCGCCGCGTCGCGGCGGTCGCGCTCCACGGCGATCAGCTGGGTGACGCCCTGCAACAGGTCGAGCCGCTCCTCGGGCCAGTCGCCGGCGTCCGCCTCGACCGCCAGCAGCCAGTCCGACAGCACCGTCTCCCGCACGTCCCGCCCGCCCTGCGGGGAGCGGATCGGGAACAGCGAGTACGTGGTGGTGCCGAGCAGCGCGCGGTGCGGGCCGCGGCGGCCGGTGCGGGTGGCGGCCAGGTGCTCGGCGGCCAGAGCGGCGCAGGCGCCGGCGGGCAGCGCGGGCCCGGACACCTTGGAGCCCGCGATCAGACGGCCGGCCGGGGACAGCACCCACGCGCGCAGGTCGAGGTCGGAACCGAGCAGGTCGAGGACCACGTCGGGGCCGCCGCCCGCCGGCCCCGACGTCATCATCCGCCGGTGCCGGTCCACGACGGCCGCCAGGTCCCCCGCGCGTTCGCCGCTGACCTGCCGTACGACATGCTCGGTGATCGTCGCGAACGCCACCGACTCATGGACCGCGAAGAGCGGGAGCCGGTGCCGCGCACAGGCCACGACCAGGTCCTCGGGGACATCGCCCAGCTCCGCCTCACCGGCCGCCAGCGCCGCCACTCCGGCCTGCACCAGGAGACGTACGAACGGCTCGGAGTCCGCCGCGTCCCGGCGCCAGGCCAGGCCGGTCAGCACCAGCTCGCCGCCGGCCAGGTAGCGGCTGGGGTCGCGCAGGTCGGTGGTCATGACCCCGCGCACGGTACGGTCCAGCTCGTCCTCGCCGCCGAGCAGCCGCAGGCCCAGCGCGTCGGTGTCCAGCAGTGCGCGCAGCCGCATCTTGTCGCCGCCGTTCTGTGTCTCGAAATCTACGATGGATCCTGAAGGGCCATGAGTGGGGCGCCCGGACCGGCGGTCCGCGGGCCGTCACCAGGAGTTGCCGGGCCACAACCGACGGCTGCCAGGGCGTTTCCTGCGTTTCCCCGGGAAGACCAGGAGGTTACTGATGCCCCCCGTTCATACGAATCTACAAGATGGCCGTGCTGGCCAGCCAACTCCTTCATGGTTTCGGTGACTGACCCCGCTGGAGCAAGGGGCGGTGTACTGGCCTCGTTCCGCGTCAACAGGACATGAACGAGCCGGGCCCGCCGCACACGGATTGGCTCGATCCGTACGACTCACGAGACTCGACGAGACGGAGAAGAGAGCCGGTCATGGACTTCCTTCGCCCCGCCAGCTGGGATGAGGCGCTCGCCGCCAAGGCCGAGCATCCCACCGCGGTGCCGATCGCGGGTGGCACCGATGTGATGGTCGAGATCAACTTCGACCACCGCCGGCCCGAGTACCTTCTCGACCTGACCCGCATCGGCGATCTCTACGAATGGGAGGTCGGCGAGGAGAGCGTCCGCCTCGGCGCCTCCGTCCCGTACGCCCGGATCATGGAGCACCTGCGCACCGAGCTGCCCGGCCTGGCCCTCGCCTCGCACACCGTCGCCTCCCCGCAGATCCGCAACCGCGGCGGCGTCGGCGGCAACCTCGGCACCGCATCCCCGGCCGGCGACGCCCACCCCGCGCTGCTCGCGGCGGGCGCCGAGGTCGAGGCCGATTCGGTGCGCGGCACCCGGCTCATCCCCGTCGACGACTTCTACACCGGCGTGAAACGCAACGCCCTCGCCCCCGACGAGCTGATCCGCGCGGTGCGTGTGAAGAAGGCCGACGGCCCGCAGCAGTACTCGAAGGTGGGAACGCGCAACGCCATGGTGATCGCCGTGTGCGCCTTCGGGCTCGCCCTGCACCCCGAGACGCGGACCGTGCGGACCGGGATCGGCTCGGCCGCTCCGACGCCGGTGCGCGCCAGGACCGCCGAGGACTTCCTGAACGCGGCGCTCGACGAGGGCCGCTGGTGGGACAGCGGAAAGGCCCTCACCCCGTCGGTCCTCAAGCAGTTCGCTGACCTGTGCGCCGCCGCCTGCAACCCGATCGACGACGTCCGGGGCACCGCGGGCTACCGCCGCCACGCGGTCGGCGTGATGGCCCGCCGGACGCTCACCTGGACCTGGGATTCGTACCGCGGCACCACTGAGCAGAAGGGGATTGTCGCCTGATGCGCGTCAACTTCACCGTCAACGGACGCCCGCAGGAAGCCGACGACGTCTGGGAGGGCGAGTCCCTGCTGTACGTCCTGCGCGAGCGCCTCGGCCTGCCCGGCTCCAAGAACGCCTGCGAACAGGGGGAGTGCGGGTCCTGCACCGTCCGGCTGGACGGCGTACCGGTGTGCTCGTGTCTGGTCGCGGCCGGACAGGTCGAGGGGCGCGAGGTGGTCACGGTCGAGGGGCTGGCGGACTACGCCAGGCAGCGGGCCGGCGGCGATTCCCGCGGGACCTCGCCCGACGAGGCGAAGGCGTGGGCCGCCGGGGGCCGGGACTCCCAGGCCGGCGGAGGGGCCGGCGAAGGCACCGGCTCATCCCCGCACGCGGCGCTCTCTCCCGTCCAGCAGGCGTTCATCGACGCCGGCGCCGTCCAGTGCGGCTTCTGCACCCCGGGGCTGCTGGTCGCCGCCGACGAGATGCTGGAGCGCAACCCCGACCCGACCGACGCGGACATCCGCGAGGCGCTCTCGGGCAACCTGTGCCGCTGCACCGGCTACGAGAAGATCATGGACGCGGTCCGCCTCGCGGCCGCCCGGCAGGGAGAGGGGGTCTGAGCCGGATGCCCTCCGACAGCGCCCCCCTCGACACTCCCACCAAGGTCACCCAGGGCTCCCAGACCAAGGGCGGCATCGGCGAGTCCACGCTCCGCCCGGACGGCACCCTCAAGGTCACCGGCGAGTTCGCGTACTCCTCCGACATGTGGCACGAGGACATGCTCTGGGGCCAGATCCTGCGCTCCACGGTCGCGCACGCCGAGATCGTGTCGATCGACACCAGCGAGGCCCTCGCCCAGCCCGGCGTCCACGCCGTCATGACGTACGACGACCTGCCCACCGAGGTGCGGAACTACGGCCTGGAGATCCAGGACACCCCGGTCCTCGCGCACGGCAAGGTGCGCCACCACGGCGAACCGGTCGCGATCGTCGCCGCCGACCACCCGGAGACGGCCCGCCGCGCCGCCGCGAAGATCAAGGTCGAGTACCGCGAGCTGCCGGTCATCACCGACGAGGCCTCGGCCACCGCGCCCGGCGCGGTCCTCGTCCACGAGAACCGCGTCGACCACCACATCAGCCACGTCCCGCACCCGAACATCCTGCACCGCCAGCCGATCATCCGCGGCGACGCCGACGAGGCCGCGAAGCGCGCGGACGTCATCGTCAAGGGCGAGTACTACTTCGGCATGCAGGACCAGGCCTTCCTCGGCCCCGAGTCCGGCCTCGCGGTGCCCGAGGAGGACGGCGGCGTCCACCTCTACATCGCCACGCAGTGGCTGCACAGCGACCTGCGCCAGATCGCCCCGGTGCTCGGTCTGCCCGAGGACAAGGTGCGGATGACACTGGCCGGCGTCGGCGGCGCGTTCGGCGGCCGCGAGGACCTGTCGATGCAGATCCACGCCTGCCTGCTGGCCCTGCGCACCGGCAGGCCGGTGAAGATCGTCTACAACCGCTTCGAGTCCTTCTTCGGCCACGTCCACCGCCACCCGGCCCGCCTCTACTACGAGCACGGGGCGACGAGCGAAGGCAAGCTGACGCACGTCAAGTGCCGGATCGTGCTCGACGGCGGCGCCTACGCCTCCGCCTCCCCGGCGGTCGTCGGCAACGCCTCCTCGCTCGGCATCGGGCCGTACGCCGTCGACGACGTCGACATCGAGGCCATCGCCCTGTACACCAACAACCCGCCCTGCGGCGCGATGCGCGGCTTCGGCGCGGTCCAGGCGTGCTTCGCCTACGAGGCGCAGATGGACAAGGTGGCCCGGCGACTGGGCATGGACCCGGTGGCGTTCAGGACGCTGAACGCCATGGAGCAGGGCACCCTCATGCCGACCGGGCAGCCGGTCGACTCCCCGGCGCCCGTCGCCGAACTCCTGCGCCGGGTCGAGGCGATGCCGCTGCCGCCCGAGCGCCAGTGGGAGAGCAGCGAGGGCGTGGACGTACGGCAGCTGCCCGGCGGTCTGTCCAACACCTCCCACGGCGAAGGCGTCGTACGCGGCATCGGCTACGCGGTCGGCATCAAGAACGTCGGCTTCTCCGAGGGCTTCGACGACTACTCGACCGCGCGGGTGCGCATGGAGGCCGTCGGCGGCGAGCCGGTCGCCGTCGTGCACACCGCGATGGCGGAGGTCGGGCAGGGCGGGGTGACCGTCCACGCGCAGATCGCCCGCACCGAGCTCGGCGTGGCGCAGGTGACCATCCATCCGGCCGACACCCGGGTGGGCTCGGCGGGTTCGACCTCGGCCTCCCGGCAGACGTACGTCACCGGCGGCGCCGTGAAGAACTCCTGCGAGCTGGTCCGGGAGAAGGTACTGGAACTGGGCCGCCGCAAGTTCGGTACGTACCATCCCGCCTGGGCCGCCGCCGAGCTGCTCCTGGAGGGCGGCAAGGTCGTCACCGACGGCGGCGAGGTGCTCGCCGACCTGGTGGACGTCCTCGGCGACGAGGCGGTGGAGGTCGAGGCGGAGTGGCGGCACCGGCCGACCGTGCCGTTCGACCTGCGCACCGGGCAGGGCAACGGCCATGTCCAGTACAGCTTCGCCGCCCACCGCGCTGTCGTCGAGGTGGACACCGAACTGGGTCTGGTCAAGGTGATCGAGCTGGCCTGCGCCCAGGACGTCGGCAAGGCGCTCAACCCGCTCTCCGTCGTCGGCCAGATCCAGGGCGGCACCACCCAGGGCCTGGGCATCGCGGTGATGGAGGAGATCATCGTCGACCCGAAGACCGCGAAGGTCAGGAACCCGTCCTTCACGGACTACCTGATCCCGACCATCCTCGACACGCCGACCATCCCGGTCGACGTCCTCGAACTCGCCGACGACCACGCGCCGTACGGGCTCCGCGGCATCGGCGAGGCCCCGACCCTGTCCTCGACTCCGGCCGTCCTCGCGGCGATCCGGAACGCGACCGGGCTGGAGCTCAACCGCACGCCGGTACGCCCGGAACATCTGACGGGCACCGCATGACGAGGGCGTGGCCGCCGCTCGCGGCCATGCCGCGACGGCATCCCGGCGCCGGGCGACAGCTGCTCGACTCCCCGGCGCCAACCCCGCACGCGATCCTGTCCGGCAAGGACGCGGCCGGGGACACGCCCGGCCGGCAGGCGCTGACCACCGCGACGGCGCTCGCGGCGGCCCTCACCTGTTCCTGACGGTCGTCCTGACGCCGTTCACCTGCACCATCACCACCGGCGTGGCCGCCGGTGCCATCTCCTGCGCGGCCATCAAGGCAGCTCAGGGCAGGGCGCGGGAAGCCGCGGCGTTCATGTGGGGCTGACAGGGATCTTCCTGGTCTATTTCGCCATCCATCCGATCGAGAGCTGGCTGGGCGTCCACCAGGCGCTCGGCCGGGAGAGCCGTGACGGGCCGGTGGCCGTGCGCGGGTCCGTCGCGGCTGGTCGCGCCCACGCGGCGGAGCCGCACCCGAACACGGTCCCGGGCCCCTGACCGGGCGCCTGCCCCCGAGATGCCGAGGAGAACCGGAAATGCTGGACATCGCCGACGAGCTGAACCGGTGGATCGCCGACGGGCGTGACTTCGCCGTGGCCACGGTGGTGGCGGTCGGCGGCAGTGCCCCGCGGCAGCCCGGCGCCGCGCTCGCGGTGGACGCCGAGGGCACCGCCGTCGGGTCGGTCTCCGGCGGCTGTGTGGAGGGCGCCGTGTACGAGCTGTGCCGGCAGGCGCTGGAGGACGGGGAGACCGTCCTGGAGCGCTTCGGGTACAGCGACGAGGACGCCTTCGCCGTCGGCCTGACCTGCGGCGGCGTCATCGACGTCCTCGTGACCCCGGTACGGGCGGCCGACCCCGCCCGGCCGGTGGCCGCGGCCGCGCTGGCCGCCGTCGCGCGCGGCGAGGCGGCGGCCCTCACGCGGATCGTCACCGGACCGGCCGAGCTGCTGGGCCGCGCCCTCCTGGTGGACGCCGACGGCTCCCACGAGGGCGGCTTCGGCGCCCATCCCGAGCTGGACCGTACGGTCGCCGCCGAGGCGGCCGCCTTCCTGGACGCGGGCCGCACCGGCACCCTGGAGATCGGAGAGCAGGGCTCCAGGTGCGGAGCACCGCTCACGGTGCTGGTCGAGTCGTCCGTCCCCCCGCCCCGGATGATCGTCTTCGGCGCGATCGACTTCGCGTCCGCCCTGGTCCGCGTCGGCAAGTTCCTGAACTACCACGTGACGGTGTGCGACGCGCGCCCCGTCTTCGCCACCACGTCCCGTTTCCCGGAGGCCGACGAGATCGTCGTCGACTGGCCCCACAGGTACCTGGACCGCACCCAGGTCGACGGCCGCACCGTCCTGTGCGTCCTCACCCACGACGCCAAGTTCGACGTCCCGCTGCTCCGGCTCGCCCTCCGCCTCCCGGTGGCCTACGTCGGCGCGATGGGCTCCCGCCGCACCCACCTGGACCGCGAGGAACGCCTGCGCGAGGCCGGCGTCACCGAGCTTGAGCTGGCCCGTCTCCGCTCGCCCATCGGCCTCGACCTCGGCGCCCGTACGCCCGAGGAGACCGCGCTGTCGATCGCGGCCGAGATCGTCGCGAACCGCAGAGGAGGCAGTGGGGTCTCCCTGACCGGCGCGCACACCCCGATCCACCACGACGCGACGTCTTCGCCGGCCCCGGCGCGGCGGATCGGGTCAGCACACCGGGCGCTTCCTCCCGCCGGCGTCAGGGCCGCCGGAGCAGCGAGTTGACCGCCCGTCCGAAGACGGCCCGGGACGTCCGGCGCACCAGCGGGTCGAAGACCGAGGGCAGCCCCCGGATCCGCAGCTCCTCGTGCCAGACCACCCGGGTACGGCCGCCGGGGCCGGGGTGCACCTCCAGTTCGGCCCAGCCGAGCACCACCCGGCCGCGCTTGACCAGGCGGCAGCGGCCGGAACCGCCGTCCTGCGGGGGCTCCCAGACGGTCACCTCCATGGGATCGTCGAACGCCAGCGGCCCGAACCCGGAACGGGCCACGAAGACCGTGCCCGCGCGGGTCGGGGGATCGGTGAGCACGGTGACCCGGGTCAGCGGGACCACGTCGGCATGCCGGGACCACTGCGTGAGCCGGCGCCACGCCTCGTCGATCGGCAGCGGAGCCGTCCGCTGAAGGAGGAAGTTGACCACGCCACGATGTTAGGGAAACCGGCCGGCGCGGGACGCGCTTCACCGTTGACCTGTTGCAGCCGGCCCGCGGGGGATGGTCGGCCGCCGCCTGACCGGGCCCCGGGCCCCGGGCTCCGCTCCGCCCGGCCCTGTCGCGGCCGCACGGCGGTACGGCACCATGAGCGCGGTCCGTACCGCCGTCGTCGTCCCGGGGGGCGTCTCATGGAACGCGAACTGCACGACAGGCACGACAGGCTCGACGACTTGATGCGCGATCCTTATCCGCTGTACACGCGGGCGCGGGCGGCGCAGGGGCTGGTGTGGGTGCCCGAACTGGACGCTTGGCTGGTGGCCCGGGACGAAGACGTCCGCGAAGTGCTGCGCCGGACCGGGGAGTTCTCGTCGGCGAACGCGTTACGGCCGGACGTCATGCCCGCGCCCGCCGCGCTCGCCGTGCTCGGCGGCGGCTTCGGCGGCCGCCCCGTCGTGGTCACCTCGGACGGCGAACGCCACCAGCTGCTGCGCGCCCCGCTGCTGCGCGCGCTGTCACCGGCCCGGATCGCGGCGGCCGTACCGTACGCCCGGGAGCGCGCCGCCGCCCTCGTCGACGGGTTCGTGACGGAGGGCCGGGTGGAGCTGATGTCGGCCTACGCCACTCGGCTGCCCGGCGAGGTCATCGGCCGGATCGTCGGCCTCGACCCCGCCGACGTGCCCCTCGTCGTGCACGGCGGCCGACGTGCCGAGGAGTTGCTGTTCCGGCCGCTGCCGGAGGCCGGACAGGTCGCCGCCGCGGAGGACGTCGTCGCCATGCAGCACGTCCTCGACCGCTACACGCATCCCCGCGAGGACCTGGCCACGGACATCGTCGCCTCCGTGGCCGAACCCGGCCACGCCGAACTCCCCCTGGAACAGCGTCACGAGGCCGTCGCCCACCTCCAGAACCTGTTGATCGCCGGGCACCTGACCACCACCGCGCTGATCGGCACCACCGTCCTGCATCTGCTCGGCCACCGCCGCCAGTGGGAACTGCTCTGTGAGCGACCGGACCTGATCCCGGCGGCCGTGGAGGAGGCCGCCCGCCACGACGGGGCACTCCAGGGCTTCCGGCGGGTGGCCACCCGCCCGGTCACCCTCGCCGGTACCGAACTCCCGGCCGGGGCGGAGCTGTTCGTCGCGTTCGGCGCGGCCAACCGGGATGCCTCGCGGCACCCCCGCCCCGACACGTTCGACATCACCCGCACCGCCCCCGCCCGCCATCTCGCCTTCGGCTTCGGCGCCCACGCCTGCGTCGGCGCCCAGCTCGCCCGCGAACAACTCCGCATCACAGTGGAGGAGTTGACGCGCCGCCTGCCGGATCTGCGGCTCACGCGGGGGCGTCCGGTCACCATGCGGCCGACGCTGATCCACCGCTCACCCGAGGAACTGCACCTCACCTGGCGGGCGTCCTAGGTGTTCTGTCCTGGGAGGTTGTGGACGGTGACAGGGCTCACGGCTGATCGATCTTGAAATGGGTGAGGGCCTTCTGGCCTGGTGTGGATTGCGACA
>NZ_JBFBJL010000048.1:0-71962 GCF_040686075.1 Streptomyces sp. NPDC086519
GGGGTGCGGGGCCCGGGGGCGGGGCGTCCCGGGGGGTGGGGTGTTTTTTGTATTGGGTTCCGCCCCGGGCATGTTTAAGGGGCGCCAGGTGCACGCCCCCTGAAAGGGGCGCGGGGAACTGCGCGACCAGCCCCCACCGGCCCGCACCCGTACGGCGCCCGCACCCGTACGGCGCACCGGCCGACCCGGCGGGAGGCCCCGGGCACTGACCGGACCTGCGGATTCCGATAGCCTCGGAGCGTGGCGGAACAACACCAGTTCGAGCGGGGCACGGACGGGCCCAAGGTCATCGTGGTCGGCATGGACGGCTCGGACTCCTCGTGGCGCGCGACCTCCTACGCCGCCGGTCTGGCCCGGCGGCAGCACGCGCTGCTGGCCATCGTGTACGTCCAGCCGGTGCTGGCGGCCGGGGCGGCGCTCGGGGCACCGGTGGCGGAGACCACCGACGAGATCGCGGAGGACCTGGTGGCGCAGATCCGGGACGCGGCCGAGCGGCTCAGGGGGATATTCGAGGTGCGCTGGGAGTTCCACACCTTCCGCGGCGACGCCTACAGCGGGCTGGTGAAGGCGGCGGACGAGCTGAAGGCCGACGCGGTCGTGGTGGGCGCCTCCGAGCAGGCCGGCCACCGCTTCATCGGCTCGGTCGCGATCCGTCTGGTGAAGGCGGGACGGTGGCCGGTGACGGTCGTGCCGTAGCGGTCTCCCGCAGGAGCAGCAGCGGGGTCGCCGGGAGCAGGACCCCGGCGAGGACGATCGCGGTGCGCAGCACCCGCCACTGCCCGTACCTGGCGACCAGCCGCCGGGCGAGCCGGGCGCCGAGGAGGCCGCCGAGGCAGGGCGCGGCGAAGGCGAGGCCGTACTGCCAGGGGGCGAAGCCGAGCGGGCCGCGCATGAGGACGGCCAGCGGTGGTGCGGCGACCATGATCAGGGCGTTGCCCGCGAGGCTGTTGAGGAAGAGGGGCCGCGGGGCCGGGCTGGAGAGGATGTGCCGCCAGCCGTCGAGCAGCTCGGCGGCGCGCAGCCGGGGCACGTCCCGGGGCGCGGGCCGGCGCCCCCTGCGGGTCGACGTGGTCGGTGCCCGGCTGGCCCCGGCGGCGCTGCTGCGCGGCTTCCGCACGGCGCACCCGGACCTCCCCCTGGACGTCGTCACTCTCTTCGACGTGGACCCGGCGCTGACCGCCCTGCGCACCCGTCTCGCCGGCGCCCGGCCGCCGCGCGGCGCCGCCCGCACCTGGACGCCGGGCCGGGCCGAGAACGTGCGTGGCGTCTTCCGTCCCTGACGCCCCTGAGCCATCATGATCGGCCGTCAGCCGTTCGCGACCGGCGAAGAGGTGAGGCGCATGACCAAGCTCCGCATGGGTGAGGGGATTCTCCGTCGCAAACCCATCGAACACATCGAGGAGACGGAGGTCACCGCGGGCCCCCGACTCGACAGGTCGCTCGGGCTGGTGCAGCTGACCGCGATCGGCGTGGGCGGCATCATCGGCGCGGGTATCTTCACCCTCGCCGGTACGGTCGCCAACGAGACGGCGGGGCCCGCCGTCCTGGTCTCGTTCCTCATCGCCGGTGTGGCGAGCGCCTGCGCCGCGCTGTCGTACGCCGAGTTCGCCGGGCTCATCCCGAAGGCGGGGTCGGCGTACACGTACGGCTACGCGGTGCTCGGGGAGTTCGCGGGCTGGTTCATCGGCTGGGACCTGCTGCTGGAGTACACGGCGATCGTGGCGGTGGTCGCGATCGGCATCTCCGGGTACTTCAGCTTCCTGGTCGAGGAGATGGGCGCGAACCTGCCGCACTGGATGCTGGGCGCCCCCGGCACCGGGTCCGGGCACCGCATCGACCTGTTCGCCGCCGTGCTCTGTCTCCTCATCGCCTGCCTCCTCAACCTCGGCATCCGCAGCGCGGCCCGCTTCGAGACCTTCGTGGTGGTGCTCAAGGTGCTGGTGGTCCTGCTGGTGATCGGCGTCGGCGTGTTCCACGTCGACTCGGCGAACTACCACCCCTTCTTCCCGTTCGGCGTCAGCGGCACGTTCACCGGAGCGGCGACCGTGTTCTTCGCGGTCTTCGGGTACGACGCGATGTCGACGGCGGCCGAGGAGTCGAGGGACGCGCAGCGGCACATGCCGAAGGCGATCATCTACTCGCTGGCGATCTCGATGGTGCTGTACGTGGCGGCCTGCCTGGTCCTGACGGGCATGCAGGACTACCAGCACATCGACCCGGAGAGCGGCTTCTCGACGGCGTTCAAGTCGGTGGGGCTGAGCGGGCTGGCGGACGTGATCGCGGTGGGCGCGATCATCGGCATCCTGACCGTCATGTTCACGTTCATGCTGGGCGTGACCCGCGTCTGGTTCTCCATGTCCAGGGACGGGCTGCTGCCCGGCTGGTTCGCGAAGACGCACCCGACGCGGCACGTGCCGACGAGGGTGACCTGGATCGTCGGGGCGGCCTCGGCGCTCCTCGCCGGTTTCGTGCCGATCGGCGAGGCGGCCGAACTCACCAACATCGGCATCCTGCTGGCGTTCGTGGTGGTGTGCGCCGCGGTGATCGTGCTGCGCTACCGGCAGCCGGAGCTGCCGCGCACCTTCCGTACCCCGTGGATGCCGTTCGTGCCGGCGCTGGGTGTCGTCTTCTCGGTCTGGCTGATCACGTTCCTGAAGTGGCAGACCTGGGTGCGGTTCGCGGTCTGGTTCGTGATCGGGTGCGTGATCTACTTCGGCTACTCCTGCAAGAGGTCGCGCCTGGCCGGGCCCTAGAGGCCGCGGAGGAAGCCGAGCAGGAGGGCGTTGAACTCCGCAGGCCGCTCCAGGTTCGGGTAGTGGCCCGTGCCCTCGATGATCTCCGCCCGGCCGTTCGCCACCTCACGGGCCAGGCGGTCGGCGGCGGCGAGCAGGTCGGCGGGCTCCAGACCGCCGTTGACCGTGAGCACCGGGACGTCGGTCTTCGGCACCCGGGACCAGGAGTCGGTCACGCGCACCAGATGGTCGGGCTCGTCGGGTGTGTGCTTCGAGATCGAGTGCAGGGCCATCTCCCGCAGCCGGCGCGGGATCTCCGGGTCGATCGCGTCGAGGGTGCGGTGCTCGCCCGGTACCACCCGCACGAAGGCGTCGAGCCAGCCTTCGATGTCACCGGCGCCCAGCGTGCGGGCGTACTCGGCCTGGAGCTCCGTGTGCCAGGGGTCCGTGTACCGGAAGTCGCCCGTCGCCGCCCCGCAGGTGACCACCGCGCGGACCAGCTCGGGGTGTTCCAGCACGGTGTCGGTGGCGATGACCCCGCCCATGGAGACGCCGACGAGGACGGCGGGCCCGGCGTCGAGGTGGCGCAGGAGCTCCGCGAGGTCGTCGGCCCAGCGGAACGGCCTGCTCGCGTTGGCCGAGAGGCCGTGGCCGCGGACGTCCGGGGCGATCACCCGGTACCCGGCGGCGAGCGCCGGGAGCTGCCGGTACCAGAAGCGGTGGTCGACGTATCCGGCGTGGAGCAGGACCACCGGGTCGCCGGAGCCGGTGTCGAGGCAGGCGAGGTCGCCGTCGGAGGAGGGGAAGAAGCGGACGTCCGCAGCACCATTCATGACAACCAAGGTGTCATCATCGCGGGATTTTGACAACTGGATTGTCATCTTGACGAGGGGTGCATGATGGCCGGGTGAACGACATCGACAAGCCCCTCGCCCCCGACGAGCTGGGCGAGCGCATCACCGAGGTGTTCGATCTGATCGGCCCGCTCTACCGGCGCGCCTTCCGCAAGGTCGAGCAGGGCGAGCAGATCGAGGGGGCGTCGGTCGGGGTGCGCTCGGTGCTGGACCTGCTGCGCCGGTACGAGCCCATGACGGTGCCGCAGATGGGCCGGATCATGGCGCTGAGCCGGCAGTTCGTGCAGCGCATGGTGAACGACGCGGTGGCGCGCGGCTGGGCCGAGGTCACCCCCAACCCGGCGCACCAGCGCTCCTCCCTGATCCGCCTCACGGACGAGGGCCGGGCGACCATCACCGCGGTCCTCGCCCGCGAGCACGCCCTGAACCGGCAGGTCGGCGGCGATCTGACCGACGCCGAGATCACGGCGTGCGTACGGGTGCTGAAGCAGCTGCTGGCGGCCTTCGACCACGTCGACGTGGAGTGACCGCCGCTACTCCCCCATGATCAGCCCGTCCTTGGCGGCCCCGCGGCTGAGCACGACGTCGCGGATGGCGTCCCGGGCCGCCGTGAAGTCGGCGCCCTGGCCGATGGCCGCGTTGAGGTCGACGACCCGGCCGGCGTCCAGGTCGTACAGCTGCGGGATGAACTCGGCCTTGGCGACCTCCCAGCGGCCGCCCGGCCGGGTGGGCGGGGCGAAGGTGAACCGGGCGAGGGTGGACTCGTTGCCGCGCGGGTCCTGGCGGCCCTGCCCGTTGTACATCTCGCCGGCCAGCTGGTCGCCGAGGCTGTAGACCACCCAGGTGCCGTTGACCTTCTCGTACGCCTGCGGGATGTGGGCGTGGGTGCCGAGGAGCAGGTCGATGTCGGGGCGGCCGCCGGTGCGCGCGGCGGTGAGGGTCCTGGCGAGGGCGAGCTGCTGCTGGTCGGGGGCGTCGGTTCCCTCGGTGCCCCAGTGCACGGAGACGACGACCACGTCGGCGCCGGCCCGCCGGGCGGCGCGGGCGTCGGCGAGGATGCGGTTCTCGTCGAGGAGGCCGACCGCCCAGGGCTGGCCGGGCGGCAGGGAGTTGCCGTTGACGTCGTAGGTGTAGGAGAGCTGGGCGACTTTGGCGCGGCCCGCGTTCATCAGGGTGAGGGTGCCGGCCTCGGCGTCGGTGCGGGCGGTGCCGGAGTGCCTGAGGCCCACCCGGTCCAGGGCGGCGAGGGTGCGCTGGATGCCCGCGGCCCCGTCGTCGAGGGCCCGGTCGGAGGCGGTGGAGCAGCCGTCGTAGCCGGTGGCGGCGAGCGCCTCGGCGAGCTGCGGCGGGGAGGTGAGGCCGGTGGGGCCGCCGTCGGTGCCGGTGACGGTCGCCAGGTGGCAGAGCGCCAGATCGGCCCTGGAGACGACCGGTTCGACGCCGGCGAGCATCGGGCGGAAGTCGTAGCCGTTGCCCCCCGCTTCGAAGTTCGCGTGGTCGGTCGCGGACTTCTGCGGCATGACGTCACCGGAGGCGACGAGGGTGAAGCCGGTCGCGGGCGCGGCGGGCGCCGGGTGCGGGGGCGGGGCGGCGCGCTCCTCCCGCAGGTGGTTCTGACAGGCGGCCGCGGCGGCGAGGAAGGCGGTCAGGGCCAGGGCCGCCCGGCGTCTGCGATTGATCATCAGGAGCACCCCAGAGTCGCAAGCCTTGTCCGATTTACAGATCAATGGGTACGAAGGTGGGGGCGGCCGCAAACAACTCAGGCGCCCCGATTGACCCATCCGGGTCGGGTACGGGGTGTGACGGACCGTTCGTCGCACCGTTCACCGACACGATCGACCGTCCGCCGCACATCCCTGTGCGCCCCCTGTCCCCCGGCCGGACCCTGCGATGCCATACGGCCATGACGGCCGGAACCACCCTTCCCCACGGGACGACGACCGCCGAGCACGAGCTCGTCGCGCTCCAGCGCGAGCACGGCCGACCCCTCTTCGCGCTGCTGCTGCGGCTCAGCGACGGGGACCGGCAGCGGGCCGAGGACCTCGTCCAGGAGACCCTCGTACGCGCCTGGCAGCACCCGGAGGCGCTGCGCGCCGACGCCTTCGACTCCGTGCTGCCCTGGCTGCTGACGGTCGGCCGGCGGCTCGCCATCGACGCGCGCCGGGCCCGGCAGGCACGTCCCGCCGAGGTGCCGGACGCCGTGCTGGAGAACACCCGGGCGGTCGGCGACCACGCCGAACGCGCGGCCGCGGCGCTCGACGTCCGGGAGGCTGTGAAGACTCTCACCCCGGAACACCGTGAAGTCCTGGTGCTGGTGTACTTCCAAGGGGCGAGCGTGGCGGAAGCCGCCGAGACCCTCGGGATTCCACCCGGTACCGTGAAGTCGCGCGCTTACTACGCGCTGCGCGCCCTGCGCCGGGTTCTGCCCGGTTACGCACCCGACCTGCGATGAAACCGGGAGCCAGGTCAAACCTCGGTAAAGCGCCTTGCTGAGGACCATGTTTGAGCAATCTGCTGTCTTCATCCGTGTTCCGCACCGGGAGAGGGACGGACCCGGGGTCGGGGCCACGCGCGCACCGGAGGAAGGCAGGACGGGATGCTGCACAGAGGTCAAGAGAGCACGGACGGGGCCGGAAGCGGGGAGCTGGCGGTCCCGATGGCCTGGTTGTACGCCGAGTACATCGCTGACGAGCTGCTGCGCACGGGCGATCTCATGCCGCCGACGTCCTTCGAGTTCCGGGCCGGCCGTGACGCGCTGGCGCTGACCATCTTCCTCTCCGACGCGGACGGCGAACTGTCGGGCATCCGGGTCGTGTCCCAGTTGGAGACCTGGCTTTCGCTGACGGCGTACGACCAGCCGTGGCAGGAGTGGGTGCGGGAACGTATGGCAGGGCTGGCCGCCGAGTCGGGCGGGCCGTCGCCGGACCTGGATCTGGCCGTGGCGGCCTGGCGCTGGCTGGAGGAGACCGAGCTGCTCGCGCCCGATCTGGACGCGGTGCCGGGCGGCGGTTCGGTGTTCGGCGAGGACGACGGACCCAAGGTGTGGACCCCCGCCTGGCGGCTCGGTCTGCCCCTCGGGCACCTCGCGATCCATCTTTTTTGATTCAGGACCAATCCGCGGGCCCGGCCGCTCCGAATCCGTTGATTACGATTCTGTACGTGGCTTGAGTGAAACGGCTGCCGACTGCGTACGGGTGGGAGCAAGGAACAACGCGTAACCCCCACCCGCACCTTCGGCACGAGGATTCGTCATGAGGTCCCTGGAAAGGCATCGCGACGTCGGCGCGTACGCGCTCGGCGTGCTGGACGAGGCGGAGGCCTTCCGCTTCGAGGACCACCTCATGGAGTGCCCCCAGTGCGCGGCACACGTGACCGAGTTCGGCCCCGCGGCACGGCAGTTGATGCTGTACCGCCGGGCCACGCCGCGCTTCGTGCACCCCATGGCGCAGCCCGGTCCCCGGCTGCTGGACCGGCTGCTCGCCGAGGTCGCGACCCGGCACCGGGCCAAGCGCCGCAGGCTGCTGTACGGCCTGGCCGCCTCGGTGGTCTTCGCGGTCGCCGGCCCCGGCATCGCGGCCTATGCCGGTCACGACGCCACGCCGGCCGTGCAGGTCACCGCGGCCACCGACGCGCAGTCGGGCATCTGGGCGCAGGTGACGTCGCAGGACACGGACTCGGGCAGCGCCATCGAGCTCCAGGTGAAGGACCCCGGCGGGCCGCGCTCCTGCCGCCTGGTCGCGGTCGGCGACGACGGCTCCGAGCAGATCGTGACCACCTGGGCGGAGCGGGACCACGACGACCGGGTGAGCACCATGACGGGCGGCTCCTCGATGCGCGCGGACGAGATCGACCGCTACGAGGTGCGCAACGCGGACGGGCAGCTCCTGGTCGCCCTGGACCCCGCGTGAGCGCCGGCTACCTGAGCAGCCGGGACATCCGGCGGTCCGCGAGCGGCTTGCCGCCGGTCTGGCAGGTCGGGCAGTACTGCAGCGAGGAGTCGCTGAAGGAGACCTCGCGGACGGTGTCGCCGCAGACCGGGCAGGGCTCGCCGGTCCGGCCGTGGACCCGCAGCCCGCTCTTCTTCTCGGCCTTGAGCCGCCCCGCCGCCAGGCCGTGGGAGCGCTCCACCGCCTCGGTGAGGGTGGTGCGCAGCGCCTCGTACAGCCGGTGCGCCTCCTCGGGGGTCAGGGACGCGGCCAGCTTGAACGGGGACATCCTCGCCGCGTGCAGGATCTCGTCGCTGTAGGCGTTGCCCACCCCGGCGATCAGGCTCTGGTCGCGCAGGGCGCCCTTGAGCTGCCGTCGCTCGTGTGCCAGCAGCGCCGTCAGGCGGGCCTCGTCGAAGTCCGCGGCGAGCGGGTCGGGGCCGAGCCGGGCGATGCCGGGGACGTCCCGCGGGTCGCGGACGACGTACACGGCCAGTTTCTTCTGGGTGCCGGCCTCGGTGAGGTCGAAGCCCGCACCGGTCTCCAGAGCCGCCCGCAGGGCCAGGGGACCCTTGCCGGGCCGGGGCGGACCGTCCGGCAGCCGGTCCTTCCACTGGAGCCAGCCCGCGCGGGCCAGATGGGTGACGAACCGCAGTCCGCGGTCGCCCTCGACGTCCAGGAACTTGCCGTGCCGGTGGACGGCGACGACCTCGCTGCCCTCGAAGGCGTCGACCGGCGGGTCGTACGTCTTCAGGACGCTGACGGCGACCGGCAGCACGCGCACGACCTGGTGGCCGACCAGGTTCTCGGTCAGGAAGTCCCTGAGCGCTTCGACCTCGGGCAGTTCGGGCATGCGTCCAGAGTGCCACCGGGCGCCCGGGGGGTCAGGTCCGGTCGGTCCTCTCCGGCATCCGGAACTCGCACCAGACCGCCTTGCCGCCGCCGCGGGCCTCCACGCCCCACCCGTCGGCGAGCTGGTCGACGAGCAGCAGCCCCCGCCCGGAGACTCCGTCGGCGCCCGCCTCGCGGCGGCGCGGCAGGGCGCTGGAGGAGTCCTCGACCTCGACGCGCAGCCGGCGGTCGCTGCCGCCGAGGACCCTGAGGGTGACGATCGCGCAGCCCTCGGTGTGCATGAGGGCGTTGGTGATCAGCTCGTCGGCGACCAGCTCGATCTCGTCGGCGCGGTCCCCGGCGCCCCAGGCGCGGACGGCGGCGCGGACCATGCGCCGGGCCAGGGCGAGCGCCTCGGGGTCGCCGGAGGCCACGTGCTGCTGGAGGCGGCCGACGGCCTGCGCGGTGTCGAAGCCGCGGCGGCGCAGCAGGAGCAGGGCCACGTCGTCGTCACCGGCCCGCTCCTCGGCGATCTCGATCAGCCGGTCGGCGAGGGCACGCACGTCCTCGGGCCCCTCGGCGACCTGCTCGGCCAGGGCCCGCATGCCGTCCCCGAGGTCGGCGCCGGGCTGCTCGACGAGCCCGTCGGTGCACAGCAGCAGCATCTCGCCGGGGTCGAGCTCCAGGGTGGACACCGGGTACTCCAGGCTCTGGAACTCGGCGGACAGGCCGAGCGGCAGCCCGCCCTCGACGGGCACCCGGCGGCAGCCCCCGTCGGCGGCGCGGACCAGCGGGTCGATGTGGCCGGCGCGGACCACCTGGACGACCCCGGTGGCCAGGTCGGCCTCGGCGTACAGGCAGGTGGCGAAGCGGTCGGTGTCGAGCTCGTCCAGGAAGACGGAGGCGCGGGCCATCACGGTGGCCGGGGCGTGGCCCTCGGCGGCGTAGGCGCGCAGCACGATGCGCAGCTGTCCCATGACGGCCGCCGCGTGCGTGTCGTGGCCCTGGACGTCGCCGATGACCGCGCCGACCCGGCCGCCGGGCAACGGGATCAGGTCGTACCAGTCGCCGCCGATGTCCCGGCCCAGGGGACCGCCGGCGCTCGCCGAGCGGTAGCGGACGGCGACGTCGGCGCCGCGCACACTGGGGATGGTGCGCGGCAGCATCGCCTGCTGGAGGCCCTGGGCGAGGTCCTTCTCCTGCTCGAAGAGCATGGCCCGTTGCAGGCTCTGCGCGATGCTGCTGCCCAGGGCGACCAGGACGGCGCGTTCCTCGGTGGAGAAGCCGAGCCGGTCGTTGTAGAGCAGGCCCATGGCGCCGATCGGGCGGGCCTGGGCGATCAGGGGCAGATAGGCGGCCGAGGTGATGCGCAGGCCGGTGATGTGCGGCCACAGGATCGGGTAGCCCTCGGCGAACTCCTGAGGTGACTCGATGAAGCGCGGGCTGAGGGTTCGCACCACCTCGCCCATCGGGTACGGCTCCTCGATCCGGGTGATCTGGGTGCCCGGCACGAAGCTGCCGGCCGGTCCCTCGGCGACCAGCCGGATCCGGCCGGCCTCGACCAGGCCCATCACCAGGGAGGCCGCGCCCAGGTTGGGGATGCCGCGGGTGCCCTTGAGGACGTCGATGACCTCCTGGACGCTGCTGGCGTGGGCGAGCGCGGCGGTGACCGCCTGGACGACACCGGTCTGCCGGCGCAGCGCCTGTCCCTGGGCGTCCCGCAGGTCGCGGGCCTCGCTGTCCTCCAGTTCCTGGGTGGCGTCCCGGACGATGCCGACGACCCGGCGCGGGCGGCCCGTCTCGTCGCGCCGGATGTAGCCCTGGGTGTGGGTCCAGCGCGGGGTGCCGTCGCGGAGGCGGATGCGGAAGTACGCGCCGTAGTTCTCGCTGCCGTCCTTGATGGCCCGGGACACCACCTCGTCCAGCCTGCTGGACTCGGCCGCGGGTACCCGGGCGGCGAGGGTCTCGGGGCGGCCGTCGTACTCCTCGGGGGCCAGGTCGAACACCTCGTACGCCTGGGCGTCCATGTGGAACAGGCCGGCGTCGAGGTCCCAGTCGAAGGTGCCCATGCGGTTGAGCACCAGGATCGGGTGGTCCGGATGGGCGGGCCAGTCGTCCGGGAGTGACGGAGCGCTCGCTCCCCGATCAGCCATGGGGCCACCATGCCAGGGGAACCCTTTTCGGGCAATTCCTCACCATTTGTCTTCTTCACTCGCCCGGGTTACGCAACCGGGCAGGCGCGGTACACAGGGTGACAGGCCCCGCCGATCCGGGGCCGCACCATGGAGAGAGTCAGGAGCGCACGGCCGTGGACTGGTTCACCGCCCCCGGGTACTGGCTGAGCCGGCTGGTCTTCCAGCGGGCTCTGGCCGGCGTGTACCTCTTCGCGTTCCTGACGGCGGCGCTGCAGTTCCGGGCCCTGCTGGGCGAGCGCGGGATGCTGCCGATCCCGGGCTTCGTCGCCCGGGCCCCGTTCCGCCGGGCGCCGAGCCTGTTCCATCTGCACTACTCGGACCGCTTCTTCGCGGGCTGCGCCTGGGCGGGCTGCGCGGTGTCGGCGGCGCTGGTGGCGGGAGCGGACGCCGAACTCCCGCTGTGGGCCGGGATGGCGGTGTGGCTGATCCCCTGGGCGCTGTATCTCTCGATCGTCAACGTCGGCCAGACGTGGTACGCGTTCGGCTGGGAGTCCCTGCTCCTGGAGACCGGTTTCCTGGCCGTCTTCCTGGGCAACGACGAGGTGGCCCCGCCGGTCCTCGTCCTCTTCCTGCTGCGCTGGATCCTGTTCCGGGTGGAGTTCGGGGCGGGTCTGATCAAGATGCGCGGGGACGCCTGCTGGCGCAAGCTGACCTGTCTGCACTACCACCACGAGACCCAGCCGATGCCGGGTCCGCTGAGCTGGTTCTTCCACCATCTGCCGGGGCCGGTGCACAAGGCGGAGGTGGCCGCGAACCACCTCACCCAGCTGGTGGTCCCCGTCCTGCTGTTCGCCCCGCAGCCGGTCGCGACGGCGGCCGCAGCCCTGATGATCCTCACCCAGCTGTGGCTGGTGGTCTCCGGCAACTTCTCCTGGCTGAACTGGATCACCATCGTCCTCGCCCTGTCCGCCCTCCGGCTGCCCACGGACCACACCACCGCGCCGCCCACCCCGCTCTGGTACGAGGTGGCCGTCCTCGCCGTGACCGCGCTGCTCCTCTTCCTGAGCTACCACCCGGTGGTGAACATGGTCTCCCGCCGCCAGGTCATGAACCGCTCCTTCGACCCGCTCCACCTGGTCAACACCTACGGTGCCTTCGGCAGCGTCAGCCGGGTGCGCTACGAGGTGGTGGTCGAGGGCACGCTGGACGACACACCGCGCGAGGGCTCGGACTGGCGGGAGTACGAGTTCAGGGGCAAGCCGGGCGATCCCCGGCACTGGCCGCGCCAGTTCGCGCCCTACCACCTCCGCCTGGACTGGCTGATGTGGTTCGCCGCCCTCTCCCCCGCGTACGCCGGCGACTGGTTCGGCGGCCTCGTGGAACGCCTCCTGGAGAACGACCGCGACACGCTGCGGCTGCTGCGCCGCTCCCCCTTCCCGCCCGACGAGCCCCCGCGCTTCGTCCGCGCCCGCCTCTTCCGCTACCGCTACACCAGTTGGCGGGAGCTTCGGGAGACGGGCGCGTGCTGGGAACGCACGTATGTGAGGGAGTACCTGCCGCCGACGCGGCTGGCGGGGACGCCTCAGAGGCCGTAGACGCGGGCGGCGGTGGTCTCGAAGACGCGGGTGCGTGCGTCGGGGCCGGTCAGCTGGGCGGTCGCGTCCAGGATCTCACGGTAGGTTCCGGCCAGGGTGCACACCGGCCAGTCCGAGCCGAACATCAGGCGGTCCGGGCCGAAGGCGTCCAGGACCGTCTCGGCGTACGGGCGCAGGTCGTCCACGGTCCAGTTGGCGGGGTCGGCCTCGGTGACCATGCCGGAGAGCTTGCAGACGGTGTTGGGCAGGGCGGCGAGGGCGCGTACCGCGGTGGCCCAGGGTTCGAGGGTTCCGGTGGCGATGGGCGGCTTGCCCAGGTGGTCCAGTACGAAGGTCAGCCGGGGGTGGTTCTCGGCGGCCTTGGCGGCGGCCGGGAGCTGGTGGGCCTGGACCACGAGGTCGTAGACCAGGCCCGCGTCCGCGAGCGCGGCCAGGCCCCGGCCGACGTCCGGGCGCAGCAGCCACTCGGGGTCGGGTTCGCCCTGGACCTGGTGGCGGATGCCCCTCAGGAAGGAGCCGCCGGGGAGTTCGCGCAGGCGGGCGAGTTCGTCGGCGACGTCCGGGCGGGTCAGATCGGTCCAGCCGACGACCGCGGCGATCAGTTCGTGGGTGTCGGCGAGGGCGAGGAACTCGGGGGTCTCCTCGGGGACGGTGACCGTCTGGACGAGGACCGTGCGGGTGACTCCCGCCGCCCGTGCCTCGGGGGCGAGGTCGGCGACCGTGAAGTCCCGCCTGAGCGGGCTGCCCTCGGGGATCCAGTCCTGGTCCCGCACCGCGAGGTCCCAGACGTGGTGGTGGGCGTCGATCGTCATGGCAGCTCCCATACGACGGGCAGGCCGGCCTGCGAGCCCGCCTCGGAGTAGTCGTGGACGACGTCGAGGAGCTCGGCCATCCGGGCCTGCCAGGCCACGTTGACCGGGAGCTTGTCCAGCTCCGCGAGAAGACGGCCGTAGTCGGCGCAGTCCAGGACGTGGAAGAGGTCGGTGCCGCTGCGCCAGATGGTCCAGGAGGTGGCCCCGGCGGCCCGGATGGCGTCGGTGAGTTCGACGGGGACCTCGCGGTGGGCGGCCTCGTACTCGGCGACGCGGTCCGCGCGGACCTTGGTGTGCAGGGCGACTCTCATGACGGGTCCTCCGTGGGCACGGGAGCGTCGGCGGGCAGCAGTCCGGTGGCACGCAGCTCCTGCCAGAAGGCGGCGGGGACGTGCGTGGCGAACTGCCGTGCCCCGTCCGCGATCTCGGCGGCCGAACGGGCCCCGACCAGGACGCTCGCCACGGCGGGGTGGGCCGCGCAGAAGGCGAGGGCGGCGGCGCGCAGGGTGGTGCCGTGCTGTTCCGCGAGCGCCTTGAGGCGCAGGGCACGGGACAGCAGCTCGTCCGGCGCCTGGGCGTAGTCGTAGGTGGCGTCCGGTCTCGGGTCGGCCAGCAGACCGGAGTTGAAGGCCCCGCCGATCACCACCGAGGTGCCGCGTGCCGCAGCGGCCGGGAGCAGGTCGGTGAGGGCGCTCTGGTCGAGGAGGGTGTAGCGGCCGGCGCACAGCACCACGTCGACGTCGGTGTCCCGGACGAACCGGGTGAGCATGGCGGTCTGGTTCATGCCGGCGCCGATCGCGCCCACGACGCCCTCGGCGCGCAGCTTCTCCAGGGCCGGGTAGCCCTCACGGAAGGCCTGTTCGGCGTGGTCGTCGGGGTCGTGCAGGTAGACGACGTCGACCCGGTCGAGGCCGAGCCGCTCCAGGCTCGCCTCCAGGGTGCGGCGGATGCCGTCGGCGGTGAAGTCCCAGATGCGGCGGTAGTTGTCGGGCACGGCGAAGCCGTTGGCGAGGTCGTCACCGTCGCCGGGCCCCGGCTCCAGCCTGCGGCCGACCTTGGTGGAGAGGGTGTACGCGTCCCGGTCGTAGGGCCGCAGGGCCTCCCCCAGCCGCCGCTCCGACAGGCCCAGGCCGTAGTGCGGGGCGGTGTCGAAGTAGCGGATGCCCTGCCGCCAGGCGGCAAAGACCGTGTCGTACGCCTGCTGGTCGGGGAGTTCGGTGTAGAGGTTGCCGATCACGGCGGCGCCCAGGCCCAGGGGGCTGACCCGGACGCCGCTGCGGCCGAGGGCGTTCACTGGCCCACCGGCCGCAGCCTGAGGCCCTGCATGCCGCCGTCGACGGCGAGCGAGGTGCCGGTGGTGGCACCGGACAGCGGGCTCGCCAGGTAGGCGACGGCACCGGCGACCTCGGCGGCGGAGACCAGGCGCCCGGCGGGCTGGCGGGCTTCCAGGGCGGCGCGTTCGGCGGCCGGGTCGGGGGCCTTGTCCAGCAGGCGGCCGATCCACGGGGTGTCCGCCGTACCGGGGTTGACGCAGTTGACGCGGATGCCCTCGCGGACGTGGTCGGCGGCCATGGCCAGGGTGAGGGAGTACACGGCGCCCTTGGTGGCGCTGTACAGGGCGCGCTGGGGCAGGCCCGCGGTGGCGGCGACGGAGCAGGTGTTGACGATCGCCGCGTGCGCGGAGCGGCGCAGGTGCGGGAGGGCGGCGCGGGCGACGCGGACCATGCCGAGGACGTTGACGTCGAAGACGCGGCGCCATTCGTCGTCGTCGTTGTCCTCGACGGTGCCCTGGGCGCCGATGCCCGCGTTGTTGACCAGGACGTCGAGGCCGCCGAGCGCCTCCACCGCGCTCCGCACCGCCGCCCGCACGGACGCGTCGTCGGTGACGTCGGCCCGGAAACCGAGCAGCGGCTTCTCGACGGAGGCCGGGTCGAGGTCGAGGACGGCGACCTGGGCGCCGCGCTCGGCGAGGAGTTCCGCGGTGGCCCGCCCGATCCCGGAGGCGCCGCCGGTGACCAGGGCCCTCAGACCCTCGAAGTCGGTCATGCCGCCTGTCCCTTCTGCGTGTCGGGGTCGGCGGCCCAGAAGGTGCCGCCGGGGTAGGTGTACTCCGCGACGGACTCCGGTCGCATGGCGGCCGAGAAGCCCGGCGCGGTGGGTGCCGTGTAATGACCTTCGCGGATCACCACCGGATCGAGGAAGTGGCCGTGCAGGTGATCGACGTACTCGATGACCCGGTCCTCGGTGGTGCCGGAGACGGCCAGGTAGTCGAACATCGAGAGGTGCTGGACGAGTTCGCACAGTCCGACACCGCCCGCGTGCGGGCAGACCGGGACGCCGAACTTCGCGGCCAGCAGCAGGACGGCGAGGTTCTCGTTGACGCCGGCGACCCGGGCCGCGTCGATCTGGACGATGTCGAGGGCGGCGGCCTGGAGCAGCTGCTTGAAGACGATCCGGTTCTGGACGTGTTCGCCGGTGGCGACCTTGACCGGGGCGACCGCCCGGCGGATCGCCGCGTGGCCGAGGATGTCGTCGGGGCTGGTGGGCTCCTCGATCCAGTAGGGGTCGAACTCGGCGAGGGCCTTGGTCCAGCGGATCGCCTCGTCGACGTTCCAGCGCTGGTTGGCGTCGATGGCCATGCGGATGTCCGGCCCGACGACCGCGCGGGCCACCCGGCAGCGCCGGATGTCGTCGGCCAGGTCGGCGCCCACCTTCAGCTTGATCTGCCGGAAGCCGTCGGCGACCGCCTGGGCGGCGAGCCGGGTGAGCTTCTCGTCGTCGTAGCCGAGCCAGCCGGCGGAGGTGGTGTAGGCGGGGAAGCCGCGCTCCAGCAGCCGGGCCCGGCGCTCCTCGGCGCCCTCGCGGCCCCGGCGCAGGATGGCGAGGGCCTCCTCGGGGGTGAGGGCGTCGGTGAGGTAGCGGAAGTCGATCTGGCGGACGATCCACTCGGGTTCGGCGTCGGCGAGCAGCTGCCACAGCGGCTTTCCGGCGCGGCGGGCGGCGAGGTCCCAGACGGCGTTGATCACCGCGCCGATCGCCATGTGCATCACGCCCTTCTCGGGGCCGAGCCAGCGCAGCTGGCTGTCGCCGATCAGGACCTGGAAGAGGGATCCGGGGTCGTCGCAGATCTCGTCGACCGGGCGGCCGAGCACATGGCCGCGCAGCGCGTCGATCGCGGCGACCTGGACGTCGTTGCCCCGCCCGATGGTGAACGTGAATCCGTGCCCCTCGTGCCCGTCGGCCGCGTCGGTGCGCAGCACGACATAGGCCGCCGAGTAGTCGGGGTCCGGGTTCATCGCGTCGGAACCGTCCAGCTCGCGCGAGGTCGGGAAGCGGATGTCGTAGGTGTCGACCGCGGTCACGCGGGCCGGGCTCGGGGACACGGATTGCCTTTCGGTCAGGGGGAGTTCGGGACGCGGGCCGGTCAGTCCTGGGCCCGTCCCGTGGTGACACGGGCGATCATGAGGGCGACGAGGATGATGCCGCCGTAGATGGCCTGGATCCAGAACGACGGCACCTGCGCCAGGGTGAGCAGGTTCTGCACGACACCCAGCAGGAGCACACCGGTCAGGGCGCCGAACATGGTGCCCTTGCCGCCGTCCAGGCTGATGCCGCCGATCACCGCCGCCGCGAACACCGTGAAGATCATGTTGTTGCCCTGGTTGGCGCTGATCGCGCCCACGTACCCGGTCTGCATGATCCCGCCGACCGAGGCGAGGACTCCGGCCACCACGAACACCCCGAGCATCACGCGGTCGACGCGGATGCCGGCGGCGCGGGCGGCGTCGGCGTTGCCGCCGATGGCGTACAGGGCGCGGCCGACCCGGTGGTACTTCAGCACCAGCCCGGTGATCGCGAAGGCAACCGCCGCGAGCCACACCGAGAGCGGGACGCTGAGAAAGGTGGTGGTGGCCAGGGTGAAGAAGCTGTCGGGCATCCCGAACAGGGTCTTGCCCTTGGTGGCGCCGACCAGCACACCACGCAGCACGATCAGCATCGCCAGCGTCACGATGAACGCGTTGAGCTTGAACTTCACGACCAGGATGCCGTTGAAGGCGCCGACCGCCGCGCCGACGGCCAGGATGGCCACCATGGCGAGAGCGGTGGGGAACCCGGTGCCCCAGCCGGACTCGGCCGACGGCAGGACGAGCAGCGCGCCGACGGCGGGCGCGATCCCGACGACCGACTCCAGCGACAGGTCGAACTTGCCGGTGATCAGGACCAGCGACTCGGCGAGCACCACCATCGCGAGGGCGGCGGAGGCACCGAGGATGGAGATCAGGTTGCGCTCGGTGAGGAACGAGTCGTTGACCACCGCGCCGAGCACCATGAGCAGCACCAGGGCGGGGACGAGGGCGAGTTCACGGGCCCGGCGCAGGATGACGGTACGGGCCGGGCGCGGGTCCGGGGAGCGCACCGGCGTGAGCGGCGGGGCCTTGGTCTCAGCCATGGTCCACTCCTTCGGGCATGGAGTCCACTCCTTCTATGGAGGCGATCAGCTCGTGGTCGTGCCAGCCGGCCGGGTGTTCGGCGACGATCCGGCCGTGGAAGAGGACGAGGACGCGGTCGCAGCGGCGCAGGTCGTCGATTTCGTCGGAGACGACCAGCACGGCGGTGCCGTCCTCACGGGCGCTGTCCACCCGGGCCAGCAGCGACTCCTTGGACTTCACGTCGACGCCCGCGGTGGGGTTGACCAGGACGAGCAGCCGGGGGTCGGAGGCGAGGGCACGGGCCATGACGACCTTCTGCGCGTTGCCGCCGGACAGGTCGGAGACGGGCTGTCCGGGGCCCTCGGCGTGGATGTCGAGGCGTTCGATCAGGCGGGCGGCGAAGCGGCGCTTGCGGTCGGTGCCGACGAACCCGCCGCGGCCCAGCCGGTCCAGCACGGTCATGGTGGCGTTGTCGCCGATGCTCATGCCGGCCACCAGGCCCTGCTCGTGCCGGTCGCGGGGCACGAAGCCGACGCCCGCCTTGAGCGCCGCCCGCACGTCACCGAACGGCAGCTGCCTCTCCTTCAGTCGTGCGGTCCCGCCGGCCGGGGTGCGCAACCCGGCGATGGTCTCGGCGAGTTCCACCTTGCCGCTGCCGCTGGTCCCGGCGAGGCCGACGACCTCGCCGCTGCGGACGGTGAGGTCGATGCCGTCGTACGACTCGGAGGTGAGCCCGCTGACGGTGAGGACGACGGGTGCTTCGGCGGCCACCGCGTCCCGTGCCGTGTGCTCCTGCCGGGTGACGGCCTCCCCCGCCATCGCCTCCACCAGGGCGGCCCTGGGCAGGTCGGCGACGGGGGCGGTGGTGATCCAGCGGGCGTCACGCAGGACGGTGACGGTCTGGCAGACCTCGTAGACCTCCTGGAGGTGGTGCGAGATGAACAGGAAGGTCACCCCCGAGTCCTGGAGCGCCCGCATCCGGTCGAACAGCCGCTCGATCTCGCGGTTGTCGAGCTGGGCGGTCGGTTCGTCCAGGACGATGAACCGGGCGCCGAAGCTCAACGCCCGGGCGATCTCGACCATCTGCCGGTCCTCGACCTTGAGGTCGGCGGTGCGCGCCTCGGGGTCGACATGGACGTCCCAGGTGTCGAGGAGGGCCGCCGCCTCGCCGCGCAGTCGCCGCCAGCTGATGAGACCGCGGTGCAGCGGCTGCCGGTTGATGAACAGGTTCTCGGCGACCGTCAGCTCCGGTACGACCGTGGGCTTCTGGTAGACACAGGCGACCTTGCGCCGCCAGGCGTCCCGGTCGGCGAGCGGGGGCGCGGGCTCGCCGTCGAAGCGGACCGTGCCCTCGTCCGGGGCCTGGAGGCCGGTGAGGACGTTGACCAGGGTGGACTTGCCGGCGCCGTTGCGGCCGACGAGGGCATGGGACTCGCCGGGCAGCACGGTGAGCCGGCCGTCGGCGAGGGCGACGGTGGGGCCGTACCGCTTGACGATGTCCCGGGCCTCAACAAGTGGCGTGCTCATTTGACCGTGTTGCCCCAGAGCTTCGGGTCGTCGACGTTGTCCTTGGTGACCAGGGGTGCGGGCAGCTGGTCCTCCAGGATGCCGCTGGGCAGCTTGACGATCGTGGAGTCGTGGTCGGTCGGACCCGGCTCGAACGTCTTCCCCTCCATCGCCGCCTTGATGTAGTACATGCCGTACTTGGCGTAGGCGTCGGCGGGCTGGGAGACGGTCGCGTCGATCTGGCCCTTGCGGATGGCGTCGAACTCCTGCGGGATACCGTCGTTGGAGACGATCACTATGTGCCCGCTCTGGCCGGTCGTCTTGAGCATGCCCTTGGACTTCAGGGTCTGGAGGGTCGGCGCGAGGTAGACGCCGCCGGCCTGCATGTATATGCCCTTGATGTCAGGGTTGGCGTTGAGGAGGGTGCCCAGCTGGGAGGCGGCCGTGTCGGACTCCCACTTGGCGGGGATCTCCAGGACCTTGAGCTTCGGGTACTTCTTCTTCACGCAGGAGCGGAACGCCTCGGAGCGGTCCCGGCCGTTGACCGAGGCAAGGTCGCCCATGATCTGCACGACCTTGCCGGAGGTGACGTGCCCGCCGAGATAGTCGCAGGCCTTGGTGCCGTAGGCGACGTTGTCGGCGCGCACCACCATGGCGACCTTGCCCTTGTCCGGCGCCACGTCCACGGCGACGACCGGCACGCCCTTGCGTTCGGCCTGGTCCAGGCCCGCCTCGATGGCCGCGCTGTCCAGCGGAGCCACGACCAGGCCCTTGACGCCCTGGTTGAGCTCGTTGTTGATGTCGGTGATCTGCTGTGAGGGGTCACTGTTCGAGTTGACCGTCTTCAGCGCGTCCACGCCTTCGGACTTCGCCATCTTGGGTACGTAGTCGTTGTACGACTGCCAGAACGGCGAGGTCAGCAGGGGCAGGATCACTCCGACCTGGCCCGTACCGCCACCGCCCGCGCTGCCGCTGCCGGTGTCCTTCGTACTACCGCAGGCGGCGAGCGCGAGCGAGGCTCCGACGGCCACGGCCGTCGCGCCGATGATCCGGGACCTGTTCCGCTTCCTCAGTGTTCTGCCGGGCATCTGGGCGGCTCCTCATCGAGCGTGTTCGAGCAGATGCCCGCATACTTATCAGACCACTCGGCGAATTCAACACCCCACAGACGCTAATTTTCGGTCGATGAGGCGTCGAACAGGCCGTAGTGGTCCGACCACCTTGCTGGTTAGACTGCGGCGCACCGGCGACAGGAGGAGTGGTGTGGACGAGACGGCACCCCAGAAGGGCACGGTGACGCAGCGCGCCATCGAGCGCATCAAGGCGATGATCGCGGAGGGCCGCCTGGAGCCCGGCGAGCGACTGCCGACGGAACGGGATCTCGCCGCCCAGCTGGGCATGTCCCGCAGCTCCATGCGCGAGGCGATCCGCGCGCTGACGGTCCTGGGCGTCCTGGAGGCCCGGCACGGCTCCGGAATCTACGTCACCCAGTTGGAGGCGGGTGACCTGCTGGAGACGTTCGGCGTGGTCGCCGACCTGTCGCGCGGACCGCAGCTGGTGGAGCTGCTGGAGGTGCGGCGGGTACTGGAGTCGACGGCGACGGCACTGGCCGCGGCGCGGATCACGGCCGATCAGCTGGCCGAGGTGGAGAAACACCTGGTGGCGATGAACGCGACGGACGATCCCGAGGAGATCCTCGCGCATGATCTCGCGTTCCATCGGGTGATCGCGGGTGCCGCGGGTAACGACACGATGGCCGCGATCCTGGAGGGGTTGTCGTCGCGGACGTTCCGGGCCCGGGTGTGGCGGGGGTACGAGGAGGAGGGGGCGTTCGCTCGGACGCGCCGGGAGCACGCCGCGATCCACCGGGCCCTCGTCGCCCGGGATCCGGAGGCGGCGAGGGCGGCGGCGGCCGCGCATGTGGGTGAGGTGGAGGAGTGGTTGCGCGCACAGCTCGGTGCCTAGGGCAGAGTGGCGACCGCGGGTGCGTGGGGGCTGGTCGCGCCCGCGCGGCGGAGCCGCACAGGCATACAGCCCCGCGCCCCTAAAGGGGCGCCAAGCGCAGCGTCTTCAGTTCGAACGGGCGAAGCCGCAACCTGATGCTGTTGCCGACGTGCACCACCTTGTCCGGCAACGGTCGTTCCAGCAGGTCTGTCACGGTGACGTTGCCGATCTCGAAGCCGGCCGTCAGCGTCGCGCGCGCCCTGCCCCCATGAGCCTCGTGGAAGCGGACCACCACGTCGCCGCTCCCGTCGTCCGCCAGCTTCACGGCCGTGATCACCACCGCGTCGTTGTCGACCGTCACCAGCGGGGCCACCTCCCGTGCTCCCGTCACCCGGCGCTCCGGCAGGTTGATCCGCCACCCCTCCCGGACCGCGTCCGCGATTCCCGCGCCCGGTACCAGCGCGTGCCGGAAGCGGTGGACGCCCTGGTCGGTCTCGGGGTCGGGGAAGCGCGGGGCGCGCAGGAGTGAGACCCGGACCGTGGTCGTCGTCCCCTTGTCGCCGTCCGTGCGGACGCTGCGCGTCACGTCGTGGCCGTAGGTCGAGTCGTTGACGACGGCCACCCCCCAGCCCGGCTCGTCCAGGTGGATGAAGCGGTGGTTGCAGGCCTCGAACTTCGCCGCCTCCCATGAGGTGTTGGTGTGGGTCGGGCGGTGGAAGTGCCCGAACTGGGTCTCGGACGCGTACCGTTCGGCGTGCAGATCGAGCGGGAACGCCAGCTTCAGGAACTTCTCCGTCTCGTGCCAGTCCACCTCCGTGTCGATCAGCAGGCGGCGCTCCCCCGGCGAGAGGGACAGCACCTGGGTGACCCGGGACGAGCCGAAGGACCGCACGATCCTGACGCCCTCCTCGTCGGCCGTCAGCTCGTCGGTCTGCGTAAGGTCCGTGACCGCGTTGCGGTAGAAGGCGTCCACGTCCCAGGCGTCCCACATGTTCGGGAAGTCCGGGTGGAGTTGGAGCAGGTTGGCGGCCGTGCCGGGGGCGATGGTCTCGCGGTCGGCGTCGAGGTCGTACGCCGACACGACCAGACCCCGGGCGTCGATCTCCACCCGCAGCAGGCCGTTGGAGAGCACGTGCCCGCCCTCGGGCCGCTGCGACACCGTCACGCCGCCGGCCGGCTGTCCCGGGGCCGCGCCGCCGGCGGCCACACCGTTCCTGCTGTGCGGTGCCGCGTTGAACACCAGTCGCCGGTCCCCCTCGCCCGCCAGCGCGCGCTGAGCCCCGTCGATGATCTCGTTCAGTTCGGCGGCGACGCGCTGATACGTCGCCCTGGCCTCCCGGTGCACCCACGCGATCGACGAGCCCGGCAGGATGTCGTGGAACTGGTGGAGCAGGACCGTCTTCCAGATGCGGTCCAGGTCCTCGTAGGGGTAGGGGAAACCGGTGCGCACGGCGGCCGTCGCCGCCCACAGCTCGGCCTCCCTCAGGAGGTGTTCGCTGTGCCGGTTGCCCTGCTTGGTCTTCGCCTGGCTGGTGAGGGTGGCGCGGTGGAGTTCGAGGTAGAGCTCGCCGACCCAGACGGGCGGATCCGGGTATTCGGCCTCGGCCTTGGCGAAGAAGCCGGCGGGGGTCTCCCAGACGACCGTCGGCGAGCCTTCCAGGTCCCGTACCCGGGCCGCCTTGGCGACCATCTCGCGGGTCGTGCCGCCGCCTCCGTCGCCCCACCCGGTGGGGGCGAGGGAGTGCCGGGCGCGGCCCTTGTCCTTGAAGTTGCGGGCGGCGTGGGCGAGTTCGCCGCCCTTCATGGAGCAGTTGTAGGTGTCGACGGGCGGGAAGTGGGTGAAGACGCGGGTGCCGTCGATGCCCTCCCACTGGAAGGTGTGGTGCGGGAACCTGTTCGTCTGGGACCAGGAGATCTTCTGGGTGAGCAGGCGTGTCGATCCCGCCGCCCTGATGATCTGCGGGAGGCCGGCGGCGAACCCGAAGGTGTCGGGCAGCCAGGCCTCGTCGTTCTCGATGCCGAACTCGTCCAGGAAGAACCGCTTGCCGTGCACGAACTGACGGGCCATCGCCTCGGATCCCGGCATGTTGGTGTCCGACTCCACCCACATCCCGCCGGCCGGCACGAACCGGCCCTCGGCGACCGCCTTCTTCACCCGTGCCCAGACCTCGGGACGGTGCTCCTTCACCCAGGCCCACTGCTGGGCCTGGGACATGGCGAACACGAAGTCCGGCTCGTCCTCGATGAGGGCGGTCATGTTGGCCGTGGTGCGGGCCACCTTGCGGACCGTCTCGCGCAGCGGCCACAGCCACGCCGAGTCGATGTGCGCGTGCCCGACCGCGCTGATCCGGTGGGCGGAGGGTACGGCGGGGGTGGACAGCACCCCGGCGAGACGTGACCGGGCCCCGGCCGCCGTGCCGTTCACGTCCTGGAGGTCGATGGCGTCCAGAGCCCGCTCGACCGCGCGCAGGATCTCGTAGCGGCGCTGCGCGTCGGCCGGCAGCTCCGCCATCAGCTCGCCGAGCACCTCCAGGTCGATGACGAGCTGCCACACGGTCTCGTCGAAGACGGCGAGGTCCATCCGGGTGAGCGTGTACTGCGGCTGGTGCCCGGCGGTGTCCTTGTCGCCGAGCCGGGTGGGAAGGAAGGGGTGGTAGTCGAGAATGACGGGGTTGGAGGCGGCCTCGATGTGCAGCCGTACCGCCTCGCCGCCCGCCACCGGGGCGCCGACGCGGACCCACTGGTTGCGGGGGTTGAGGCCCTTCACCGGGCTGCCGTCGGGCCGGTAGACCAGGCCCTCGCACTGGAAGCCGGGCATGTTCTCGTCGAACCCGAGGTCGAGCAGTGCCTCCACGGTCCGGCCGGCCCACTCCTCGGGTACGGTCCCGGTCACCCGGAACCAGCTGGTGCCCCACGGAGCACCCCACCGGGCGCCCACCGCGATCGGTTCGGGCTCGGCGGCGAGCCCCTCGGCGACCGGCACGGGCTCGCCGGGCGCGTGCCACACCGCCACGTCGAGCGGCACGGACTCGGGGTACACGGCGGGACGGATGCGCTCGTCGAGGACGCGCTTGAGGCGGGCTTCGACCAGGCTGCGGTCGTCATGCATGTGGGGTGCTCCGTTTGTTGGGTACCGGTTACCAGGTGTGCGTGACGGTCACGGGGTCCGACGTGGTGTACAGCTCCCCTACGGCCCGCACTTCGAACCGCGCCGTGGTCTCCTGCTGCTCCGGCTGCAGGCCGGTCAGGAAGAAGGCCCGCTGGGCGGTGGCGCCGAGGAAGCGCCGGGTGCCGTCGGGCAGGAGGCGGTGCAGGGTGTAGTGCCGCACGGCACCGGGCGCCGCGTCCCAGGCGAGGCGGAGGCTGCCGCCGTCGGCCGCGGTGATCCGCGGGTCGGCCGGGGCGGCGGGAGTGGTCACCGCCTCCCGTACGGCGATGCCGCCGAGCCGCCAGCGCACGGGCCCGGCGGTCGCGGTGAGGCGGACGCCGAGGGCGTGGACGCTGCCGGAGAGGCCGGTCAGCGGGACGGTCACGGTGGACCAGCCGTCGCCCGGGTCCGTCACCGGCAGATAGGTGTACGGCGGTGCCGCACCGGCGCCGGCCGGCTCCGCGGTGGCGACGGCGAGCTCGACGGCCACACCGCCGGCGTCGGTCCGGTACGTCAGCTCGGCGACGGTCTGCGCCGTGACCGGGAGCCGCGTCGCGTAGAGGTCCAGTACCGCGGGCCGGTCCAGCGCGCCCTCGACCAGCACGCTGCTGCCGCCCCGCCAGGCGTCCGCGAAGTCGAAGGTCACGGTGGGTCTGGTACCCGCCGTCCGGACCGCCCACCGCCGGGACGGCAGCCGGTCCTGCAGGCCGAGGTGGTTCCAGGCCGTGTCGGAGGCGACCTCGCCGTCCTCGTACCAGCGCAGCCCGTGCCCGGTGTTGAACACGCTCGCGAACGGCACCGCCGACACCGTGGACCGGTCCGCCACCGACACGGCCGGCGCCCGCCACGGGTCCGTGCTGTCGGGCTTGGACGGGTCCAGTGACCGCCCGGTCCAGAACCGGTCGTCGGCGGCGTGGAAGTCGCCGGGGGTACGGGTCGCGGGCAGGTGGTTGCGGGTCCACTCGGGCCGGTAGAAGCCGATGGACGTGACGTGCGCCGAGCCGCCGGGCACGATCGCGTCCCAGTTCACGGAGGTGTCGGAGCCGCCCGACTCGACGTCGATCCCGGCCCACAACTCGTAGCGGTCGCGGCCGAGCTGGACCGCCTTGGTGCCCGAGGAGGCGAGGGTCGAGGCGCTCCAGCGGAAGTCGACGAACATGTCGTCGGCCGCCTGGAAGAAGGGCTGGTTCTGGCTGTCGAGCGCGCCCTGCCAGCTGACCGTGCCGTTGACGGTCATCGCGTCGTACCAGGTGATCCGCTGTCCCTGGGCCGCCGCGAGGGACTTGAGCTCCTTGAGGAAGCCGAGCACGGCGGTGCCGAGGGCGGTGTCGCCGCCGCCGGTCTCGGCGTTCACGAACCAGCCGTCGAAGCCGTGGGCGGCGGCCACCGCGACGAGCTGGGCGGCGAGCGGGTAGTGCCCGCCGGCGTCCGTCTGGACCAGGTCGCGGGTCCACTGGAGCCGGCCGCCGTAGGCGGTGGGCGGCAGGAAGATGTTGCCGAGGACGGGCACGCCGTGCCGGTGGGCCGCGTCCACGATCGGCGCGTTCGGGGCGAGGATCAGGCCCTCTCCCGCCGAGCCGCCCCAGAAGACCAGTTCGTCGAGGTACGCCCAGTGGGTGAGGGCGTAGTAGTCGGCGGTGGCCGAGCCCTGGGAGGGGTTGCCGGAGGTGGGTCCGAAGGACACCAGTGCCTGGACGCGGGCCTGGCCGGAGCGGGCGGTGGTGTTGGCGGGGGTCGGGGTGAAGCGGGCGGCGAGCGGCACGGAGGCGGCGTTGAAGGCGAGGTCGGGGTCGCCGGCCGCCGTCCAGGTCTTCAGGCTGCGCCAGGTGATCCCGCTGCCCGGACTGCCGGAGGGGAACGAGTCGGGATACCAGTACGAGGCGTACGGCGGGGTGGCCGCCGCCGCTGCCTTCGGGATGGCAGCGGCGGCCGGGGCGGGCAGGAAGGCCGCCCCGGCGGCCGCGGTGGCGGCGATGAGGACGGTGCGTCTGCTGGGGTTCACGAGCGGGTGCCTCCTTGTGGGGCGGGGAGTACCTGATCGGGTGTGACGACTTCGGTGATGCCGCGCGCGGTGAGATGCGCCCGGTCGGCCGCGCGGGTGTCGAGGACGGTGGTGGGGCGGGCGCCGTCGGCGGCGAGCCGGAACCAGGCGTCGAAGACGGGTCCGCCGGGTGCGCAACGGGAGCGCACGGCCGGGTCGGAGGGCACGACGAGCGCGGTGCCGCGCGTCCTCGCCCCCCTGGGCCGGGCCGCCGCGAGGACATGGGCGATGTCCTTGGGTTTGCGGTCGTTGGTCATCAGGCCGAGCCCGTATTCGAGTTCGGGGAAGTCGGCGAGGCTCCGGCTGACGTCGTGGGAGCACCACCAGGTGACGCCCCACAGGTCGGGGCAGTCCAGTACGGCGGTGATGGTCGCCTCGGCGAAGGCGGCCGCGTGCTCGGCGGGGATCAGCGGCGCGGGCGCGCCCACTTCCTGGAGCCAGACGGGCCGGTGCGCCTCCTCGGCCCAGGCCTTGCTCAACTCGACCAGATACGCGGCGTGTTGCTCGGTCTGGAGGGCGGTTCGGCCGTGCCGCTGGGCGGTGCCGTTGAACACCCAGGAGTGCACGGCGGTGATCTCGCCGAGGCGGGCCGAGTGGGCGGGGGTGAAAGGCTGGTCGTCCTGGTACCAGGCGGCGTCGTAGGAGGCGTGCAGGTGCGGCCGGCCGGGAGCGCCGTCGGCGCAGGCGTCCAGCAGCCGTACCAGCCACTCCTCCGCCTGCGCGGCGCTGATCCGGTCCGGGTCCGGGTGCGGGCCCGCGGCGAACTGGTTGACCTCGTTGCCGATCGTCATCCCGATGAAGTTGGGCCGGTCCGCGAGAGCCGCGGCGAGGGTGCGCAGGTAGGCGGCCTCGCCCTCGACGACGTCCGGGTCGGTGAACAGGTTGCGCCGGTGCCAGGTGCGGGTCCAGGCCGGCAGGAAGTCGAAGCTGCTCAAGTGCCCTTGCAGTCCGTCGACGTTGACGTCCAGGCCGCGCTCGGCGGCCGCGTCGGCGAGGACGAGGAGCTGCTCGACGGCGCGGGGCCGGATCAGGGTGCGGTCGGGCTGGAAGTAGGGCCACAGCGGGAAGACCCGGATGTGGTCCAGGCCGAGCGCGGCGATCGAGTCGAGGTCGGCGCGTACGGAGTCCGGGTCGAAGTCGAGCCAGTGGTGGAACCACCCTTCGCTGGGGGTGTAGTTGACGCCGAAGCGCACGGCAGGAGGCATGCGGTCTCCTCGCGGGAACGGGGCGTTCAGCCCTTGACGGCGCCTTCGCCGACCCCGCGGAAGAAGTACCGCTGGAGGCAGGCGAACAGGGCGATGAGCGGGGCCACGGCGATCACGGTGCCGGCGGCGACGAGGCGTTCGTCGTTGGCGAAGGTGCCGTGCAGGTAGTTGAGACCGATGGTGAGGGTGAACTTGGAGGGATCGCTGAGCACGATGAGGGGCCACAGGAAGTCGTCCCAGGCACCCATGAAGGCGAAGATCGCGACGACGGCGAGGGTGCCCCTGACCGACGGCAGGGCGATCCGCAGGAACCGCTGCCACGCGTTGGCGCCGTCGACGTAGGCGGCCTCCTCGATCTCGTACGGCAGGTTGAGGAAGGCGTTGCGCATCAGCAGCACGTTCATGGCGCCGACGGAGCCGGGCAGGACGACGCCGATCAGGGTGTTGTTGAGGCCGAGTTCGCGCATGGTGGTGAACTGGGCGATGATGATGCCCTCCACCGGCACGAGCATCGCGAGGATGAAGACGAGGGTGGCGATCCGGCGGCCGCGGTAGCGCAGCCGGGCCAGGGCGTAGCCGGCGAGTGCCGATCCGACGCAGTTGGTGACCACGCTCGCGCCGGCGACCTTCAGGGAGTTGAGGGCGTAGTCCCAGACCGGGATGGTGTCGGCGACCCGCTGGTAGTTGTGCAGGGTGGGGTGTTCCGGCAGGAAGCCGGGCGGCGAGCCGAAGATGTCCTCGGTCGGGCCCTTGAGCGAGGTGGACAGCTGCCACAGGAACGGGCCGACGGTCACGGCCAGGACGAGCAGCAGCAGAACGTACCGCCAGACCAGTTCGCCCGCCCGGACCCGGCGGCCGTGTTCGTCGGTGACCCGCGCCTCCTTGGCCGGGGGGACGGTCCGCACGCGTTCCTCGGTGACGGTCATGCCCGCTCCCTCCGGTCGGCGCGCAGGACCAGGAGCATCAGCGCCACCGTCACGACGAAGACGACGACGGAGAGCGCCGAGGCGTAGCCGACCCGGCCGGTCAGTCCGGTGCCGGTGCGCTGGACGAGCATGACGAGGGTGGTGTCCTCGCCGGCCGGGCCGCCGTCCGGCCCGGCCATCAGGTACACCTCGGAGAAGACCTTGAAGGCGGCGACCGAGGAGAGCGCGGCGACCAGCACCATGGTGGAGCGGACGGCGGGCACGGTGACGGTGAGGAAGCGGCGGACCGCTCCGGCGCCGTCCACGGCGGCGGCCTCGTGCAGCTCGCGCGGCACGTTGGCGAGCGCCGCCAGATAGATGATCATGTAGTAGCCGAGGCCCTTCCAGACCGTGACGGCCATCGCGCTCAGCAGGAGCAGCCACTGGTCGCTGAGGAAGCCGATCCGGCCGATCCCGGCGGTCTCCAGCAGCGAGTTGACCAGGCCGCGTTCGTCGAGGAGCCACACCCAGATGAGGCCGACCACGACGATGGAGGCGACGACGGGTGTGTAGAAGGCGGACCGGAAGAAGGTGATGCCGGGGATGTTCTTCTGCACCAGCAGGGCGAGCAGCAGGGGCAGGACGACGAGGGCGGGCACCACCCCGGCGATGTACAGGGTGCTGTTGCGCAGGCCGGTCCAGAACATGTCGTCGTGGATCAGTTCGCGGAAGTTGGCGAGGCCGACGAAGCGGCCCGGGATCAGGGTGCGGCGGTCCGTGAAGGAGTTGACCACCGTGGAGACGAACGGATAGAGCACGAAGGCGCCGACGACCAGCAGCCCGGGGGCGGCGAACAGCCAGGGGCTGGTGGGCAGGTGGCGCCGCACGCGAGACACGCCGGCCATCGGGTGGTCAGCCCTCCTGCTGGAGCAGCCGGTCGCAGGCCCTGACAGCGTTGTCGAGGGCCGCCCCGGGGCTCTCCTTGCCTTGCAGCGTCCTGGCGACCTCGTTGCGCAGCGCGGTCTTCATCTGGTCGCTGAACAGCACCGGCGTGTAGTTGACCGCGTTCTTCAGCGACTTGGCGGCGGCGATGCGCACCCGGGTCTCGTCGGTGCCGTCCTCCTTGGTGAAGTACGGGTCGTCGAGGGAGCCGGCGGTGCTGGGGAAGATGGCGACCTTCTTGGCGAAGGACATCTGGTTCCGCGCGTCGGTGACGAAGTGCGCGAAGGCGACGGAGGCCGCCGTGTGCCTGGTCCGGGAATTGACCATCACGCCCATCACGTACATGTTGGCGTGCCCGGTGCTGGTGATCTGGTCGGTGATGCCGATGTTCTTGTACAGGTTCGGCGCCTGCTTCTTGAAGTTGTCGAGGTCGAGGGCGCTGCCGGGGTTCATGGCGACGGCCCCGGTGAGGAACTTCTTGCCGGTGGACTCCGGAGTCGCGGTGAGCGCCTGCGGGTCCAGCGCCTTGGCGTCGTACAACTCCTTGTACTTGGTGAGCAGTTCGACGCCCTTGGCGTCGTTGAAGGCGAAGCCGGTCCCGGCCTTGTTCATCAGCTGCGAGCCGTAGCGCCCGAAGTCCTCGATCGTCGGCACGTTGGCGAGGGTGGCGACCTTGCCGTCGCTCTGCCGCGCCATCCTCAGGGCGTCGGCGAACAGGTCGTCGTACGTCCTGGGCGGCTGGTCGGGGTCGAGCCCGGCCTGTCTGAACAGCGCCTTGTTGTAGAACAGCGGCCCGGTGTTCAGGTACCAGGGGAAGGCGTACGTGCCGCTCATCCCCGGTATCTGATGACTGGCCCAGGCGCCCGCCAGGTACTCGGACCGGTACTTGCCGGCCGCCTTGTCGAGGTCGAGGGCGAGGCCCGCCTTGGCGAGCGGGGCGACCAGGTCCGGGGAGACGTTGACGACGTCGGGGAGGGTGCCGCCGGCCGCGTCCGCGCTGATCTTGTCGGCGTAGCCCTCGGCCGGCTGGTCGATCCACTTCACATGGGCACCCGGGTACTTCTTCTCGAAGTCCGCGATCAGGCCGTCGAAGTACGACTTGAAGTTGGCGCGCAGGTTCCAGGTCTGGAAGGTGATGTCGCCCTCGACCTTGCCCGAGGCGTCGGTGGAGCCGCCGTCGTCTCCCCCGGAACCGCAGGCGCTCAGCGGCAGGGCGAGGACGGCGGCAGCGGCGAGGGCGAAGGCTCTGCGGGAGACGCGCATGGTCCATTGCTCCTTTGCAGCGGGATCGGCGGAAGGTGCCGCGCCAGACCTTGCACGCCGTTTCCGCACCGCGTCAATGGATTCGGCGCAGCTAAAGTCATTAGTGGCGCGAATCCCCTGGTCAAAAAGGTGTGACGAACGTATTGCCGCCGATCACTAATGCGCTTTAGAGTGTGCGGACTCAAGCGCATTAGCAGATCGCGGCCCGACCGAATGAGGAACTGAGTTGGCGGAGAAACGCATCCCCGCGCGCCGTCCGACGATGAAGGACATCGCGCGCCGCGCCGGAGTCTCCGAGAGCGCGGTCTCCTTCGCGCTCAACGGCCGCCCCGGGGTCTCCGACACGACCAGGGCCCGGGTCCAGCGGGTCGCCGAGCAGCTCGGCTGGCGCCCCAGCACGGCCGCCCGCGCCCTGTCCGGCGAGGGCGCGGCCACGGTCGGCTTCGTCCTCGCCCGCCCGGCGCACTCCCTGGGCGTGGACTCCTTCTTCCTCCAACTGGTCTCCGGCATCCAGGAGGTGCTCGCCGAACGGCATCTCGGGCTGCTCTTCCAGATGGCGGAGGACGTGGCCGACGAGTGCGCGGTCTACCGCCGCTGGTGGGCGGAGCACCGCGTCGACGGCGTCCTGGTGGTGGATCCGCGCGCCGACGATCCCCGCCCCGGCCTGCTCGACGAACTCGGCCTGCCCGCCGTGGTGATCGGCGGCGCACCCGACGACCGGCACCCCGGACTGTCCACGGTGTGGGCGGACGACGCGGCCGCGATGGCGTCGGTGGTCGACGAGCTGACCGGGCTGGGCCACCGGCGCATCGTGCACATCGCCGGCCTGCCCGGCCTCGCGCACACCCAGCGCCGGATCCGCACCCTGCGCGCCGAGGCCGGCCGGCGCGGTCTCGGCGAGGTCCACTCGGTGACCACCGACTACTCCGACGCCGAGGGTGCCGCGGTCACCCGCCGTGTCCTGCGCGCGAGCCCGCCCCCGACGGCCCTGATCTACGACAACGACGTGATGGCGGTGGCCGGGGTCGCGGCGGCCGCCGAACTCGGCTACGCGGTACCGGACGACGTCTCGGTCGTCTCCTGGGAGGACTCGGCCCTGTGCCGCATGGTCAAACCCTGGCTCTCCGCCCTCTCCCGCGACAGCACGGAGTTCGGCCGCACGGCGGCACGGGAGCTGACGGCCCTGCTGGACGGCGGTGCGGCACGGGCAGTACGGGTGCCGGTGCCCCGGCTGACGGTTCGGGGCAGCACGGCACCCGTGCGCGGCTAGAGCGACGAGCGGAACAGCGCGAACTGCGCCGGCCGCACCGCACCCCGCGCCGCCGTGATCCGCACCCGCCACCGCCGCGCCCGCACCGGCGCCGCCAGCCGCAGGATCCTGCTCGCCCCGACCGTCCCGGCCGCGGCCACCTGGGTCCAGGAGCCCGCCGCCCAGGCCTCGACGACGAACCCCTCCACCTGCTGCCCGTAGCGGATGTCCTCCGCCAGCCGGATCCGGTCCACCCCCAGCTCCCGGCCCAGGTCCACGGTCACCCCGCCCGGCGTCACCGTTCGCCGTGCCCCGCGTGCCAGGTCCTCGGGAAGTTCCCGGTCCACCCGCTCACGGAACTCGCGCAGCCGGGCCACGTCCGTGGCGTGCAGCACCCCGTCCGTGTCCGGTGGGACGTTCAGGAGCAGTACGGCGTTGCGGCCCACCGAGCCGAAATAGATCTCGGTCAACTCGTCCACGGATTTCGGCTGTTGATCGGCGTGGTAGAACCAGCCGTCCCGGATCGACACATCGCACTCGGCCGGCCACCACTGGAGGTAGGCGGTCCTGGGCTGGGCGGTGACCAGGGCGTCGCGGCCGCCCTCGTCGGCGGTGTCGTAGGACAGGGCCCAGTCCGTGCGTCCGTACCGGTTCTCCTTGACCGGGATGACGCTCCACTCGTCCGCGCGCGCCAGCCCGCTCTCGTTGCCGACCCAGCGCAGGTCGGGGCCCGTGACGGCGATCGCCGCGGCCGGGGCGAGCGAGCGCACCAGCGCGTACCAGCTGTCCCAGTCGTAGTCCTCCACCCTGTCCGGCGGGATGTGGCCCTGGGCGCCGTCGAACCAGACCTCGTCGACCGGGCCGTACTCGGTGAGCACCTCGTAGAGGGTGTTGAGCATGTGGGCGCCGTAGTCGGTGGCGTCGAGGGTGAGGAAGCGGCCGGGGCTGCGGTCGTCGCCGTCGACCAGGGTCGGGATGGTGCGCTCGGCCCGGGCGCTGCCGTTGGCGTAGACGCCGTGCAGGTACTGGTTCTCGTCGGCCGGGGAGAGGTAGACGCCGACCTTCAGGCCGTAGCGGCGCATGGAGTCCGCGAAGGAGCGCAGGACGTCGCCCCGGCCGTCGCGCCAACTGCTGCTCGCCACGGTGTGGTCGGTGTACCGGGACGGATAGAGGACGAAGCCGTCGTGGTGTTTGACGGTGAGGATCGCCAGCCGGAAGCCGCCGTCGCGCAGGGCACGGGCCCACTGGTCGGTGTCGAGGCCGGCCGGCTGGAAGACGTCCGGGTCCTCGTCGCCGGTGCCCCACTCCAGACCGGTGAACGTGTTGACGCCGAAGTGCAGGAAGGCGGTGCGCTCCAGGGCCTGCCAGGCGATCTGCCGTGCGGTGGGGCGGACCTGGGAGGCCTTGCGGACCAGCTCGGCGGGGGTGTCGTCGGGGCTGACCGGGACACGGGAGAGGTCGGTGCCGGCGGCGGTGGCGGGAAGGGCCGGAAGGCCGGTCGTCACCGCCAGGGCCGCGGCCGAGGTGACGAAGACACGACGTGAGGGATCCATGGGCGTGCTCCTCGGGTCAGGTCAGGTGCCAGAGGACGGGGGTGCGCTGGTCCGGCGGGTACTGGACGAGCCGGCCGTCGTCCGTCACGGTCACCGCCATCTGAGTGATCGCGTCGACCAGCCGGTAGCCGTCCGCCACGGGCTGCAACTCCCAGCGCTGAAGGGTGTTCTCGCTGTCGCACGGCTGCCAGGTCACGGGCACGCCCGGCTGGAGGGGGACGTTGAGCGTGAGCTTGCCACCGCGGACCTCCAGACAGCCGTCGGCGGTGCGCAGGGTGGCGTAGCCGTCGGCGGTGCGGGTGACCTCCGCCCGGTACGACCGCCCGTCCGCCCGGAAGGTGTACGTGCCGTCCGGCACCGGTGTCCGGGTCAGGTCACGCCAACCCGGTGCGTGGCCGACCGCCGTGCCGCGCGCCGTGAACTGCGCGTAGGTGGCGTCGGGGTGGGGGTCTCCCCAGGTGGCCTGGGCGATGTGGCGCAGGGCGGGCCAGAGACCGGCGGCGACCTCGTTCTCGGTCTCGCCGCTGCCGTTGTCCGGCCAGAGGCTGATCTTCGCGCCGGTGACGCCGTCGGCGGAGGCGAGTTTCTCGCCCTCGAACGAGCGCGGGTCCCAACTCTGGTCGTACAGCGCCCCGGTGTCGCTGTGGAAGCCGCCGCGGACGAGGTAGAGGGAGTACGACGCGTTCATCACCGCATAGCCCTGGGCGATGAGCCGGCTCGGTTTCACGGCCACGTTCAGCCAGTGCTCGACCGTGACGCCGGCGGCCACGGGAACGGTGTTGGCGCCGGTGAGGCCGTCGTTCCAGATGCGCAACCGCCTTCCCTTGCTCGCCGCGTAGGCCTGGACGCGGTTGACGAAGTCGACGTACGCGTCCTGCGGGGTGGCGTCCGGGCCGTACTCGGCCCGTGCGTAGGCCAGCATCTGCGGGTACTTGGCGTAGTCGGAGCCGAGCATGTACTCGTCGGCTCCCATGTGCCAGGACGTCGCGGTGAAGACCTGGGCGTACTCGTCCATCAGGCTCGTGTAGTAGTCGAAGGCGGCCGGCCGGGTGACGTCGAGGCGGGCGGGCTGCTTGGTGCCGTCGGAATCGGTGAGCTGGAGGTCGGGCCGGTTCTCGATCCACGGGTCCATGTGGCCCGGGGAGTTGATCTCCGGGACGATCTCGACGTGGTAGCGGTCGCCGAGGGCGACGAGGCGCCGTATCTCGTCCTTGGTGTAGTAGCCCCAGGTGTTCGCCTCGGGATGGGCATCGCTCTTCACCTTCAGCTCCAGGAGCAGTTGGTTGAGCTTGTGGTACGCCATCTCGCGGACCAGGTTCTCCAGCCAGGGCAGGGAGACGTGGATGTAGCAGGCGCAGACGCCGACGCCCCGCTCGCGGTAGCGCGGCACGTCGGTGGTCCGCCCGGCGGGGATCCGGTCGCCCTGGGCGAGCAACTGGAGCAGGGTGCGGGTGCCGTAGAAGGCGCCGGTCTCGGTCGCGCCGGTGATCGACAGCCGTCGGCCGGAGCCGAGTTCGTAGCCCTCGGCGCCCAGCGTGCGCCGTGCCGACGGGCGGACGTCGATGACGATGTCACCCGGCCGGGAGGCGCCCCCGGCCACCGGGACCACGCCGTGTCCGGCCGCCCGGAGATCGTCGGCGAGGGTGTCGGCGACCCGGCGCCCGGCCGCGTCGGAGGCGACCAGGCGCGTCCGCGAGCTGAGCCGGTAACTCCCCTGCGCCGCGGTCCAGTCGGTCAGCGCGGGCACGGTGACCGGCGTGGGAGCCTGCCGCTCCCGCGCCGCCGCCGAGGTCGGTGCCACCAGCAGGGTCAGCGCGGCCACGGCCCCGAGGAGGCGCAGCAGCCTCTTCCTGACCTCACCCATGCCACTCCACCTTGAACACCCACACATGCCGGCCCGCCTTGCGGGCCGCCTCGGGCACGTCGATCACCAGGGCACCGCCGGCGACGGTCCAGGTCAGCGGCCGGCCGTGGCCGAGCATCGTCACCTTGTCGCCGGCGCGGACGGGCACCGGCGCCTCGACGGTGAGCTTGGCACCCGGCCGGGTCAGGGAGTGGATGTAGAAGGCCTCGTTCGGACGGACCGTGAACCGCAGATCTTCGCCGAGCTGGGCCATGCGCGACCAGTACGTGGTGCCGTAGACCGCCTCGCCGTTGACGGCGAGCCAGGCGCCCGTCTCGCGGAGCCGGGTCTGCATGATCTCCGGGATGGTGCCGTCGGCGCGCGGGCCGATGTCGAGGAGGAAGTTGCCGTTCTTGGAGACGATGTCGACGAGACTGCGCACGACCTCCTCGGCGGTCATGTAGGCGTCGTCCGGGGTCAGCCGGTTGTAGCCGTAGCTGCGGGGGTCCAGGCCCCGGCTGGCCTCCCACTTGGCGACGACCGTGTCGGCGTACGTCGTGTACTCGGGTGTCGTGTAGTCGTGGAAGCCGATGCCCGAACGGTCGTTGACGGTCACGTCGACGGGGCGGTGGCGGTTCTTGGCATGGTTGAAGTACTCGGCGAGGACGTGGACGCTGTCGTTGGCGCCGCCGATGTCGCACCAGATGATCTCCGGGTCGTAGCCGTGGATCAGTTCGAGCAGCTGCGGGGCCTGGTAGTCCCGCACGAAGTCCTTGCCCGCGGTGTATCCGGTGTACGGCAGCGGATCCAGGGTGTACGGGTTGCGCGGGGCGTGGCCCATCCAGGGGCTGTCGGGGTTGAACCACTCGGGCATGGAGAAGTAGAGGCCGCGGTGGAGTTCGGGCGTGTACCGCCGGGACGCGTCGAACAGCTCCCTGACCAGGTCGCGTTCCGGGCCCAGTTGGACGGCGTTGCGGCCGGAGACCTTGGTGTCCCACAGGGCGAAGCCCTCGTGGTGCTTGGAGGTCAGGACGTGGTACTGGGCTCCGGCGTCCCGGAACAGCTCCACCCAGGCACGCGGATCGAACTTCTCGGCCGTGAAGCGCGGGATGAAGTCGTCGTAGGCGAAGTCCGCGCCGTAGGTGTCCCGGTGGTAGGCGTGGGTGGGGTTGTGCGGGTCCTGCATCTGGTCCCAGTACCACTCGGCGTACTGCACCCCGACCGGCGCCCACGCGGGCACCGAGTAGACGCCCCAGTGGATGAAGATGCCGAACTTGGCGTCGTTGAACCAGTACGGCGCCCGGTGGCCGGCCAGCGAGGTCTCGGTGGGCTGGTAGTCGGCGGTGCCGAGCGTCAGCGTGCTGTGGCGAGCGGCGACCTGGGTGCCGCGTCCGCGTACGCTCACCGTGCCGTCCTCGGCGGTGCCGGGCGCGGTGCCCGTGCGGCTGCGGATGCCGACGTGGACGCGTGCCTGTTCGCCGGGGTCCAGGCGGCGGATGCGGGCGGGCTCGACCGTGCGGGCGCCGGGGACGTCGACATGTACGGAGACCGCGTCGCCCGCCAGGATCGCCACGGTGCCCGCGTTGACGACGGTGGCCTCGACGCTCTGGGCGCCGCTGGCGGTGAGCAGCGAGCTGGTGGACCGGGTGTCGCGCAGGACCAGCGCCCGCCCCTGGGCGACGGGCTGGAGGGAGAGCGCGAAGACGTGCAGGGCGGTCTTGCCCGCCTCGGCCGGGTCGGTGACCGGCAGGGTGAGGGCGACGGCCTCGCGTCCCGGGTCGATCCACACCTCCGAGGTGCCGATCCCGACGCTGTGCTCGTCCTTGCCGCCGTCCGGCTGATAGCGGTACGGCGCCGACAGGGGGCCGCCCACCGCGTACCAGTCGGCGCCGCTCAGGGAGGCGGTGCTGGTGGTGCCGTCGGCGTAGTGGACGGTGGCCGTGCCGGAGGCGTTGCCGTAGCTGCCGGCGGTGAGGAAGAGAGCCGACAGGTAGCGGCCCCTGGGCAGGTCCAGGCGCTGGCCCAGCGCGACGACGTTGTTCTTGGCGCCCGCGGTGGCGGCCGGGAAGGCGAAGGGGACGCCGTCGACCTCGATGCGGCCGGCCGGGAGTTCCTCGCCCGGGAACGTGTAGCCGGAGCCGTCGAAGTCACCGCCGCGGACGGCGGCGGTGTCGATGCCATCGTTGTCATAGAGGGAGTCGAGCGGTACGGGAACCGGGTCGGGGACGGGAACCCAGGACGACGCCTCCCCCGCCCGGACCCGCGCACCGGCCGCGCCGGCCTCGGCCGGCCCGGCGGCGTGCGCTTCGGCCGGCGCGGCGAGAGGCAGGGCGGCCGCCGCGGCGGTGCCCGCCGCGATCCCCAGCACCTGACGTCGTCTTGGACTAGGAGACATGGTCATTGCGCGGCTCCATTCATCGGATGTCTGATGATCGAGCGGGCCCCGAATCCTGTCAATGGGGCGTGCACCAATGGGAGTTCACCAAGTGGTCGGATGACCTGAGAGAAAAGTGCCGCCGCCGACGGCCGCCCCGCGGCGCACCCGCTCGGTGTGACCAGCGGCCGAGACCCTCGACGCGGAGCCCGCGGCGAGGCAGAGTGCCCTTTCGTACCGACGAGTAAGAAGCATTCCGCACCCCGAGGAGCGCCCGTGACCAACTGGGCCGGCCGGACCGCCGCCGACATAGCCGCCGCCGTACGCGAGAAGCGGGCCACTCCCCGGGACGTGGTCGCCGGGCATCTGGAGCGGATCGCCCGGCTGGACGGGCGGATCGGCGCGTTCCGCAAGGTCCGGGCGGAGGCGGCGCTCGCGGAGGCGGACGAGGTCGCCGCCCGCGCCGACCTCGCGGAACTTCCCCTCGCCGGGGTGCCGTTGGCGGTGAAGGACAATCTGGCGGTGCGCGGCGAGGCGCATCTGGACGGTTCCGCCGCGATGCCGGACACGCCCGCGGACGCGGACCATGTCACCGTGGCACGGCTGCGGGCGGCGGGCGCGGTGGTCATCGGCCTGACCAACGTGCCCGAGCTGTGTGTCTTCGGCACCACCGAGGGGGCTCACGGCGTCACCCGCAACCCGTGGGACACCCGGCGCAGCGCGGGCGGCTCCTCGGGCGGCAGCGCGGCCGCGGTCGCCGCCGGGCTCGCGCCGATCGCCCTCGGCAACGACGGCATGGGCTCGCTGCGCATCCCGGCGGCCAACTGCGGTCTGGTCACCATCAAGCCGGGGTCCGGGGTGGTACCGGCCGGGATCGGCAACGGCGACTGGTTCGGCATGTCGGAGAACGGGCCGCTGGCGACCACCGTGGCGGACGCCCGGCTGATGCTCGCGGTGCTGGCGCAGAAGGAGTTCGAGAGCGCCGGGCAGCACACCCCGCGGAAGATCGCCGTCTCGCTGCGCAGCCCGCTGGTCGGGACCACCGTGAGCAGGGCGTATACGAAGGCGGTGACGGAGGCGGCCGGGCTGCTGGCAAACACCGGGCACGAGCTGCGGCGCGCCGAGCCGCCGTACCCGCCCTCGATCGGTCTCACCGCGCTCCGGCACTGGACCGCCGGGACAGCCGTGGACGCGGCCGGTCTGGACCCCGCCCTGCTGGCCCGGCGGACCCGGGTGCACGCGGCCGTCGGGCGCCGCTTCCTGCGCGGGGTGCGGGTGGGCGACGCCCGCGAGCGGCTGCGCGCCCGGCTCACCCCGTTCTTCGCCGAGTACGACGTGCTGCTCACCCCGGCCCTGGCCCGCCACGCTCCGCTTGCGGCCCCCTGGCACCAGCGGGGCTGGCTGCGCAACGTCCTGGCCGGAACCAACCACTCCCCGCTGACCCCGGCCTGGAACCTGACCGGCTGGCCCGCGATGTCGGTCCCGTTCGGCACGCTGCCCTCGGGCGCCCCCTGCGCCGTACAGCTGGTGGGGCGGCCGGGCGCGGAGGCGGTCCTGCTGGAGGTGGCCCAGCAACTGGAGACGCTCCGGCCGTGGCAGCGGACGGCGCCGCTCGGCTAGGGCCCGCCTCCCGGAAAGGCCCCCGAGGCGCTGGTCCGCCGGGTCACAGGGCGCGGTACATGATGTGCAGGCCGACCGGTCCGTGTTCCGGGTGGTCGAAGGCGCGCGGGACCGTGCCGAGGATCGTGAAGCCGAGGGAGGTCCACAGGGCCACGGCGGGGTTGGTCTCGACGACGGCGTTGAAGACCATCGCCCGGTAGCCGTGCGCCCGGGCCTCGGCGAGGACGTGCTCGGCGAGGGCGCGCCCGATGCCCCGGCCGCCCTGGTCGGGGTCGACCATGAAGCCGGCGTTGGCGACGCCGGCGGCGGGGCCCCCGTAGTTGGGGGTGAGGTAGGCGGAGCCGACGACGGCTCCGCCGGGGTCCTCGGCGACGTAGACACGTTTCGCCGGGCTCATCCACAGGTCGCGGGCCGCCTGCTCCGAGGTGTCGGGGTCCCATCCGTACGTCTCGGCGGCGGCGACGATCCGGTGCCAGAAGGGCCAGATCTGCGGCCAGTCGGCCGCGGTGGCTTCTCTGATCAGCATGGGCGTGAGTCTCGCACGCCCATGCGCGTCGGCGATCGCGACGGAGCCGGCCTGCGGTCAGTCCACGCTCGGCAGGATGTGGGGCTCGGCGAGGTCCTCCTCGTAACCCGCGAGGCGGATCGGGGCGGACCGGGCCCACACGTCGAGGCTGCCGAGCTGTCCGGGCCGGGTGCCCGCGCGCTCCGTGCGTTCCTTGGGGCGCTGCTCGCGATTCGTCTTCTCAGGTGTCACCGCGCACTCCTTATGTGTCGGTCACCCTCGGGGCGTGCCGGACGGTCTGCGTTCCGGTGCCAGGCGCCCGCGCGGGTCTGGATGGAAGGCCAGTTCGGACGCGGTGGCGCCGGTACTTCACAAGAGAGCAGGCCTTGTCGACCGGCTTGTCCCGGGACGGACCGTGGGTGTGGGTGGGACCCCTTGTTGCTGCCCGTCCCCTCTAGATTAACCAAATGAGCAGGGGTCCGCTCGATAGGGAGTGCAAACAAGGTGTAACTATCGCGAGTCATTGCGCACTTCGATGACCCGGAATTGCACCTGCTTGTAACATAATGCCCTTTTCATCCGCCACCCGCTCGACTCAGTGTACGAACACTTTTTCGAACGAACAGCCTGCGCTTTCTTCACAGGCCGCGCAGTTCAGGCTGCGTTGGCCGGGTCGAAAACTCGACATGATCCGATGCCGCAGGACAACGGCTGTCTCGCGGAAGGACTGACGCATGGAGCTGCGCAGCGTCGAGGAGCTGATGGATCTGCTGTACGCCTGCCGGCACCAGCGCGCCCTGCGCACCGCGGCGCTGCTGCGCCGCGGCCGCCCCGCCGACAAGGAGCTCCAGGTCGCCGGCCTGGTGCGCGGCATCGAGGAACCGCTGGGCCCCGCCGACGGCGCCGCGCAGGCCGTACGCCACCTGCTCGGGGAACGCGTCTACCACCTCGTTCGCGGGGACGGCACCGCCACCCACGACGACGTGCTGCGACTGCGCCAGGCCGACGAGGAGAGCCGCACCGCGGGCTTCGACGCGGGCGTCCTGGAGGACTGGCGGACCGTCCTGGAACTGGTCGCTGCCCGCAACTCCCGCCTGGGGGCTGTTGACTGACGGCCCGTCATGAGACGGTACGGCGATGACGTCGTCGTACGGGCTCAGAGGCAGGGCGGCCGTCGTCACCGGCGGTACGCGCGGGATCGGGCGCGCGGTCGCCGAGGCGCTCTCGGCGGCCGGTGCGCTGGTGTGCGTGAGCGCGCGGGACGCGGACGAGGTGCGGCGTACGGCCGCGGAGCTCAGCGGGGTCGGCCTGCCGGGCAGCGTCGCCGAGCCGGAGCACGCCCGGGAGCTGACCCGGCTGGCGCTGACCGAGTTCGGGCGGCTGGACATCCTCGTCAACAACGCGGCGACCAACCGCCCGTACGGCTCGCTCATGGACGCCGACCTGGGCGTGTGGCGGGAGGCGTTCACGGTCAACGTGGAGGCACCGCTGCGGCTGACGCAGTGCGCGTGGCGGGGCTGGATGCGGGAGCACGGCGGCTCGGTGGTCAACATCTGCACGGAGGGCGCGGCCCATGTCGGCCCCCATGTGGGCGCGTACGGCACCAGCAAGGCCGCGCTCCTGCACCTGACCCGGCAGCTGGCGGGCGAACTGGCTCCCCGGGTACGCGTCAACTCGGTCTCACCGGGCCTGGTCCGCACCGAGATGGCCCGCTTCATGTGGGAGCCGCGGGAGGACGAGATCGCGGCGGGGCTCCCGATGGGGCGGATCGGCGAGCCGGAGGACGTGGCGGGGGCGGTGCTGTGGCTGTGCTCGGACGCCGCGGAGTGGGTGACCGGAGCAGACCTGGTGGTGGACGGCGGCACCCGGGTACGAGCGGCACGCGCGACCACGTAGGGGCCCGGGGCCGTCCCGGTCCGCGGCCGGCCACCGCGTCGGCGCGACCAGCCCCCACGCACCCGCACCCGCACCCGCACCCGCACCCGCACCCGCACCCGCACCCGCACCCGCACCCGCACCCGCACGATCACGCAGGACTTACCACTTGCCCGGCTCGTAGTCCTTCAGGAAGACCCCGTACACGTCCTCCCCCTCCTCGCCGCGCACGATCGGGTCGTAGACCCGGGCCGCCCCGTCGACCAGGTCGAGCGGCGCGTGGAAGCCGGCCTCGGCCAGCCGCAGCTTGTCGTAGTGCGGCCGCTCGTCGGTGATCCATCCCGTGTCGACGGAGGTCATGAGGATGCCGTCGGTCTCGAACATCTCCGTCGCGCTCGTCCGCGTGACCATGTTCATGGCGGCCTTGGCCGCGTTGGTGTTGGGGTGCCCGGCGCCCTTGTAACCGCGGCCGAAGACGCCCTCCATCGCCGAGACGTTGACGACGTACGACCGCTTGCGCGCCGCCTTCTTCGCGGCCGCGGCCATCGCCGGGCGCAGTGCGCTGATCAGGATGAACGGCGACGTGTAGTTGCAGAGCTGGGTCTCCAGGAGCTCCACCGGGGAGATCTGGTCGATGGTCTGCACCCAGGTGTTGCTGTCGACGACGTCCGGGACGAGGCCGCCCGCGTCGATGGCGGTGCCGTCGAGGTGCCGGGCCACGCTGGCGTTGCCCGCGACGAGGGCCAGGTCGGCGACCTGCTGCGCGTCCAGGCCGCTGGTGCCGAGGGGCAGCGCGGCGATGCCGTCGACGGCTCCGGAGTTGAAGGCGCCGATGACGTGGTGGGCGGGGAGCTCACCGGCGGGCAGCGGGGTGCTCTCGCCCTCCACCAGGGCGGCGTACGCGGAGGGCAGCCGGCGTACGGTCTGGGTCGCGTTGTTGATCAGGATGTCCAGCGGGCCCGCCGCGCTGACCTGCTCCGCGAGGGCGACGGCCTGTGCCGGGTCGCGCAGGTCGATGCCGACGACCTCCAGGCGGTGCAGCCAGTGCGCCGAGTCCTCCATCGCCTTGAAGCGGCGGATGGCGTCCTTCGGGAAACGGGTGGTGATCGTCGTGTGGGCGCCGTCGCGCAGCAGCCGCAGCGCGATGTACATGCCGATCTTGGCACGGCCGCCGGTGAGCAGGGCGCGCTTGCCGGTGAGGTCGGCGCGGGCGTCGCGCTTGGCCCGGTTCAGCCGGGCGCAGTCCGGACAGAGCTGGTGGTAGAAGTAGTCGACCTCGACATAGCGGCTCTTGCAGGTGTAGCAGGAGCGCGGGCGCTGGAGTATCCCCGCGACCCTGCCCTCGTCGGTCCGGGAGGAGGGCAGCAGGCCCTCGGTCTCGTCGTCGATGCGCTGGGCGGAGCCGGTCGCGGTGGCCTCGGTGACCGCCTTGTCGTGGGCGGTCTTGGCGGCCCGGCGCTCCTGGCGGCGGCGCTGCTTGACCGTGCGGTAGATGCCGGCCGTGGCCCGGCGCACCGCGATGGCGTCCGGGTGGTCGACCTCCAGCTCGTCCAGCTCCGCGAGCACGCCGAGGCAGACGGCGAGCCGCTCGGGGTCGATGCCGGGGCCGTAGACCACGGCCTCCACCGTGTCCTCGGCCGCCGGGCCGTCCTGTGTCACCGTCATCGCGCTGCCGCTTCCCTGGTCCACCAGCGGCGCTCCGACTCGCGCCCGCTTTCGAACCCGGAATTTTACGGAGCGCCGGGCATTACCTCCAAACTCGACCGGATCATGGATCGCAGACCGCGATCAGCGAGTCCACCTCGTCGGTGACCGCGCGGGCCAGCACGTCGAGGTCGGGGACGGCGCTCGCGTCGGCGACCAGGCCGTAGTGGACGTGGTTGCGGTAGGTGGAGATGGCGACGGCCAGGGACTGGCCGGGCGCGAGCGGGGCCAGCGGATAGACCGCCGTGAGCGGGTGCCCGCCGAGGCGCAGGCCGACGCCGGGCAGCGGCACGCTGGTGACCAGGATGTCGAACCAGAGCCGGGCGGCCTGACCGACCAGCGGCCCGCCGAGCCGGTGCCCGAGCGCGGGCACGTGGTCGGCGAGCAGCGCGACGGCACCGGCGCCCCGGTTGGGGCCGGCGTCCTTGTTGCGGACCATCGCCGTGCGGACGCGGTCGAGGCGGGCGAGCGGGTCGGGGTTGTCGACCGGGAGCCGTATCAGGTACCCGGAGAGCCGGTTGCCCTGCGGGGTGGCGGTGCGCGGGCGGCGCTTGGCGACGGGGATCAGGGCGCGCGGGGCGACACCCTCGGTGCCGTCGCCGCGCTCGTCCAGCCAGCGGCGCAGGGCACCGGCGACGACGGCGATCAGGACGTCGTTGACGGTGCCGCCGACGGCCTTGCGGACCCGGTGCACGTCGTCGATGTCGAGGTCGATCCCGGCGATGCTCCGGGTGCCGGTCGGCTCGGACTTCAGTGCGGCCGAAGAGCTCACCCCGAGGGCGGACAGGGCGACGGAGGCGCCGATGTCGAGGGCCCTGCCCACGTCCGAGAGGGCGCCGCGCACCAGCTCGGGCAGCCTGCGCACGTCGGGCAGCGCGAGCATCGGGCGCGGCGGCTCGATCGAGCGGGGGGCGCGCGCGGGCAGGTCGAGCGGGTCCATGACACCTGCGGCCAGCTTGAGGGCGCGCAGCCCGTCGGCGAGGGCGTGGTGGAACTTGAACAGCACTGCGAAGGACACCCCGTCCTCACCGGGCAGCACATGCGCCTCCCACGGCGGCCGGCCGCGCTCCAGCGGACGCTCCATCAGCCGGCTCGCGTCGGCCTGGAAGTCCGAGGTCGGCGCGTGCAGCCGGACGTGGTTGAGGGGGTCGAAGTCCGGGTCGCTCTCGCGGGCGGCGCCGCCGAACGCGAGCGGCTGCCAGACGTCCCGGATGCGCATGCGCAGTCCGGGCACGGCGGCGGCCCGGGCCGCGAGCAGGTCGGCGGCGTGCGCGCCGGCGGTCGGCGAGTGCGCGGAGAACACGCCGAGCGCGCCGAGGTGCATCGGGTGCCGGTCGGACTCGATGTTCCAGAACGCCAGATCGAGAGGTGCGAGCAGGTCAGCAGTCGCGGTCATCAAAACGGGTGCCTCGCGTCGGACGGAGGGTGGATCAGCAGTCAAACGCCGACTCACGATTACGGTCAAGTACGATCAGGCTACGCTCAGTTAACAACACATTAAGTCCCGCCCCCTCCGAAAGAGGCGGGGCTCATGGGGCACCTGAGGTCACTTCAGCGCCGGTGGCCCCGCCTCGGGTGACGTACCCCACTCCGACGGGCGCGAGCCGACCGTGAACGCCAGCGACCGCAGGGAGCGCAGTGCACCGGTCGTCAGATAGGTACGGCCGTAGTCGGTGCTGTCGGTACGGGCCTGCTGGATGTACCGGTGCTCGGCGGAGGTGCCCGGCGCGGTCACCGTGAACCCGCCGCTCGGCCAGAAGCGGCGGTCGAGGCGGACGTCGGCCCGGTCGAAGACGGGCGTGGACAGGCCCCAGGTGCCGTAGCCCGGCTGCACCGGGAAGAGGCCGAGGGACGACAGCACGTTCCAGGCGGACATGGTGCCGAGGTCGTCGTTGCCGGTCATCCCGGTCGGTCCGTCGGTGAACAGGGTCAGCGCCGCGTGCACCACGTCGGTGGTCTTCCAGGGCTGGCCGGTGGAGAGGTAGGTGTACGGGGCGGTCAGGTCGGGCTCGTTCATGGGGTTGTACACGGCCGCGTTGTAGTAGGCGTACGCGTTTCCGTGCACCCACACCTCGCGTGCGGTCCTCTCCGGGTCGGCGAGCAGCTTGTCGTAGGCGAAGAAGGAGTCGAGCCGTGCGGTGGCGGCGCGCTCGCCGCCGATCAGGGAGATCACGCCGGGCAGGTCCTGCGGGACGAGCCACTGGTACTGCCAGGCGGTGCCCTCGTGGAAGCCGATGCCGCGGGCCGGGTCGGGGTCGCCGGTGAAGGCGCCGGCGGCGTCGCGGGCGCGGAAGAAGCCGGTGGAGCGGTCGAAGACGTTGCGGTAGTTCTGCGCCCGGGCGGCGTAGCGGGCCGCGTCCGCGGCGTGGCCGAGGTCCCGGGCCATCTGGCCGAGCATCGCGTCGGACAGCGCGTACTCCAGGGTGACGGAGGCGCCGTGGTCGTAGTCGGAGTCGCCCACCTTGGTGTGCGGGCGGCCCTTGAGGTACGGCGCGAACCCGTCGGCGAGGTAGGCGGCGTTGGCCTCGCGGCCCACCCCGGCGTTGGCGGCCGGCGGCACGCCGTCGGCGTTCTTCCGCAGCGCCCGGTAGGCCCGCTCCTCGTACCCCTTGAGCAGGCCCGTTTGGTAGGCGGTGGTCAGGAACGGGGTGACCGGGTCGCCGGTCATGATGTTCGTCTCGACCGTGCCGTAGCCCCACTTGGGCAGCCAGCCGCCCTCCTCGTCGATCTTCAGCACCGACAGCGCCATGTCACGTGCCTCACGCGGGGCGAGCAGGGCGAGCGCCTGGGCCTGGGTGCGGTAGGTGTCCCAGAGCGACCAGTTCTGGTAGTAGGTGAATCCCCGGGCGCGATGGATCCGGCGGTCCCAGCCGGTGTAACGGCCGTCGGCGTCACCGCCGACGTTGGGCGCGAGGAAGGTCCGGTACAGGGACGAGTAGAAGGTACGGCGGAGGGCCGGCGAGCCGCCTCGCACGCGGACGTCGGCGAGCCGCCGCTCCCAGGCGTCGCGGGCCTGCCGCCGTACCGTGTCGAACGGACGTCCGCCTTCGGCACGCAGGTTGGCCTCGGCGCCGTGCGCGTCGACGTACGACAGGGCGGTGGTCGCCTCGACCGTACGGTCCCGGGTGGTGTCGAAACGGACGTAGGCGCCGCCGGATCCGGTGCGGGAGCCGGGGGTGAGCGCGGTGCCGTTCCAGGTGCCGTACGCGAGGAAGGGGCGGCTGAAGCGGGTGACCGTGTAGACGGTGTAGGGGGCCGTCTCGCGGCAGAATCCGTGGCCGGTGATCCTGGTGCGGACCGTGTGGTCGTCGAGGATCTCGACCTCGCTGCCGACCGGCTTGTGCAACGCCTGGGCCGCGTTGAGCAGGACGTTCGCCTTGCCGGTGGCGGGGAAGGTGTAGCGCTGGACGCCGGTGCGGGCGGTGGCGGTCAGCTCGGCCGTCACGCCCGAGTCGAGGCCGACCCGGTAGTAGCCGGGGCTCGCCGCCTCGTCGGCGTGGTCGAACCCGGCGGCGTACCGGGCGTAGTCCGTCTGCGTGACGTCCCCGGTGGTGGGCAGCACGGGCAGGTCGCCGCCGATGGCACAGCCGACGCCGGAGAGGTGCACCAGGGAGAAGCCGCGGATCCGGTGCTGGGAGTAGTCGTAGCCGGTGCTGTGCCCGGTGTCCGGGGAGAGCTGCACCATGCCGAAGGGCACGGCCGCGCCGGGGAACGTGTTGCCCTCGTCCTGGCTGCCGATGAAGGGGTTCACCAGGTCGGTGAGGTGGCCGTCGGCCGGTTCGGCGGCACCTGCGGCGGGGGCGGTGAACAGCGCGGACGCCGTCAGTACCCCGGCGAGGCACAGCCGTGTGCGCCGGGTCCCTCTCATGTCGGATGACCTCCGAAGCTCGACATTGCTGTCTGCATCGTGAGGGGAAAGAGCCGCAAAGTCCGGCAAATGAGGGTTTTTTACTCACCGCGCGTCGCGCGCGAGTTGGCGCACGCGCGACGGGGTCGCGCATGAGTCGGTCGCACATGAGTCGGGGCTGGTTCTAGGAGACCAGCTGCCCCTTCCCGAGGGCGATGACCCCGCCCCTGGAGACGGTGTACAGCTCCGCGTCCCGGTCCGGGTTGACGCCTATCGTCGCGCCCGGCGGGACCTCCACGTTCTTGTCCAGGACCGCGCCGCGCACCACCGCGCCCCGGCCCACGACGACGTTGTCGTGCAGCACCGACCCCTGGACCACCGCGCCCGGGTCGACACGCACGCCCGGGGACAGCACGGACCGGCTGACCTGGCCGCGGATCAGGCAGCCCGCGCTGATGATGGACTCGCTCGCCATGCCGCCGGCGTTGAAGCGGGCCGGGGAGAGCTGGTACGAGTGCGTGTAGATGGGCCAGCTGCGGTTGAACAGGTTGAACGCGGGCCGCTCGGCGATCAGGTCCATGTGGGCGTCGTAGTACGCGTCGAGGGTTCCGACGTCCCGCCAGTAGCCGCGGTCGCGGCTGGTCTCACCGGGTATGTGGTTGGCGGCGAAGTCGTAGAGCTGGGCCTCGCCGCGGGCGGTGAGCTGGGGCAGGATCGAGCCGCCCATGTCGTGCACCGAGTCGTCGTCCTCGGCGTCCCGGTGCAGGGCCTCCACCAGGGCCTTGGTGGTGAAGATGTAGTTGCCCATGGAGGCGAAGACGGAGTCCGGGGCGTCCGGCAGGCCAGGCGGGTCGGCGGGCTTCTCCAGGAAGGTCTCTATCGTCTGCCCGTCCGAGCCCGGGGTGATCACACCGAAGGCCGAGGACTCCACGCGCGGGACGCGGATGCCCGCGACGGTGACGCCGGCGCCGCTCTCGATGTGCTGCTGGAGCATCTGCCGCGGGTCCATGCGGTAGACGTGGTCGGCGCCGAACACCGCGACGTAGTCGGGCTGTTCGTCATGGACGAGGTTCAGGGACTGCAACAGGGCGTCGGCGCTGCCGAGGTACCAGCGCGGGCCGAGCCGCTGCTGCGCCGGGACCGGGGTGACGTAGTTGCCGAGCAGGCTGGACATCCGCCAGGTGGTGGTGATGTGCCGGTCCAGCGAGTGCGACTTGTACTGCGTCAGCACGCAGATGCGCAGCACGTCCGCGTTGACGAGGTTGGACAGCACGAAGTCGACCAGGCGGTAGGTACCGCCGAAGGTCACAGCTGGTTTAGCACGGTCCGCGGTCAGCGGCATCAGGCGTTTGCCTTCCCCGCCCGCCAGCACGATTCCGAGTACCGAAGGCCCACCACGACGCATGGCCGCTCCCCTCACCCTGGTGCTCCATGCCTGCCCTGGGAGCACACCCGCTAAGCCTGCACCCAGATCACGTCGAACAGGCGGCCAGTTCGTTACACCTGTTTGAGAATCTCCTCGTAGAGCCGGACCGTGCGCCGGGCCACCGCGTCCCAGCCGAACTCCCGCACGGCGCGCTCCCGTCCGGCCTCGCCCATCCGGCGGGCCGTCTCCCGGTCGCCGACGACGGCGTCCAGCGCCCGCGCCAGGCCCTCCTCGAAGTCGTCGTCCAGGTCGACCAGCAGGCCCGTTCCGCCGTCCTCGACGACCTCCGGGATACCGCCGACCCGGGACGCCACCACGGGCGTGCCGCAGGCCATCGCCTCCAGGTTGACGATGCCGAGCGGCTCGTAGACCGAGGGGCAGGCGAACACGGCCGCGTGGGTGAGGAGTTGGATGACGTCGGCGCGCGGCAGCATCTGCGGGATCCAGTGCACGCCCGCCCGGACCCGGCTCAGTTCCGCGAACAGCTCGCGGAACTCCCGGTCGATCTCCGCCGTGTCGGGCGCCCCCGCACACAGCACGACCTGCGCCGCCGGGTCGATGTCCCGCACCGCGCGCAGCAGATGGGGCACGCCCTTCTGGCGGGTGATCCGGCCGACGAACAGCACGTAGGGGCGGTCCGGGTCGATGCCGATCCGGGCGAGGACGTCGGTGGCGTGGTCCGGGCGGTAGAGGGTGGTGTCGATGCCGTTGTGCACGACGTGGACCCTGGCCGGATCCAGGGCGGGATAGCAGTCGAGGATGTCCGCGCGCATCGCCCCGGACACCGCGATCACGCCGTCGGCGGCCTCGATCGCGCTGCGCTCGGCCCAGCTCGACAGGGCGTAGCCGCCGCCGAGTTGCTCGGCCTTCCAGGGCCGCAGCGGCTCCAGCGAGTGGGCGGTCACCACGTGCGGGACGCCGTACAGCAGCTTGGCCACATGGCCGGCGAGGTTGGCGTACCAGGTGTGGGAGTGGATGAGTTCGCGGCCTTCGAGGCCCGCGGCCATGGCCAGGTCCACGGAGAAGGTGCGCAGCGCGTCGTTGGCGGTGTCCAGGGCGGACCAGGGGCGGTGCCGGACGACGCCGGCCCCGCGGCCCTCTCCCCAGCAGTGCACCTCCAGGTCGACCAGGGGCCGCAACTCTCTGGCGAGGAACTCCACGTGAACACCCGCGCCGCCGTACACGTCCGGGGGGTACTCCCGGGTCAGCAGTCCGACTCGCACCCGCAACCCCTCGCTCTCCACGCCCGGTTGTTCCATGGTCACCCAGATGCGGCGCGCGGGGAAGAGCGCGGCGGTTGTGTGAAACAACAGTCACCGCAGGCCCCGCCGCCCGGTACCCGGTAGTAGAGACAGCAACTCCGGCGCCGGAAGGCCAGGCCGGCCCGGGTGCCCGTTTCGCTCAGCAGGGGATGCGTGAAGAGGGCGTCGGTGAGGGCACGGGTCCGGGCGGCCGCCTCCGCGCGGTCGTTCGCGCGCGCCCAGCGGTCGAGCTCCCGGGCGGCACCGGCCAGCGCGGAGCCGGCATTGCCCCACAGCAGGCCGGGGGCGAGGCCGTAGCGGTCGCGCAGCGCCTCCCCGAGGGGTTCGAGATGGCCGCGGACGACCGTGCGTACGACGGTGTCGGCGAGCGGGGCCGGGTCGGCGCCGCCGGGCTGCGCGCGCACCTCGGTGAGCCAGAGGTCGTCGGGGGCGGCGGCGCCGGGGTCCCAGCGGAGCAGGGCCGGGTCGAGGTCCGGGAGGCGGCCGTGGCAGACGGCGCAGCCGAGGGCGATGGACCAGAGCCGGGCGGCGAGTCCCTGGTGGGCGATGGAGGCGGCGACCCGGGGCTCGGCGGTGCGCAGACGACTCGAAACGGCGTCAACACGAGAAGTCAGGGAATTTCGACAATCATCCGATGCGGATATTTTGTAGCTCTCTGCCAGAGTCGGCAGCTCGCCGGTCCGCGCCGCCTCCGGACCGCCTCCTGGCGTCGATCGGAGCGTCCGCAGGACGAAGAAGCCGCCGAGTTGGCGAAGCGCGACGAAACCGGGGTCCAGGTCCGCGAACGAGTCCACGGGCAGCAGTAGTACCAGGCTTCCCGGGATCCCGTGCACACACCCTCTCCACCCGTCGGTCCCCACCCAGGGGATGACCGGGATCCCGTCGTACTCCATCGGTAGTAGGACCCATTGGGTGCTCAGGTACGACGACGGGAAGCATGCGGCCGGGCAGAGTGTTGCTCATGGAAGCCGACCGATCACCGCGCGGGGCCAAGCGGCACCGTCTGACGCAGAGGAGCCACGTATGAGCGCCCTCGCGTTGTCCGTGTTGCTTTCCTTCGTCTCCGCCGTCGCCTACGCCGGCGGAGCGATCGTGCAGGAGCAGGTGGCGGTCTCCTCCCCCGACGAGCAGTACGCGCCGCTGCGCCGCCCGAGTTGGTGGGGGGCGATGGCGCTGAACGGCCTCGGCGGCCTGCTGCACGTGGTGGCACTGGCCTACGGCCCGCTGAGCCTCGTGCAGCCGCTGGGCGCGCTCACCATCGTGTTCGCACTGCCCATGGCGGCCCTCTTCGTCGGCCGCCGGGCCGGGACGACCGCCTGGCGGGGCGCGATCATGGCGACCGTGGGTCTGGCCGGTCTGCTCTCCCTGGTCGGCTCCTCCGACTCGCACACCCTGGACTCCGCCGGGCGGCTCGGGGTCGCGCTGGTCACCGGCGGCGCGGTCGTCGCCCTGATGATCGCGGGCCGGGCCGCGCACCGGCACCCGGCGGTGCGCAGCGTGCTGCTCGCCACCGCGTCCGGCATAGCCTTCGGCATGTCCTCGGTGTTCACCAAGGTCGTGGCGATCGACTGGGACGGCGGGATCGCCGCCGCCGACCTGCTCTGGCTGGGCGTGATCGGCGCCTACGGCGTCGCCGGCGTCCTGATCTCCCAGGCCGCCTACCGCGGCGGCGGCCTCGCCGCGCCGCTGGCGACGCTGACCGTGGTCAACCCGGTGCTGGCCGCCGCGGTCGGCATCACGATGTTCGGCGAGACGTTCCGCTACGGCGCGACGGGCACCCTGCTGGCGCTCGGCTGCGGTGTGGTGGCGGCGGGCGGCCTGATCCTGCTGACGACCGAGCGCATCGAGCGCACCCCGCACCCGGCCCGGCCCGTGCCCGAGCCGCTGGTCGAGGCGCTGGTGGAACTGGCCGAGGCGGAACTGGCACAGGCGGAACTGGCACGGGCGGAACAGGCACAGGCCGGTGCGGCGGAGGTCCTTTCGGCGGCCGACGGCGACGCGCGCGCCGTGCCGGCCTCACTGGTCCAGATGCCCCAGCAGCGGACGGGGTCCGCGGCGGCGGCGCCGGACGTGGCCGACGTGCTGCTGCCCGCCGCGGACTACGCGCACGGTGCGCTCCGGGACCGGCACCGTGCCCGGGTCACAACCTGACGCCGCCGGCCCGGAGATAGGCGACCGGGTCGATGTCCGTGCCGAAACCGGGCCCCGTCCGCACCTCGAAGTGCAGATGCGGGCCCGTGGTGTTTCCGGTGGACCCCGAGCGGCCGATCCGCTGGCCCGTGGAGACGCGCTGCCCGGCCCGCACGGAGATGGCCGAGAGATGGCCGTACTGCGTGTAGCGGCCGTCGGCGTGCCGGATCACCACCTGGTAGCCGTAACTGCCGCCCCAGCCCGCCGTGACGACCTGCCCGGCCTCGACCGCCTTGACGGAGGTGCCGGTGGGCGCGAGGAAGTCGACGCCGGTGTGGTAGCCCTTCGACCAGTGCGAACCGGACGCGCGGTACGGGGTGCCGATCGGGGCGTCGACCGGGGCGACGAGGGAGTGACCGGTGTGGGTGGCGGCCTTGGTCCGCGTCTCGGCCTTGGTCTTCGCCTTGGTCCTGGCCGCGGTCTTCGGGTGGGCCTCGCCCTTCGGGTGGGACTTGGCCTGGGCGGCCCGGGCCGTCAGGCTGAGCCGCTGCCCCGGCAGGATCAGGTCGGGGTCGGAGCCGACCGTCGTACGGTTGGCCGCGTACAGCCGGTGCCAGCCGCCGGCCACGTCGTGTTCCTCGGCGATCCCGGAGAGCGTGTCCCCGCGCACCACGGTGTACGTCTCGGCCCGGCCGGCCCGGGACTGCGGCGTGGTCTGCGGCTGTACATCCCGTACGGAGCTCTTCGTGGCGTTCGTCGCGGGACGGGTGGCCGCGCTCTCGGTGTGCGCGCCGGGGATGCCGCCGCCGCGGGTGAGCCCGGCCCGCACCGAGCAGACCGGCCAGGCACCCGGCCCCTGGCCGTCGACGACCTTCTCGGCCACGGCTATCTGCTGGTCCCTGGTGGCGAGGTCGGCGCGCGGCGCGTACCGCGTGCCTCCGTAGGCCTCCCAGGTGGACTGGGTGAACTGGAGCCCGCCGTAGAAGCCGTTGCCGGTGTTGATGCCCCAGTCACCGCTGGACTCGCAGGCGGCGACCTTGTCCCAGGTGGAGACGGAGGCCGCGTCGGCGCTGCCGGCCGCGGCGAGCGGGAGCGCGAGGCCCGCGCCGCCCGCCGTGACGGTGAGCGAGGCGCGGTTGAGCCTGTTCGGCTGGTACCGGCGGTGCCGGCCGCGTTCGGCCATGTCTGAATCCCCCTCGCCACGCGCGTCAGGAAGGCCAAAAGTAAGTGGCCCGAACAGGCCATGACAAGACGGCAATCGGCCTCCTCCCGTCTCCCGGGCGCGGCCGCCCCGGCCCGAAGGGGCGCGGGACGGAGGCGGGTTGACGTGCCGTCAGTCCGGCGGGTCCCGCGGTGTCGCCTGAAAGCGTTTCGCGAGGTTACTGAGGCGTCGGGGCCGTCTCAGCCGTATCTGCAAGTGCGGCCGGTCGAACGCCGGGTCAGGATGGCCTTTGGGCAATACTGGCGGGCATGAGCGGCAGCAGCATCCCTTGCACGTGCTACGGGATCGACTTGATTCTTGAGGAGCAGGCGGTATGAGCACTTCGGCGCAGATCGGCGTCACGGGTCTCGCGGTCATGGGCCGCAACCTCGCCCGGAACTTCGCGCGCAACGGCTACACGGTGGCGTTGCACAACCGCACGGTGTCGAAGACACGTGAGTTGGTGGAGAACTTCGGGGACGAGGGCGACTTCATCGCGGCCGAGACCGCCAAGGAGTTCGTGGCGGCGCTGGAGCGGCCGCGCCGGCTGGTCATCATGGTCAAGGCGGGCGGTCCGACGGACGCGGTGATCGAGGAGTTCGCACCGCTCCTGGAGCCGGGCGACATGATCATCGACGGCGGCAACGCGCACTTCGCGGACACCCGGCGCCGCGAGAAGGCGCTGCGCGAGCAGGGCATCCACTTCGTGGGCATGGGCGTGTCCGGTGGTGAGGAGGGCGCGCTGCACGGGCCGAGCATCATGCCGGGCGGGCCGAAGGAGTCGTACGACTCGCTGGGCCCGATGCTGGAGAAGATCTCGGCGAAGGCGGCTGACGGCGCGCCGTGCGTGACGCATGTCGGTCCCGACGGGGCCGGGCACTTCGTGAAGATGGTGCACAACGGCATCGAGTACGCCGACATGCAGCTGATCGGCGAGGCGTACCAGCTGCTGCGTGATGTCGCCGGTTACTCCCCCGCGCAGATCGCGGACATCTTCCGTACCTGGAACACCGGCCGGCTCGACTCGTACCTGATCGAGATCACGGCGGAGGTGCTGGCGCACGTGGACGCGGCGAGCGGCAAGCCGTTCGTGGACGTGGTGGTGGACCAGGCGGAGCAGAAGGGGACCGGCCGCTGGACGGTCCAGATCGCGCTCGACCTGGGCGTGCCGGTGTCGGGCATCGCCGAGGCGGTGTTCGCGCGGTCCCTGTCGGGTCACGCCGGTCTGCGGGCCGCATCCCGGGACCTGGCAGGTCCGAAGCCGACGGCGCTCTCCGAGGCGGAGGCGGCGGCCTTCGCGGACCGGGTGGAGCAGGCGCTGTACGCGTCGAAGATCGTGTCGTACACGCAGGGCTTCCACGAGATCCAGGCGGGCAGCGAGGAGTACGACTGGAACATCGACCTCGGGGCGGTGTCCTCCATCTGGCGGGGCGGCTGCATCATCCGGGCGGCGTTCCTGGACCGGATCCGGGCCGCGTACGACGCGCGGGCGGACCTGCCGAGTCTGCTGTCGGACGAGACGTTCGCACGGGAGATCGCGGAGGCTCAGGACGACTGGCGTGACGTGATCATCGCGGCGACGCGGGAGGGGGTGGCCGTGCCCGGGTTCTCGGCGGCGCTGGCGTACTACGACGCGCTGCGGGCGGAGCGGTTGCCTGCGGCGCTCACGCAGGGGCAGCGGGACTTCTTCGGGGCGCACACGTACCGGAGGGTGGACCGGGAGGGGTCGTTCCACACGCTGTGGGGCGGGGACCGCTCGGAGGTCACGGCGTAGGGCCGGCCTGTGCGGGGTGCGGGTGGGCTGCGGTTTCGCGCAGTTCCCCGCGCCCCTGGAGGTGGGGTGGGCGGACCTTCGCCGTCGGGTGCGGGTGCGTCGCGGGGGTTTCGGGCGGTTCCTGTTCAGGTGAGGGGTGGGCCTGGTTGGGGGGCGGGGGTGGGTTCTGGGTCCGGGATGGGGGGTGTGGGGGCGGGAGTGGGGGGCGGGAGTGGTGGGGTCGGTTCGGGAGCGGGGGATGGTTCGGGGGTGGGGACCGGGGAGGGGTAGGGGTCCGGAGGGTGGGGGGTGGGGGGTGTGGGGTCTGGGTGGGGCGTTGTCATGGTGTCCTCCGGCCAGTGGCTCGATGTCACCTCTGGGGGTCTACAGGGTCACCTACCCGACCGTCGCTCGCGCACTCCCCGTGCGGACCGCTGCCGCTGCCGCTGCCGCCGCCAGTCCCGGGCGTGGGCTGGACAGGATCGGGAGTGCGGTGGTCGTGCTGCGCGCGGCCGAGGTCATGGAGGCCTGGGCCAGGAGGATCACGTCGGCGTCGGTCACGGCGTCCGCCGTGGCCGCCACCAGGCGGGCGCAGCCTTCGATGTCGCCGGCCTCGAAGCGGGACCAGGCGTCCGGCACGACCTGGGCGCGGGCACGGATCGGGCGGCCCGCTCGGCGGGCCTCGTCGTCGAGCAGGGCCAGGGTGGGCGGCAGGGTGCTCTCGACCGTCGCCAGGACGGCGACACGGGGGCCCGCCGCCACCGCAGCCGCGGCCATCGGGCGGTCGCCGCGGATGACCGGTACGCCGACCTCGCCAGCGGCCCGCTCCGCCACCTCCCCGATCGTCGAGCAGGTGCAGAGCACGGCCTGCACGCCGTTCTCCGCTGCCTGGCGGAGGGCCGCGGTGACGTCTTGGGCCACGGCTTCGGGGCCCTCCCTGCGGGCCCGGGACAGGAGGTCCGGGGCCACAAGGTGGCGTAGCTCCAGGTCCGGGTGGTGCTCGTCGCGCAGGGCGTCGAAGACCGGGACGTGGAGGGGGGAGGTGTGCAGGAGGGCGAGCACGGCTCAGAAGCGGCCGGGGTGGGCGACCAGCCATTCCTTCGCCGCGCGCAGCAGCTCGGGGTCCGCCGTCGGTGCCACGTCGGGGTGCCGCTCGGCCCACCTGACGACGTACGGGCAGAGCGGGGCCACCGGGGTCTTCTCGCGCTCGGAGATCGCGTACAGCTCGCGGGCGAGGGAGCCCGCGATGCCCTTCCCCTCGTGCTCGGGTTCCACGATGGTGTGGACCGGCACGAGGGCCCGGGAGGGCGACTCCAGGACGAAGTACTCGATGTGGCCGACGACTTCGTCGCCGGCGACCGCCTCCAGACGGCCGGCCGCCCGGTCGTCGCGGATCTCGATGTCGCTCATGTCGCCCTCCTGGTCCGCCGGTCAGGCCGATACGGCCTGCGGGCTGCGTTCCTGGTCCGAGCCCGGTACCGGCTCGGACGGGTCGGCACCGAGAGCCACGATCCGGTTGCCGTGGTCGACGTGCACGACCCGCGGCCGAAACGTACGCGCCTCGGCGTCGGTGACCTGAGCGTAGCTGATGATGATCACCAGGTCGCCGGGATGGACGAGATGCGCGGCCGCCCCGTTGATCCCGACGACACCGGAGCCCCGCTCGCCCTCGATGACGTATGTCTCCAGCCGGGCGCCGTTGGTGATGTCGACGATGTGGACCAGCTCGCCGGGGAGCAGGTCGGCGGCGTCGAGGAGGTCGGCGTCGATGGTCACGGATCCCACGTAGTGCAGGTCGGCCTGGGTGACGGTGGCGCGATGGATCTTGGACTTGAACAGAGTACGCAGCACTTTGGACTCCTGGAGGACGGCTCCCTGCCTGCTTTGTGCAGGTCAAGGGCGGTCTCGACCTTACACCGGCACCCCCGTGAGATGTTTGTGAGGAACATCGCTCCGGTCAGGCGAGACAGCTTCCTACCTGGGCTTCCCCTTCGCTCAGGCACCTGTTGGGGACGATCGCCCCAGAACGCGCGGGGTCCTCTCAGGCGTTCTCGTCATGGATCCGCGCACCCAGATCCTCCGCCCACTCCAGCGCCCACGCCTTGAGTTCTTCGATCTGCCGGGAGGTGAGCCCGTAAGCGGTGTAGTCCTCATCCTCGTACCAGTCCGCGCCGATAAGCCGGTCCCTAAGGTCTTCAAGGCTGAACTCGTCGTGGGCGCGACGGCGGCCCAGGGATTCGAGGTCGGCGGTGGAGCGGTGGCGGGAGGCGGCCTGGACGTCGATGAGGTCACGGACGGTGCCGCGGTCGGCGAGGGCACGGACCTTGGTGCCGATCACGTCGTCGAGGGAAAGAACGGGGCCGTAGGGGGTCTGAGCGGGAGGGGCCCAGAACGCCTCCTTGAGGACGTCGACCTCGCACTCCTCGCCGGTGTCCGGGTCGGTGACGAGGAAACGGCCGCTGAGCGGATCGGTCTGGACGTGCGTGGTCCGCCATCCGCGCGCGCTGAGACCTGCTGTGAGTGAGGCGACGATCTCCTGCATCGGAGCGGGGTTCTCGGTGGCGACGTCGAGGTCGCGGCTGAAGCGTTCGACCAGGCCGTGGGCCTGCACGGCATATCCGCCGGTGAGGACCAGAGGGTAGGGGGAGCCGAGGTCGAGGATGTCGGCGAGGAGACGCTCGTGGAGCGGAGTGAGCTTCACGCGGCGGTCGTGTCGGCCGGAGCGGTGCGGAGCAGCTCAGGGAAGGCGTCCTCCCAGACCTCGCGGATGTAGGGACTGACCAAGCGCCGCAGGACGGACCACTGCTCGGTGAGCAGCCGATGGTGCAGGAGGGCCACCAGGTCCTCACTCAGTCCTTCGGCGAGGACAGTCCGGTAGAGCGTCATGCGGGACTTCGGACGGTCCAGGCTGTAGCTCGTCCGCCCGGACCAGACGATGTGGAGCGGCAGGTCCACGTTGCCCTCGACGGGGCCGGCCAGCTCCTGCAAACGCTCGGGCAGTCGGCTGCGGTAGCGGTCCCGCAGCACCTCGGCGCGGGGAGCGGTGATCGTCGGGTCCATGCATCCAGTATCGCTGCTGGGAGCGGCGGCATGGCGGATACGGGGCTCTTCTGTCGTACATACGGGTCGGGCGCCGCCCGCCCCTCTCTCGGACGCTCATCATGGCCTACCCGTACAGCCCCCTATCAAGCCCCTGACCTGCAGAAACACCCAAACGCTAGATCTTGGACTTGAACAGAGTACGCAGCACTTTGGACTCCTGGAAGACGGCTCCCTGCCGGCTTTTTGCAGGTCAAGGGCGTCCATCACTGTACATCGGCACTCCTCGAACTCGAAGATTCTGAGGAACATCGATCCCACTCGGGCAAGAAGGTTCCTCACCTGCGCTTCCTCGAAAAGTGAGGCTGTTGCACTATCGCCGGCCAAGCACCTGTCTCGGAGCGCGCGGGGGCTCATGCTGACCAGATGCGGGTTCCGGCGACTTCGGCGACGAGTGTCTTGCGGCCCTGGCCGGCGCCGGCAAATTTTCAGGACGTAGGGGTGAGGTCGTCGGCCTCGACGAGTCCGGGGAGGGAGCCGCCCTCCCGTAGGGGGGTGATGTAGCGGGTGGCGGTGACGTTCTTCAGCATGTCCCGGGTCGACCGCCCCTTGCTCCCGGCTCTCGGCATGACGTGTGCACAGTGACCGAGGGTGATCGCCGGGTAAGCAGGTACCCGTCGTCAGGGAGTGGCCGTCTCCTCCGGCGGCGGGTCCTCCGTGACCCGGAAGCGGTTGATGGCCTCGATGTGCCGGGCCCGCGTCTCCTCGTCGCGCACGCCCAGGCCTTCCTCGGGCGCCAGGCACAGCACGCCGACCTTGCCCTGGTGCAGGTTGCGGTGGACGTCGTAGGCGGCCTGGCCGGTGTCCTGGAGGGAGTAGACCTTGGACAGGGTGGGATGGATCCTGCCCTTGGCGATCAGCCGGTTGGCCTCCCACGCCTCGCGGTAGTTGGCGAAGTGCGAGCCGATGATGCGCTTCAGCGACATCCACAGGTACCGGTTGTCGTAGACGTGCTCGTAGCCGGACGTCGACGCGCAGGTGACGACGGTGCCCCCCTTGCGCGTGACGTACACACTGGCGCCGAAGGTCTCGCGGCCGGGGTGCTCGAAGACGATGTCGACGTCCTCGCCGCCGGTCAGTTCGCGGATGCGCCCGCCGAACCGTTTCCATTCCTTCGGGTCCTGGGTGTGGGCGTCCTGCCAGAAGCGGTAGTCCTCGGCGTCGCGGTCGATGACGGCCTCGGCGCCCATCCCCCTGCATATCTCGGCCTTCTGCGGCGAGGAGACCACGCAGACCGGTGTGGCGCCGCCGGCGAGGACGAGTTGCGTGGCGTACGAGCCGAGGCCACCGCTCGCCCCCCAGACCAGGACGTTGTCGCCCTGCTTCATCTGGGCGCCGTTGCGGGAGACCAACTGGCGGTAGGCGGTGGAGTTGACCAGGCCGGGAGCTGCGGCCTCCTCCCAGCTCAGGTGCGCGGGCTTGGGCATGAGCTGGTTGGACTTCACCAGCGCGATCTCCGCCAGGCCGCCGAAGTTGGTCTCGAAGCCCCAGATGCGCTGCTCGGGGTCGAGCATGGTGTCGCCGTGGCCGTCGGCGGACTCCAGTTCCACACTGAGGCAGTGCGCGACGACCTCGTCGCCGGGCTTCCAGGCGTTGACGCCCGGACCGGTGCGCAGCACCACGCCCGCCAGGTCCGATCCCAGGACGTGGTAGGGCAGGTCGTGCCGGCGGGCCGACGCGCTGAGCCTGCCGTAGCGCTCCAGGAAGCGGAACGTCGGCAGCGGTTCGAAGACGGCCGACCACACGGTGTTGTAGTTGACCGAGGAGGCCATCACGGCCACCAGCGCCTCACCGGGGCCGGGCGACGGGGTCGGCACTTCCGCCAGATGGAGCGACTTCCGCGGATCCTTGTCGGCCGACTCCACCCCCTCGAAGAGGTCGGTCTCGTCCTTGCGGGTGACGATGCCGCGGAAGGAATCGGGAATCCGGACACCGGCCCAGTCCTGCCGGGTGACGTCCTCGGAAAGGATCGCGCTGGTCATGTCTTCCACGTACCGCACCCTAAAGTGACGAGGTCAGCGCGGGAACCCCAGATTTTCGGGCCCCGTGCAGGAGGGGTACCCCCCTTACACCGTCGTCGGGCCCTGCACCGTGGGGTGAGGGGTGTCCGGGGGGACGGCCGTCGCGGCGTGCCCCGCGATCAGTCCGATGATCGGCGCCTGGTGCGCCGACAGGTAGAAGTGGCCGCCGTCGAAGGCCCGGAGCGTGAACGGCCCTTCGGTGTGCTCGGCCCAGGCCCGCGCCTCGTCCAGGGTCACCTTGGGATCGTCGTCACCGATCAGGCACACCACCGGGCACCGCAGCTTCGGCCCCGGCTCGTACCGATAGGTCTCGATGGCCCGGTAGTCGGCGCGGATCGCCGGCAGCACCATCCGCTGCACCTCCGGATCGGTGAGGAGTGCCGCGTCCGTGCCGTTCAGCCGGCGTATCTCCGCGAGGAGGCCCTTGTCGTCCCGCAGGTGCACGGTCTCCACCCGGACGCGGGACGGTGCACGTCGGGCGGAGACGAACAGGCCCGCCAGGACGATGCCGTGGTCGTTCTCCAGCCGGCGCGCGAGCTCGAAGCCGAGGGTCGCTCCGAGGCTGTGCCCGAAGAAGAGCAGTGGCCGGTCCGCCCAGGGCAGCAGTTCCGCCACCGCCTCGTCGGCCAGCTCGGCGATGCTGGTCGCACAGGGCTCGGCACGCCGGTCCTGCCGGCCCGGGTACTGCAGGGCCAGGACGTCGACGAAGGGCGGCATCGCCGCCGAGACCGGGTGGTAGAAGGAGGCGGAGCCGCCGGCGTGGGGCAGACAGACCAGCCGGACGTCACTGTCGGGACGGGGGTGGTAGCGGCGGATCCACGCACTGTTCCGCTCGGTCGGGCCGGCCATGTCGCTGAGAAGTCCCTTCCACGGACAACCACGGAGCACGCTGGGAACGCTCACCCACAGCGTCCCAATCTGCGTCACAGTCTCCCTGTGCGTGAGCGGCGTTCACACCCCTATCACCCCCCTCAGCCGGTCACCCGAGGTCGACCCACACCTTGCCCGATGCGGTGGCCGCCTCGGCGAACGCCTCGCCGACGTCGTCCAGGGGGTAGCCGTCGCTGACCACCGCGCCCAGGGGGGTAGTTGACGGTGAGCGCAGCGCGCCGACGGTCCGGGCGAAGTCCCCGGGGTGGTCGTAGACCATGCTGCCGATGAGGGTGACCTGCCCGGCCACCAGGTCACGGGGAGAGAGCTCGAGCGGCGCGGTGCCGAGGCCGATCAGTACGGCGGTGCCGTGCGGGGCGAGGCGCCGTAGCCCCTGCTCGACGGCTCCGGAGGCGCCGGAGGTCTCGAAGAGGTACGGGAACGTCTCGCCGCCCGGCGGCGCCGGCAGCGCGCCCAGGGAACAAGCCCGTTCAAGGCGGGCCGCGTTGGGCTCCTGGACGTACACCGTCACCCCGTGCTCGACCAGTTCCCGGCACAGCAGCAGGCCCTGCGAGCCGGCACCGGTCACGAGGCAGGAGAGGCCGGGCGCGATGCCCGAGCGGCGCAAAGCCGCCCATGCCACGGTCGCCGGCTCCACGCAGACCAGGTCCTCCAGCGGCACGTCCGGCGCGACCGGCCACACGAACTCCACCGGCGCCACCGCGTACTCGCTCAGCAGCCCCGGCACGGTCAGCCCGACCGCCGCCCGGCCGGCACAGGCCGACGTCCGTCCCTCCCGGCACGGCGGGCACGCCAGACAGCAGTAGTCCGGCTCGACGACCACGTCCTGACCGACCGTCAGGCCCTCGACGCCGACGCCGATCCCGGCCACGCGGCCGGCGCCCTCGTGGCCCAGGATCCACGGCCGGCGCGGCGGGGGCCGCCGTCCCGCGTACACCGCGAGGTCGGAGCCGCACAGGCCGGTGCCACGCATCCTGATCAGCACCTCTCCGGTACCGCACGCGGGGTCCGGCACGGAGGTCACGGACAGCACGCCGGGCTCCGTCAGCACGGCGGCCCTCAAAGGACCGCCCACTCGTCGCGGCGGCGGATCGTCGGCGGGCGCATGCGCCAAGCCTGCCACATGTGATCAGCCCGGCGGTAGACCGCACCGATGCCCTTGCGCCATCTTCTTCCGGCAGCGGCCAAATTCCCCTTCACAACAGCGGGTTCGGTCTGTGGACGGGCTCGTGGGACGCGTACGCTGTGCCAGGCAATCAGGCACCGCGTGTACCGTGAAAGAGGAGCATTTCGATATGTCGGACAGCACCCTGGTCTCCGAAGTGGACCAGAGCTTGTACGCGCTTTCCCCCGAAGGACAGGCATTATTGTTCACCGAGGCGAAGACGGCCTATGCCTTCCGTGACGAGCCGGTCGGGGACGACCGTCTGCAGGCCATCTACGAACTCTTCAAGTGGGCTCCGACCTCGGCGAATATCAACCCGCTGCGGATCCTCTACGTCCGCACCGAGGACGGCAAGCGCCGACTCCTCGACGGCGTGGCACCGCCCAACCGTGAGCAGACCGCGTCGGCCCCGGTCACCGCGGTGCTGGCGGCGGACACGCAGTTCGCGGAGTACGTCCCCTTCCTGGCCCCGTCCAACCCCCAGCTCCGGACGATACTGGAGTCCAACGAGGTCCTGCGGGTGGCCCAGATGGACCTCAACGCCAGGCTCCAGGCCGGTTACTTCGTGCTGGCCGTGCGGGCCGCGGGCCTGGCCGCGGGCCCGATGGGCGGCTTCAACGCGCGCGCCGTCGACGAGGAGTTCTTCCCCGACGGCCGGTGGAAGTCGATCCTGCTGGTCAACATCGGCCACCCCGCCGAGGACGCGTTCCGCGAGCGGGGGGCGCGGCCGTCCTACGAGCAAGCCGTGCAACTGGCCTGACAGCGGATCAGCTCGGCACGACGCCGACATTTCGAGGGAGCGGGACACTCGGCGCGAGCGCCCCGTTCCCCCGCCGCGCCCGGCCCGCGCGCGAAGCCGGAGCGGTTCGTGACGTACGACTCAATCGCTTGACATTGCGGTGCGCGGCGATTTATCCATGATTCCGAGAGTTGCCCCCACCCACTCGGTGTCCCCCCACTCATTCGGTGCGCGCCCACCCATTTCGGTACGCGCCCACCCATTCGGTGCGCGCCCACCCGCGCCTTGACCACACACTGTCACCGCAAAAGACTCCGGTTTTTACCTGTCTTTTTCCTCCATCATTCTCGCCGTGGCGTGAAACGTCACGGCTGTCGTCTGCCCGTACGTCAAGCAGTTCGAGCGGCGGTGTTCCCTTCGCCCGGCCGCACAAAACTAGGGAATGTCGGGAGCTGGCATGTCATTAAGTTTTTTAGAATGCCGCGATTCCACGGCCGCCGTCACCGGCCGACGTGATCTGGTCGAGCGCGACGCCGCACTGACCGCGCTGCGCGCGTCGTTGGCGGACGCCGTCGGCGGCAAAGGACGGCTGGTCGTCGTCGAGGGACCGCTCGGCAGCGGCAAGAGCAGACTGGTCCACGAGTTCCTCGAGACCCTGGAACCCGGCGCCGCGCGCGTCCTGCGGGCCACCGCGTCGCTGCGCGAAGAGGCGCTGCCGTTCGGCGTGCTGACCCAGCTCTCCCACGGCCTGGCCATCCCGCCGGCCCGCCGGGAGGCGTTCCGCTCCCTGCTCGCCGCGGCGGTCGAGCACGCCCTCCTCCACGGCGGCACCGCCCCTGCGGCCCAGGACGCCGCGGACCCCCGGATCGCGGGCGCGTTCCAGAAACTCACCGTGGAACTGGCCCACTTGGCCGAAAGCACCCCCCTGGTGATCTGTGTCGACAACGCCCACTACGTGGACACCCCCTCCTTGCACTTCCTCGCGGGCGTCGTGGCCTGGCTGTACTCCACCCCCATCCTGGTGCTGGTCACCGACGACCCGACCATGCGCCGGCCGCGCTCACCGCTCCTCGGCGGGCTCGCACCGAGCCCTCACGTCCACCGCGTCCCTCTGGCCCCGCTCAGCCGAGCCGCCGTGCACAGGCTCGCCACCCGGCTCCTCGGACCGCGCACCGCCACCCCCCGGCTCACCGCCGACCTGTACGCCGTCAGCGGCGGCAACCCGCTGGCCGTACGTGCTCTGATCGTCGATCAGCAGACGGGCGGCACCGGCCACCCGGAAGGGTACGGACAGGCGCTCCTCGACCTCGTGGCCCATGCCCGGCCGCCGATACCGGCCGTGGTCTGCTCCCTTGCGGTGCTCGGCGGCGCCCCGGAGCCGGCCGACGTGGCCCCGCTGGCCGGGCAGGACACCAAGACCACCCGCTGGGCCCTGCGGGCCCTGGCCGACGCGGGCATGCTGAGCGCCGACGCACGAGTGCCGAGCACCCACGCGGGCCTGCCCGGTACCGGTGTCATGGTGCCGGCGGCCGGGACCGCGGCACCGGCGCGCGCCGAGCGGTACGCGTTCCGGCATCCGGCCGGTGCCGCCGCCGTCCTGGACAACCTGCCCGCCGCCGACCGGACCGCGCTGCACCACGCCGCCGCGGAACTGCTGCGGGAGAACGGCGCCTCCGCGCTCACGGTCGCCCGGCAGCTCACGAGCGCCGGGGACGCGGGCATCGACGGCGGCATCGACGTACTTCTCACCGCCTCCCAGGAGGCACTGGCGGCCGGCGACATCGGCACCGCCCTCGGCTGTCTCGGCCTCGCCCGGCGCACCCGGACCGACGGCACCACCGCCGCCCGCGTCCGGACCCGGCTCAGCCGCCTGGAACGGCAGTTGAAACCGCAGGCGGCCGTCCGCCACCTCCGCCCCCAGCTCGACGACTTCAATGCCGGCCACCTGGACCGGCGGGGCGTCTCCGAACTCGTCCTCGGTCTCGCCGACACCGGCGCCCTGCACGACCTGACCGCCCTGCTCGACGTCCTGCGCACCCGGTACCGGCAGGACACCGGGCCCGGCCCCGGCACCGAGGACATCCGCTCCCTGACGAGCTGGGCGGCGATGGCCTACCCCCTCCACACCGGCCTGCGCCGACTCGCCCACTCCGTCGCCGCGGCCACCCCCGCGGCCGTCCCCTGCCACGACCCGTGGCTGCCCTCCGCGATCGCCCTGTCCGACGACTACGTCAACGGGCGGGACGACCAGCTGGTCCAGCGCGCCGAACTCCTGCTGAGCACCTACCGCCTCGACCACGACTCGTTGTGGAACGTGGAGTCCGGGGTGCTGGCCCTGCGCAGCCTCTGCCACGCGGGTCGGCTGGACGAGGTGGTCGCCTGGTGCGAGAAACTGGAGGCCGAGGCCGCCGCCCACCACGCCGTCGCCTCGCAGGCCCGGTTCCTCGCCGTGCGCGTCGAAGCCCACCTGCGGCGCGGCAACCTCGCCCACGCCCGCGACCTGGCCGCCCACGCCCTGTCCCTCGTCCCGCCGCAGGGCTGGGGGGTCGGCCTCGCCGGCGTTCTGGCCTCCGCCATCCTGGCCACCACCCGCTCCGGAGACCTGTCGGCGGCCGAGAAGTACGTGGCGCTGCCACTGCCCGAGCACGCCCTGCACAGCCGCCACGGCGCCGCCTACCTGCACGCCCGCGGCCACTACCGGCTCGCCACCCACCATCCGCAGGCCGCGCTCGCCGACTTCCTCGCCTGCGGCCGCTTCGCCGAGACCTGGGGCAGGCCCGGTGCCGACGTGGTCCCCTGGCGCCTCAGCGCGGCCGAGGCCTGGCTCGCGCAGAACGACCAGGAACAGGCCAAACGCCTGGTACGCGAACAGCTCGCCCGGCTGCTCCCCGGCCCCTCCCGGGAACGTGGGCAGAGCCTGCGCACCCTGGCCGCGGTGAGCCGGGTCAGCCGCCGCCCGCAACTGCTCACCGAGGCCGTCGACATGCTCAAGGAGAGCGGCGACGACTACGGACTCACCCGCGCCCTCATCGACCTCAGCGCCGCCTTCCGTGACGCCGGCGACCAGCGCAACGCCCGCCGGGTGGCCCACCGCGCCTGGCACCTCGCCAAGCAGACCGGCACCGAACACCTGTGCCGCAAGGCCGCCCTCGACCCGGCCGGCTCCGAGGCCGCGCCCGCCGCCGCCGACGACGCGGAGGAACGCCCCGACGGCGTCTCCTCGCTGACCCGGCAGGAACGCAAGATCGCGGCACTGGCCTCCAAGGGGTACACCAACCGGGAGATCGCCGCCAAGCTGTACATCACCGCCAGTACCGTCGAGCAGCACCTCACCCGCGTCTTCCGCAAGGTCAACGTCAAACGGCGCCAGGAACTGCCCTACCTGCTGTGACCGGCCGGCCGGTCAGCCCCGAACGGAACGCGTCGACCAGCGCCGCCAGTTCACGTGAGGTGCGGGCCGGGCCGTAGACGTGGTGGTCCGGGCGCACCAGCAGGTACCGCGCCCGAGCCGCCCGCAGCAGCGGCAGATACACGCCGTCGATGTCCACGGCGGCGTCCGGCGCGGCCCCGGCGTCCGTCGCCCCGTCCGCCACCAGGTGCACGATCCGGGTGCCGAGCCCGGTGAGGAAGGCGAGCCGCGGTCCGTCGAGTGCCGCCGCCGGAGCGGCCGACCCCAGCAGCACCGGACCGGCGCCGACCACCTCGTCGAAGTACCCGGTCACACCTCCCAGCCGCACCCGGCCCTGCGGCACCACCTCCCCGGCCGGCGGCACCGGTTCCGCGCCGGCCCCCGTGTACAGCAGCCCGGTCCGCAGCGGCGCGCCGACGCCGCCGCCCCGGCCGGTGTCCGCGCCCGCCAGCAGCGCGGCGTCCCTGGCCGCCGCCGCGGCCGCGTCGGTCACGCAGAGCACCTTGCCCAGCCGCACCGCCGTGCCGACCGCCTCCCGCACATGTCCGGCGCGCTCGGGGCCGTACGTGTCCAGCAGTTCCTCACCAGCGTCACCGCTCAGCACCAGGTCCAGTTTCCACGACAGGTTCAGCACGTCCCGGACGCCCGCGCACATGCCCTGGCCGGTGAACGGCGGCATCAGGTGGGCCGCGTCCCCCGCGAGCAGCACCCGGCCGCGCCGCCACTCCTCGGCCCAGGCCGCCTGGAAGCGGTAGACGCTGTGCCGCCGCAGCGTGGCGTTGGCCGGGGTCACGTCGAACGGCGCCAGCAGCCGCCACGCCGTCTCCTCCCGGTTCAGCTCGGCCACGCTCTCCCCGGGCAGCCGCATGAACTCCCAGCGCCTGCGGCCGGGTCCGCTGCCCACCGCCGTCGTCGGCCGCGCGGGATCGCAGAACTGCACGTTGAGCGGCGAGAACTTCCTCGGCACGTCCAGCGTCACGTCACACAGCAGCCAGTCGTAGGAGAAGCCCAGGTCGTTCCACCGCACCCGCAGCCGCTCCCGTACGAAACTGTTCGCGCCGTCGCACCCGACGACCCACGACGCCGTCCACCGCCGCTCCCGCCCCGCCGCGTCGGCCGCCGTCACCTCCACCCGGTTCCCGTCGTCGGACAGCTCCGTCACCGTGCATCCGCGCACCACCTCGATCCCCGGCAGCCGCCGCGCGCGGGCGGACAGTGCCTCCTCCAGGGCGGGCTGGTGCATGGTCGTCGTCTCCGGCCAGCCGTGCGCGCCCCGCCGCGCGAGCTCGACGCGGAGCAGCGACGCGCCGTCGGCGTTGCGCCAGTCGTAGGCGTCGGCCGGCAGTCCGATCTCCGCGAACGCGTCGCCCACCCCCAGCGCCGCCAGCGTCCTCGCCGTCTCGCCGTCGAAACTGGTCGCCCGCGGCAGCGTGTAGGGGGCTTCCCACCGCTCGACCACCGTCACGCGCCGGCCCCGCTGGGCCAGCAGTACCGACAACACCTGGCCCACGGGCCCGTACCCGACGATCAGGACATCCGCCTGCGACGTGCGCATCGGCCCCTCCCTCCGGAAGTGCGGCGAACCTACCAACGACGTTCCGCCGCACACCGCGGAGAAAGCCCCGCGGCTCACAAGTAAGGGGAGTTGAGGGGGGAGATTCAGGGGATCCCCGACGCCCGGCGCGGGTGAAGCTGGACGTGGCCGAAGCTGCCGCAGCGGCACGCGTACCTCAGCAAACGGGAGTGTGGAGACAGCATGCTGCGTGCCGAGTTGATCCGCCCGGTCCACGAACTCCTCACCGAACAGAGCAGGCGCTTCGGCGACAGGACCGCCTACCTCGACGCCCGGCGCGCCGTCAGCTACGCCGGTCTGGAAGCCCGTACCCGCCGCCTCGCCGGGCACCTCGCCGGACTGGGCCTGCTGCCCGGTGACCGGGTGGCGATGTTTCTCGGCAACCGGGTCGAGACGGTGGAGAGCTACTTCGCGGTCGTCCGCGCCGGCGGCATCGGCGTCCCGGTCAACCCGCACCTCTCCGCTGCGGAGCTGGAGCACCTGCTCACCGTCAGCGGCAGCCGCGTCGTCATCACCGACGCCGCCCACGTGCCCGCGGTGCGCCGGCTGGCCCCCCGCACCGGCCCGCTGACCGTGATCGTGGTGGACGGTGACGGACCCGTCCCCGCCGGGTGCCTCGCCTACGAGCACTTCGCCACCACCGAGCCCGCCACCCCGGCCCGCGACGACCAGGGGCTCGACGACGTCGCCTGGATGCTCTTCACCTCCGGCACCACCAGCAGCCCCAAAGGCGTCCTCGCCACCCAGCGCAACTGCCTGTGGTCGGTCGCCGCCGCCTACGTCCCCGCGCTCGGCCTCACCGCCGAGGACCGGGTGCTGTGGCCGCTGCCGCTGTTCCACAGCCTGTCCCACATCGTCTGCGTGCTGGCCGTGACGGCCGTCGGAGCCACCGCCCGCATCACCGACGGCCACTCCGCCGACGACGTACTCGACCTGTGGGAACAGGACCGGTCCACGGTCATCGCCGGTGTCCCCACGCTCTACCACTATCTCGTCCGCGCCGCGCGGGCCCCGGGTTTCACCGCGCCCCGACTGCGGGTCGGCCTGGTCGGCGGCGCCGTCTTCAGCGCCGCGCTGCGCCGCTCCGCCGAGGAGACCTTCGACGCCCCCCTCATCGACGCCTACGGCTCCACCGAGACCTCCGGTTCCATCGCCATCAACTGGCCGACCGGTGCCCGCGTCGAAGGCTCCTGCGGTCTTCCCGTGCCGGGCCTCGCGGTGCGGGTCGTCGACCACCGCACCGGCCTCGACGTGCCCGACGGCACCGAGGGCGAGGTCTGGGTGCGCGGCCCGAACATCATGGCCGGCTACCACGACCAGCCCGACGCCACCGCCGAGGCGCTGCGCGACGGCTGGTTCCACACCGGTGACCTCGCCGTCCGCGACCGCGCCGGCTACCTGACCGTCACCGGACGGCTCAAGGAACTCATCATCCGCGCCGGGGAGAACATCCACCCCGGCGAGGTGGAGGACGTGCTGCGCCAGGTCCCCGGCGTCGCCGACGCCGCCGTGGCCGGCAAGCCGCACGACGTCTTCGGCGAAGTGCCGGTCGCCTTCGTCGTCCCCGCCCCCGGCGGCTTCGACCCGGCTCAGGCGCTCTCCCTGTGCCGCGAGAGGCTCTCGTACTTCAAGGTCCCCGAGGAGCTGTACGAGATCGAGCGCATCCCGCGCACGGCCACCGGTAAGGTCACCCGGCACCGGCTCCTGGACGGTCCCGCCCGGCTCCGCGCGGTCGGCAACGCCCACCACGACACCCTTTTCCGCACCCACTGGGTTCCCCAGCCGTCCGCGCCCGCGCCGGCCGGCGGCCACTGGACGCTCCTCGGTGACCCCGGCACCGCCCTCGCCGACCACCTCCGGGCCTCCGGCACCGACCTGACCGGCGGCACGCCCTCCGTGGCCCTGCTGCCGGCCCCCGCGGGCACGAGCGTCGACGACTTCCTGCGTACGGCCGAACCCTGGCTCACGTCCGCCGACCCGGCCGGCCCCCGGCTGGTCGTGCTCACCCGCGGCGCCGTGGCCACCCACCCGGGCGAGACGGTGCGGGACCTCGGCCAGGCGGCGCTGTGGGGCCTGGTCCGCTCCCTCCAGGCCGCCCACCCCGGCCGCGTCGCCGTCGTGGACCTGGATGTCGCGGACGACGTGGCCGACGACGCGGCCACGGCCGCCCTGGCCGCCACGGTGGCGTCCGGTGAACCGCAGAGCGCCGTCCGCGACGGTGTCGTCCTGCTGCCCCGGTTGGAACGCGTGACCCTCGACGCCGCGACGGACACGGTCGCGCAGCCTGATCAAGCCTTCGCCCGCGCGGGCACCGCCGTCGTCACCGGAGCCGACACCCGGCGCGGCACGGCGATCGCCCGCCACCTCGCCACCGCCCACGGCGCCCGCAGCCTGCTGCTGATCACCCCGCCCGGACAGGGCGCCGGAGCGGCCGGCCTGCGCGCCTGGCTCACCCGGCAGGGCACGGAGGTCCGGCTCGCGGAGGCCGACCTCGACGACCGCGCGAAACTCAAGCGAGCGCTGGCCAAGGCTCCCTCTCCCCTGACCCTGGTCGTCCACGCCTGGGACGCCGTGGACGAGCCCTCCGAGACCCGCGTGGCCGCCGAGGTCCGCACCCTGCACGACCTCACCCGCGACGCCGCCCTCACCGCCTTCGTGCTGTCCTCTTCGACCAAGGGCCTGCTGGGCGCGGCCGGCGAGACCACCGAGGCCGCTTCGGCCGCATTCCTCGACGCCTACGCCCAGAACCTGCGCGTCCAGGGTGTCCCGGCCCGGTCCCTCGCCTGGGGCCCCTGGGAGGGCGAGGGTGACACGGCGAGCGGTGCGACGAGCGGTGCGCTCACCGAGCAGCAGGCGATGGCCGCCCTGGACACCGCCCTCACCGTGGACGACGCCCAGCTCGTCGTGATGAAGCTCGACCCGTCCGCCGCTCCCGGCTCACCACTCCTGCACGACCTGATCGATGTGCCGGCCCGGACCGCCACCGCGGACGAGGCCGTCACGAACGCCCTGCGCGAGCGCCTCGCCGACGTTCCGGACGCCGACCGCGACCGGCTCCTCACCGACCTGGTCCGCGACCAGCTCGCCGACCTGCTCGGCCTGACCGGCAGGCAGGCCGTCCAGCCCGGACGCCCCTTCACCGACCTGGGCCTGACCTCGGTCACCGTGGTCGAACTGCGCAACCGCCTCACCGAGGCCACCGGACTCCGCCTCCCCGCCACCTCCGCCTTCGACCACCCCACCCCGCAGGCCCTGGCCGGCCTGCTGCGCCGTGAACTGTACGGCGGCACCACCCCGGCCGGCACCGCACCGGCCGGCACCGCCCCACTCCCGCGCACGGCCGACGACCCCGTCGTCCTCGTGGGCATGGCCTGCCGCCTGCCGGGTGGTGTCGCCTCCCCGGAGGACCTGTGGGAGCTGGTACGGGCCGGCGGCGAGGGCACAGGTCCCTTCCCGACGGACCGGGGCTGGGACCTGGACAACCTCTTCGACCCGGACCCCGACCACCCCGGCACCAGCTACGTCCGCGAGGGCGGTTTCCTGCGCGACGCGGGCGACTTCGACGCGGGTTTCTTCGGCATCTCCCCGCGCGAGGCCCTGGCGATGGACCCGCAGCAGCGGCTGCTCCTCGAAACGTCATGGGAGGCGTTCGAACGGGCCGGCATCGACCCGACCGCCCTGCGCGGCAAGAACGTCGGCGTCTTCACCGGAATGATGCACCAGAGCTACGGTGCCGGCGCCACCGGCGATCTCGAAGGCCACCTCATGACCGGGACGTCGGCCAGCGTGGCGTCGGGCCGCGTGTCCTACGTGCTCGGCTTCGAGGGCCCCGCGGTGACGGTGGACACGGCGTGCTCGTCGTCGCTGGTCGCCCTGCACCTGGCCGTCCAGGCGCTGCGGGCCGGGGAGTGCTCGATGGCGCTCGCCGGCGGCGTGACGGTGATGTCCGGACCCGAGTCGTTCGTGGAGTTCTCCCGGCAACGGGGCCTGGCTCCGGACGGCCGCTGCAAGTCCTTCGCCGCAGCAGCGGACGGCACGGGCTGGGCGGAGGGCGTGGGCGTGCTGCTGGTGGAGCGCCTGTCGGACGCGGAACGGCTGGGGCACCGGGTACTGGCGGTGGTGCGCGGCAGCGCCGTCAACCAGGACGGCGCCTCCAACGGCCTCACCGCCCCCAACGGCCCGTCGCAGCAACGCGTCATCCGCCGGGCACTGGACGCCGCGGGACTGGCCCCGGCCGATGTGGACGCGGTGGAGGCGCACGGCACGGGCACGGCACTGGGCGACCCGATCGAGGCGCAGGCGGTGCTGGCCACCTACGGGCAGGATCGTGAGCAGCCCCTGTGGCTGGGCTCACTGAAATCGAACATCGGGCACGCGCAGGCCGCCGCCGGAGTGGCCGGCGTCATCAAGATGGTCATGGCGATGCGACACGGAGTGTTACCGCGGACACTGCA